>NZ_NHRQ01000013.1:0-82207 GCF_002165335.1 Acinetobacter sp. WCHA29
AATCTGACTGTCAGTAAATTTAGATGTTTTCATGCAGAATCTCCTGCTTTGATCTTAAGAGAAAATTCTACTTTTACGTCCTTTTATTTTTAGGGGGGATTACCCTTTATGATTATGTGAATATCTCTTTATCAATAGAAAAAGCCCCGACATCCTGTCGAGGCTTTCTCATATTTGGTTTCTTACCGCCAACTCCTGTCAACGACCACGTCCTGTGCTTTTTGTTGTTCTGAATGAGACATCCTGTCTCTGCATGATTTGTATTTTAGGGGATAAACCTGCTATCAGCTATTCGCCAATCACCGCAACTTATGTACGTTTTAGCCTACAAAATATAGGGTCATTTTGCAGAAAACTATATGCTATGCACAACTTTTCAGGGTTTTTTAAAGGCAGCCATTACAGGGAGTCTAAAAGAGACTAAAATCAAACCAGACCTGTAGAAAAAGCTGATTTATGTCGGACATTGTCAAAACCCATATCGAATATGGTTCAAAATCGTTTACTGCGATTTTATGGTCTTTATTTTTTGCTGGTTTTGCATCCTTTTCATCGTTGTACTGTGTACAACCCATGATGCCAATTTTTGCAAAATTCTTTCAGGTTACACCGACGCATAGTAGTTTTCCTTTATCCTTTTCTACCGTCGCCTTAGCAATTGGTCTGTTATTCACAGGTTTTATTTCTGATCGTTTTGGACGTAAATCGATCATGGTTTGTGCCTTATTCCTCGTTTCGATTCTCTTATTGATTAGTGCTTCGTTTCCAATTTGGGAGATTTTTCTCAGCACCCGTATTCTCATTGGTTTAGCCGTGAGTGGGGTCGCAGCCGTTGCAATGACTTATATCGGCGAAGAGATTGCGCAGAAAGATATCGGTTTTGCGATGGGATTGTATATCTCTGGCACAGCGATTGGCGGCATGGGTGGACGTTTAATTGCAGGGGTATTGGTTGACTTTATTTCTTGGCAATCTGCAACCTATATCATTGGTTTTCTAAATTTTATTATTGCTTGTCTATTTTATTTATTGTTGCCCAAATCACAGCATTTCAAGCCATTTCCATTCCGATTTTCACGTTTTAAAGCCGCGTTTGAGCAAAATTTAAAAGACTCGAAACTACGAATTTTATTTGCCCAAGGCTTTATTTTAATGGGCTGCCTAGTCACAGTTTTTAACTATATCAGTTACCACTTATTAGAAGCGCCATTTCATTTATCACAAACATGGATTGGTTTGATTTCGATTGCTTATCTTGCTGGAATTTATAGTTCACCGAAAGCTGCGCGATGGGGGTATCAATATGGTCGAGCAAAAGTGCTGCCTTTTTTATTATTTAGCATGATGGTTGGTCTGTTCATTACGCTTATTCCTTTGCTTTGGGCAATTTTACTGGGATTGACGATTTTCACTTTTTCATTTTTTGCGGCACATTCGACAGCCAGTAGTTGGGTCTCCGTTCAGGCGGTACAATATCGGGCAGTTGCTTCTTCGCTGTATTTATTTTGCTATTACATCGGCTCAAGTTTGCTTGGGAGTAGTGGTGGTTTGGTCTGGGAGCATTTTGGATGGATTGGAATTAATTTGAGTGTCGGAGTGGTCTTAGTGATTGGTTTTGCGCTCGCGATACACTTAATGAAAAACGAAACTAAAACAACAAATAAAGTCGCATAAACTTGATAAAATTCCTGAAAATTTAGTAATTTAAACAAGCACCTATTTGGGTGTAGAGATAATATTAAAATTGGGGGAGATAAGATGGAATTACATAGTCGAGTTTATTATAAACATCCTGACTCAACAATCATGGGACAATTAGAGGTCTTATTTACTACACATCATGGAGATGAAGAAAAGTTCATTCAGACAGCTTTACTCATTAATCCGCAAGCGGATGAGATTACTCAAGAGCTAGTTGATTTGATTGATTCGATTGAACATGATCTTGCGCCAGAGACATTACACTATATTGATGGGTTTGCTGTCCTAGATTTTACCCATGGCTCAAATGGCGATGAAAACATTGAAAATATTTTATTATTTTTAAAAGGCTTATTACCTGATATTCATGCACAAGCTTGGGGCTGTGGTGATGATGATCCATGGGAGTTTTGGTTCAAATTTGATGGCGATGAGCTTATTCGTGAAGATGATGAACCATTGAATGATCCTGATGAAGATGAAGAAATTAAAGCTTCTATTTATACGTGGTGGCATCAAGATTTACCTTCTGGAATTAAAGAAGGCTTCTTGAACGAAGAAGAGTAATTATCAACATCTTATGATGTTATTTCCTCAATAAGTTACAAATACTTTTTGGGGAAATGCTTCTGTTTGTTTTTTGATCTATAAAAATGAATGGAATTCATGCTAATATGATCGGCTTTCATCTTTAGATGTCTCTCCTCCATCTGCTAGCCGAGATTCGCAAGCCATGTCTACTGCCTACACTATGCAGACCGCGCCAAAAGCGCTGTTTGATTACGACAAATATTGGGCCTCGTGTTTTGAACCCGCACCATTTTTGCCGATGTCACGAGAAGAAATGGATCAACTCGGCTGGGATGCGTGTGACTTTATTTTGGTTTGTGGTGATGCCTATATTGACCATCCGTCTTTTGTTTCGGGTGTAATTGGGCGTGTACTCGAAGCACAAGGTTTCCGTGTCGGCATCATTGCACAGCCAGACTGGACCAATGCAGAGAGCTTTCGTGTTCTAGGCAAGCCAACCATTGCATGGGGTGTGACTGCAGGGAACATGGATTCAATGATCAACCGTTATACGGCAGATCGTAAAATTCGTTCCGATGATGCCTATTCGCCAAACAATGAAGCAAATAAGCGTCCAGACCGCGCAGCAACAGTTTACTGTCAGCGTTGCCGTGAAGCTTTTCCTGACGTTCCTGTATTGCTTGGTGGTATTGAAGGCAGCTTGCGTCGTATTGCACATTATGATTATTGGTCTGACAAAGTTCGCCGCTCTATTTTGATGGACTCAAAAGCTGATCTATTGATGTATGGTAATGGCGAGCGTGCGATTATCGATGTGATGCATCGTTTAGCCAAAGGTGAGAAAATCCACGAAATTACAGATGTTCGTGGTATAGCATTTATTATTAATAAGCATAATAAAGCATCTAAAGCCAAATTCGTTGAAATTGCCAGTAATGACGTGGATACCATTGGACGTGTCGATCCAATTATTAATCCTTATGTCATGACTGAAGATATTGATGGCTGTGAAGTTGAAAAAGAAAAAGGTAACTCATTAGCGCAGTATCAAAATTTCCAAAAAGAAATCGTTGCCAATCCAATCGTGCGTGAAGGCGACCAGCTCGATCCAGATACACAGATTGTGCAGTTAAAGCCTGCGCCATCAAAAGCGATTAAACATAAATTACCTCCACGTGAATTGGCCGTGATTCGTTTACCGTCTTTTGAAGCCGTTGCTGATGATCATGTGTTATATGCCCATGCCAACCGCATCTTGCATCTGGAAACCAATCCGGGTAATGCACGTGCCTTAGTGCAGCGTCATGGTGAGCGGGACGTTTGGATCAACCCACCACCAATTCCTCTGACCACTGAGGAAATGGATTATGTGTTTGATTTACCCTATGCACGTTTACCGCATCCTTCTTATGGAAATGCACGTTTCCCAGCCTTTGATATGATTAAATTCTCGGTCAATATCATGCGTGGCTGTTTTGGTGGATGTACCTTCTGTTCAATTACTGAACATGAGGGGCGTATTATTCAAAACCGTTCTGAAGATTCAATTTTACGTGAAATTGAAAAGATCCGTGATACGGCACCTCAATTTACAGGCATCATTTCAGACTTAGGTGGTCCAACTGCAAACATGTACCGTTTGCATTGTAACGACCCTGAAATTGAAAAAAATTGTCGTAAGCCGTCTTGTGTTTATCCAGGGGTTTGTCAAAACCTACATACCGATCATGCACCTCTTGTTCAGCTTTATCGTAAAGCGCGTGAAATCAAAGGTGTGAAGAAGATTTTGATTGGTTCTGGTCTACGTTATGACCTTGCGGTATTGAACCCTGAATATGTGAAAGAATTGGTACAGCATCATGTGGGTGGCTATTTAAAAATTGCACCTGAGCATACTGAACAAGGCCCATTGTCGAAGATGATGAAACCGGGAATTGGGACGTATGACCGCTTTAAACAAATGTTTGAGCGTTTCAGTAAGGAAGCAGGTAAGGAACAATATCTCATTCCATACTTCATTGCAGCACATCCGGGTACCACCGATTATGACATGATGAACTTGGCGATTTGGTTGAAGAAAAATGGTTTCCGTGCTGATCAGGTACAAACCTTCTACCCATCACCAATGGCCACTGCGACCACGATGTACTACACAGGCAAAAATCCGTTGTCTAAAGTGGCACGTTATACTGAAAATGTCGATATCGTGAAAGGTGAAAAGCGTCGCCGTCTGCATAAAGCATTCTTGCGTTACCATGATCCAAATAACTGGCCTTTGTTACGTGAAGCACTGAAAGAGATGGGGCGTTCTGATTTAATTGGTAATTCGAAGCAGCATCTGATCCCAACCTATCAGCCACAAGGTACGGCTGAAGGTGAATATAAATCGGCACGTAAAAAGAACTCAACTGTTGCAGGTGATTCAGCGAAACGTGGTCAAGCGCAATCTCAGCCACAATCAGGTCAGAAACATCCACAAAAAGGGCAGATCTTAACGCAACATACAGGTTTACCGCCACGTGAAACAGGTGACAAAAAACCATTCTCAGGAAAAGCAAAACCTAAAGTGAAACCAAAGCGTTAAATGGATAAACAGAAGGCATCAATCATGATGCCTTCTTTTTTGTACACAAATGGTAGGGTAGTCACAATCTAGTTATAAAAGTACAATTTATCGAAACATATACTGACAATATCTGCTTGAATATTTGCCTACTGATGATTATAAATATAGATGCAGGATGCTTTTACGACTTTGGTCGACGAGGGAAACACGATTAAAAAAATTTAAGTTACACTGCTAAAATGACTTTAACTATCGTTGTTACTGATTAAAAAAATGGCTCAAAGCCAAAATGATTATAAAAAATCTAAAGGGATTCGTTAGAAATGTATTATTTCATAACAATAGTTGGATTGCTGTTGATTACAGCACTTGTGTTTCGACGCCTACATCCTAATCGGCGTCAAGATAGTCCATTAAAACGCCGTGGTATTCTCAATATTTCTGAGCAAATTACCTTGATGCGTTTACAAGCTGTATTACCTCGTCATACGATTTTGGCGCATGTTTCTTTTGATGCGCTATTAACAACAAAATTTGCGCATACGCGCCGTAAATATCAAGGTTTAGTTGCTGATTTTGTCGTACTCGATCAGCAACATCAAGTGCTTGCAATTATTGAGATTGCAGACGAGTCATATGTGAATCGTCTACATCAGAAGCATTATCAAGACAGCTTATTAGAATTAGCGGGTTATCGAGTATTGCGCTATAGCAGTATTCCAACGGAGCAAGAGTTACGTGAGAACTTAGTTCCTGATCTATTTGAACCGATCATGCCTGTTTCAATCACAGCAACCACAATGCCGCAAACGGAACGAGTTATGAAATATAATGTTCTAGCAGCAAAATGATCTTAATTGATTATGGACGTACTGCTGTCACGGTCATTTCAACCAAAACATCTGGCGTATACAGTTTAGACTCTACGCAGGTACGTGCTGGGGGATGACCTTCAGCAATCCATGCATCCCAAACCGCATTCATGGCTGCATAATCTTGTTCAATGTCTTTTAGAAAAATAAGGACAGATAAAATATGCGTTTTGTCTGTACCTGCTTCTGCGAGTAAACGATCGATATTATCTAAAGTTTGTTGTGTCTGTGCAGTAATATCGACACTGGTATCATCTGCCAGTTGACCTGCCAAATGAACTAGATTTCCTGAAATTGCGACTTCGCAATAACGTGAAGTGACATGCAGTCTTTGCACAGTCATAATGGTAACCTAATGAAAAAAACATAGACTGATTGTACTGCATGGCCCCTAACTACAGTGTAATTTTGTATAAATCAGGCAGCAAAGCTTTCCATGCGAACCAGCCTGCGTTGCTGGAAAAATAAAAGGCTTTAATCCTTGCCACAATTTCACGTGCACTAAAAGGCTTGGTACAATAATCATCAGCACCGATTTCTAAACCGACAACCCGATCAATTTCATCATCGCGAGCTGTTAAAAATAATAAAGGTGTTTGATATTTTTGACGCAGTTGTTTGCAGACTTCAAAACCATTGAGATCAGGTAAACCTACATCTAAAATAATAAAATCAAAAGTCTGTTGAGAGAGTAATTCGAGTGCTTGCGTTCCTGTATTTGCCCAACTGACACTCCATCTTTCACGTTCAAGCGCATAACGTAGTGGCAACACAATTGCGGCTTCGTCTTCAATACAGAGAATTTGTTTTTGATTCATAATGATCAGTAATCAATATTTTCTAATTTTATGATGTTAGTTTAACTGAAGTCTGGATCGAGAGAACTAATGTTGAGAATTTTTATAAAAGATAAATAAGAAAAGGACACCTGAAGTGCCCTGTAATATTCGGATTTGATCGTCACGCTAACCACAGGAGCAAATGCTAAAAGCGAGGATTTCTTTAGCAAGGGCAAGCAACAAGGATAATGTTACCGCGCCGCCTAGAGTACTGAAAACCGCATAAAAAGCAAACATAAATTTTAGTTTGGGATATGCTTTTGTGTAAAAAAACGCCACTACCACAAAGAAAGTTGAGATTCTTGTTGCATGGGCTGTAATTGATAGACGCCAACACCGACTAAACGGAATTGAAAAGTCGGGTCAATATGCATTTCATTCAGTAGTTGAAAGATGACTTGTGCTAAGTCTTGTTCAGATTGTAGCGCTTGTTTGAAACTTTTACTGTGCTGTAAAACCTGAAAATTTTTAAGTTTAAGTTTTACATTGACTCCTCGAGCAGTTAATTGTTTTTTATTTAGACTACGCCACACTTGCGCAGCTAGGGGCTGCCAAGTGTGATGACATTGTTCAAGTGTATAATCATCATCAAAGGTGGTCTCTTTTGATATTTGTTGGCGTTCTCGCTCAGCTTTGACGGGACGATGGTCAATCCCTTGAGCATATAAATACAGTTGTTTTCCGTATTTGCCAAAATGATGAATAAGTATATTTTCTTCTATTTTTTGTAGGTCACCGAGCGTGTGTAAATTCAGTTGACTTAATTTTTCTTGAGTGACTTTACCGACCCCTGGAATTTTATTGAGAGCTAAATCCTGAATAAAATTGAGTACCTGATGGGGTTTTATCACAAATAAACCATTAGGTTTGTTCCAATCAGAGGCGATCTTTGCCAAAAATTTATTGGGAGCTACACCAGCGGACGCAGTGAGTCCTGTTACTGCAAAAATATCAGCACGAATGTGTTCAGCGACCTCAGTCGCACTCGGAATGTTTTTTAGATTCTCAGTCACGTCTAAATAAGCTTCATCTAATGATAGCGGTTCAATCAGAGGAGTGTATTGTTGGAAAATCTGATGAATTTGAGCTGAGACTTCACGATATTTTTCAAAATTCGGCTCAATCACCACAACCTGAGGGCAGAGTTTTTTAGCTTGCCCCATCGACATGGCAGAGCGTAGGCCAAATACGCGAGCGGGGTAGGATGCTGCAGCAATTACAGCACGAGGGTGGTGTGATGAAATCACCACAGGCAAGTTTTTGAGATCAGGGAGCTCTCTGAGTTCAACCGATGCATAAAAGGCATCCATATCAATATGGATGATTTTGCGCAGTTCACTTGGCATCTACGATGCCTTGTTGTTTTAAAAAGATTCGCCACTGTTTTGGCGATTCTGCATAGACATTTAGATCAACAGGTTTTGGAATACCCTCTATCTTTCCACTTTGGCTATGTTGCCAAAAGAGCCATTGCCGTCCATCTTTTAATTCAGGTTTACCCTCATAATCTCTCACCCATAATGGGGTATTGCTAAAATTACCCATCAAGATAATGTGGTAAAAAGTCTTGGAAATATAAAAAATAGGTTGTTTGCCATAATGTTTATGGAGTTGATCATTCATGATCTGAATTTCTTTGAGTAGCTGCTCTTTGGTATAGGTATTAATGCAATTACTGTCATATTCAAGATCAATCACAGGCGGTAAGGCATCTGCTTTCTTTGGCACAGTAGCGATAAAATTTTCAGCCTGAACGGTGCCATCACGGCAGAGACGGTAGAAATGATACGCACCGACATGTAAACCTCTTTCACGTGCTTTGAGCCAATTCTGCTGAAAATTTTGATCTTTGAAATCGCCACCTTCGGTGGCTTTGAGATACACGAATTGGTATTGCATCGGAGAGATCTTTTTCCAGTTAATCTCACCTTGATGATGTGATACATCAAATCCACGGATTGAATAATCTTGTGCTACGGCTTTTTGTTGATAGAACAAACCGAAATAACTCACAAGCCCAAGCATCACTGTTAAAGCGATGCTAGTCACCGTTGGGTAATGTTGAGAGAGCGAGTGCTTCAAGAGTTTCTTTGCCATATTTTATGCTATGCAAGATCGAGTTGCGTATTGGATTTACAGTATTGATCATGCAGAGATTGTACTCGGTTTAGCTTTTAGATTGATCATCTGATGGCTCAATTGTTCCACAAATTTACATGATGTATTGAGAGTAATCCTAGACATTCTCTTATGGAGACTCATCCGTAGTTTCTTTCGGAATCTGCCAAAAGATGATTGCAGTAATGATGTTAATACAACCCAGTGTAATCAATGTGGCATGGAAAGCACTGCTCATTGATGTCGTTGAAAAGTGCTGACTGAATAGATTAATCAGTGTGCCTGCCATTGCGACCCCAATACTCATAGACAGCATCATAATCATTGATAAGAAACTATTACCGCTGCTGGCATCGTGTTGTGGCAAGTCCTTGAGAGTGAGCGTATTCATGCCTACAAACTGTAGCGAATTTAATGTGCCAAAAATAAACAAGTGTAAGACTTTCAACCACAGTGGAGTCACTGCTGTCATGAATGAGAAGCTCGCAATACATAATCCGACTAAGATGGTATTGGTGAGTAGAAAACGATGATACCCCACACGTTGAATCAAGGGGCGAATAATGGGCTTGGAAAATAATGAACCGAGTACCATTGGAATCATCATTAATCCTGTAATGAAAGGTTCAAAGCCAAAGGCGACTTGCAACATCAAAGGTAAAATAAAAGGAATAGCATTGCTTCCCAAACGTGCGAAGAAATTACCTAATACACCGATTGAGAAGATTTTGTAACGGAATAAACGCCCATGAAATAGCGCATTTTGATGGGTATGCGCATGATAGGCATAGCTAACTGTGGCAATTATGCCGATCAACAATAAGCTGATACTCACAAGATTTGAATATTGTGAGGAGGCCATATTTTCAATGCCTAAGGATAAACCGACCATTGCGACCATCAATAAGATAAAACCGCTGAAATCGAAAGTTTTCACCGTCGGCTCTTTTTGATTGGGCATGATCTTAAATGTCATGATCATACCGAGAATACCCATCGGAAAATTAATCAGAAAAATCCAATGCCATGTTGCGACTTCAACTAACCAACCGCCTAATGTAGGTCCCATCAGTGGACCGATTAGCCCTGCCAAACTCATGAGACTCATGGCTGAAAGAAATTGGGAGCGTGGAATTAGCTTTAATAAAGCCAAACGGCCTACAGGCATCAATAAGGCGCCGCCGATACCTTGAATCACACGGAAAAACAACAATTGTTCTAGGTTTTGCGATAAGCCACATCCCAATGAAGCCAAGCTGAAAATCACCATAGAGCTGAGATAAATATTACGAATCCCAAAACGATCGGCTAACCAACCACTCAAGGGAATACAGGCTGCAACAGATAATACATAGGCGACAATTACGCTGTGCATTTGTAATGGATTTTCATTCAGTTGAATCGCCATTGCTGGTATTGCAGTATTCACGATGGTGGTGTCTAAGGCTTGCATAAAAAAGCCAATCGAAACCAATATGACCAACCATCGAAATTCGGGCTGTACAGCTTGGTGTGTTGTCGTGGTCATGAGTTCTGACACATAAGAAATCGGTTCTAGTTTAATGCAACCCTATTGGAAATAAAGACCAAAATTGTCAAAGAGTGGTCATGGAACTGACATTAAAGTGTCATCTAACTTGCATCTCCAATCACTAAATTAACCATACAAAATAAGGGTATGGAATTTGATGATGAAATTTAAGATTTCAGTTTTATTGACAACATTGTTGTCTGTCGGGTTGGTTGCCTGTAATGAGAATGATAACGCTACGAACTCACCAGAGGTTGTAGACGCAACGCCTGAAACAATGAAGTTAAGTTTGTTAGGGCGTTATGAAACCAAGGTGTTTGTTAAAAGTGCAGCTGAGATTCCTGCGTATGATGCGGCAAGTAAACGCTTATTTGTAGTCAATGCACAAAAAGGTTTAGTCGATGTTTTAGATGCATCTAAACCAGCACAGCCTGTACATATTGCAGAGCTTTCAGCGCGAACTTATTTAGCAAATTCTGAAGTAAATAGTGTTGCTGTGAAAAATGGCATTGTTGCGCTTGCAGTACAAGCTGAGAATAAAACGGATACTGGAATGGTGGTGTTTTTTAATGCCAAAGATCTCAGTTTTATTAGCAAAGTGAGTGTGGGTGCTTTACCTGATATGCTGACTTTTAGTCCAGATGCTAAAACGGTTTTAGTCGCAAATGAAGCAGAACCGAATGATGATTACTCGGTTGATCCTGAAGGTTCAATCAGCATTATTGATATCAGCAATATTAAGCAACCTAAAGCCAGTGTGGCAGGTTTTAGTGCATGGAATAATCAAAAGTCAGATTTATTGGCCAAAGGAGTACGTATCTTTGGTCCAAATGCCAGCGTTGCTCAAGATTTAGAACCTGAATATATAACCATTTCAGCAGATAGCAAAACCGCTTGGGTCACGTTACAAGAAAATAATGCAATTGCGAGAATAGATATCGCACAACAGAAAGTCACCGATATTTATCCATTAGGCTATAAAGAGCATAGTTTGGTTGAGAATGCTTTAGATGTGAGTGATCGGGATTGTGATCCAAAAACGGATTGTAATGGTGATGGTGTTATTGATACCAAAGATAAAGATAAGGGAATTATCAATATCAAACCGTGGGCAGGTTTAGTGGGGATGTATCAACCAGATTCGATTGCGAACTATCAGGTGAATGGACAAACTTATTTGGTGACTGCCAATGAAGGGGATTCACGCGCTTGGTTAAAAGATGCTGATGCATATTTTGGTGGTGATACCAGTAAGGGCTTTGTAGAAGAAATTCGCGTTAAAGACCTGTTTAAGAGTAGTGGTTTTACCAATAAAGTCAAAGATGAGTATCCAGCGCATTTACAGAAAATCGCTGTAGGCGTAAAAGGTGCACGATTAAATGCATCAACTTTTGGTTATTGTGGCGCAACAGCAACAGATGCAAAAGGCTGTCGTGAAGATGGTCAATTAGGTCGTTTAAAAGTGACGTGGACCAAAGGATACCAAGTGAATCAAGACGGTTCACCAAAACTGGATGCAGATGGTTATCTGGTTTATGACAAACTCTATGCCTATGGTGCACGTTCATTTAGTATCTGGAATACCCAAGGTCAACTTGTTTGGGATTCGGGCAGCGAATTTGAAAAGAAAATAGCAGAGTTATTCCCTAAATACTTTAATAGTGATCATGAAGAAGTCACTTTTGATAAGCGAAGTGCTGCCAAAGGCCCAGAACCAGAAGGTATTACTGTGGGCACAATCGGGAAGAAAACCTTTGCTTTTATTGGTTTGGAACGTATGAGTGGCATTATGGCGTATGACATCACTACGCCGAATAAACCTAAGTTCATTGAATACTTGACTACCCGTAACTTTGTAGAAACAGATATTGCGCAGCAGGGTGATTTAGGACCTGAGGGGTTGATTTTTGTCTCTGCAAAAGATTCTCCAAATGGTAAGCCATTGCTCGTGGTTGGTAATGAAGTCAGTGGTTCAACGGCTGTTTACCAAGTTAATCTTCAATAAACTCTTGGCATAAAAAAACGGATCAATTTGATCCGTTTTTTATACTCAGTATTTTAGACTTCGATACGTGTAGGACTATTCAAATTTTTAATTACATTGGTAATTTGTTCAAGCGAATCACAAATAATCACTTTGGCACGATGTTGAGGAGGTAAAAATCCTTCTTCAACAGCATGATCTAGTTGAGCAATCAAGGCATCATAAAAACGATTAACATTATAAATAATCATCGGTTTTTGGTGCTGATTGAGTTGGCCCCAAGTCGCTATTTCTAAAATCTCTTCAAAAGTACCCAAACCACCAGGTAAAGCAATAAAAGCACTGGCACGTTCTGCCATCAATGCTTTACGTTCATGCATGGTTTCAACAATATGAAGCTCTGTTAATTTATTGTGTGCAATTTCATAGTCCAACATAAACTCAGGAATTACACCGACTACTTCACCACTATGTTCGAGTACAGTATCTGCAACTTGACCCATTAAGCCAATACTTGCCCCGCCATAGACAATTCCAAGACCTTGATTCGCGATGTGTTGAGCAAGTTCGATGGCTTTATCTCGATAAATGGGTTTGTTACCTGTACGAGAACCGCAATATAACGCAATCAGAGATTGGGTGGTTTTTCTGGGGGTAGAAGAAATGGTTTTTTTATCTGTCATTCTAAATACACTATTCATTCGGTTTATTTTCACCTTATCATTTTCATTATGCTTGTCTAGGTTAAATGACTTTTATGACAGTTTTATGCACACTTTACGTACAAAACAATATCATGAATTTTAGAAAAAATTTGAAAACAACAAGCACATAAAAAAGATGAATTTCACTGCAATCTTGCCTATACTGAAAATCCTTTTATTAATTTATGTACCTCTATGAGTAGTGGTTGTTGTCGCTCCGCTTTGTTCTTATTTCCTAAAAAAAATGTTTTGGCTATTTGTGCCGACCTTTTAAAATTTCAACTTCATAACGATATTGCTGATTTTGCAGAGGAGTCACATCAATGATTTTTGAATGGATGTCTGATCCTGCTGCATGGGTTGGTTTAGCCACATTGGTGGTGCTTGAAATCGTCCTAGGTATTGATAACCTAGTATTTATTGCAATCTTGGCAGAAAAACTACCACCAGAACAACGTAATGCTGCTCGTAGAGTTGGTTTGATTCTCGCCTTAATTATGCGTCTAGGATTGCTTGCTGCAATTGCATGGGTTGTGACTCTAACTGAACCACTATTCCATATTTTTGACCATGCCTTTTCTGGTCGTGACCTGATTTTGCTGTTTGGTGGTGTGTTCTTACTCTTCAAAGGGACGATGGAGTTACATGAACGAATCGAGGGTCACCAAACACTGAAAGAAGAAAATCCTGTACATGCGACTTTTTGGATGGTGATTGTTCAGATTGTCGTTTTGGATGCCGTCTTTTCTTTAGATAGTGTGATTACTGCGGTTGGCATGGTGAAGCATCAAAGTGTCATGATGCTAGCAATGATTATCGCTGTTGGTATTATGCTTTGGGCATCCAAACCGCTGATGGATTTTGTGAATAAGCATCCAACAGTGGTGATTCTGTGTCTTGGCTTCCTGATGATGATCGGTTTCTCATTAGTGGTTGAAGGCTTTGGTTTCCATATTCCGAAAGGTTACTTGTACGCTGCGATTGGTTTCTCTGTCTTAGTTGAAATCGTGAATCAGACCATGCGTCGTAATCAAGAGAAATTGGTGACGACGACTGATTTACGTTATCGCACAGCTTCTGCAGTATTACGTATGTTGGGCAGTAAAGGTAATGGTAGTGAAGGCCAAAATAAAGAAGCCGAAGATGTTTTAGCGACTCAAGCCTATGCCAAAGAAGTGTTTGACGAAGATAATGGCGTCTATCACAGCGTATTGGTACAGGGTGTTTTAGGCTTATCTGAACGTCCTGTGAAATCGGTGATGACACCACGTCCTGAATTGGAATGGCTGGACCTTGATGCTGACCCAGCCGAATTGAAAGAACGTTTAATGACAATGACTCATTCGCGGTTGATTATTGCGCGTGGTGAGTTAGACAATATTGAAGGTGTTGTTTTAACGCATAAAGTGTTGAATGAATATATTGAAACAGGTGCAATTGATTTCAGTAAACACTTACGTGAGCCTGTGATTGTGCATGAAAATGCGCAAGTATTAATGGTGATGGAGCAGTTACGTCAGGCTCCATTACAAATTGCCATCGTTTTAAATGAATATGGTTCTATCGAGGGAATTGCAACGCCGATAGATGTATTAGAGGCGATCGCAGGTGAGTTCCCTGATGAAGACGAATTGGAAGCTGTGGCTGCCAGTTTGGATGATGGTTCAATGTTATTAGAAGGTTCAACGGACATTCGCCATGTATCACTGTTATTAGGTAAAGATCTGGTTGATGAAAGTGAAGAATATTCAACTTTATCTGGTTATGTGTTGTTCCATTTAGGTCGTTTACCTGAAAATGGGGAAATGGTTGAAGCTGATGGCTATCGCTTTGAAGTTGTTACAATGGATGGGCACAAAATTGAAAAAGTGCGTATTATTGCCGAAGAAAAGTTAGCCGATACATAATTAAGTTTGTTTTAAATAGCCTCTGAGTTTTACGATCGTGATTACGGTCGTTTTGCTCAAGGCTATTTTTATTTGAGTATTGAAATGACATTGACAGAGAATTGCCCATGTGGAAGTGGGCTATATGTAACATGTTGCCAACCTTTGCATTTGAAACAACAATTTGCTCAAAATGCAGAGCAATTAATGCGTTCGCGTTACAGTGCTTTTGCTTTACAACAGATTGATTATATTTTGGAAACCACCGCTTTGGGGCAGCAAACCGGTTTGGATCGAGATGCGATTGCAGATTGGAGTCAATCCAATCAGTGGCTAAAATTAGAAGTCGTGCAGCACCAGCCAAAACTGGATAAAACCCATGCCTTGGTAGAATTCAAGGCCCATTACCATGATGGAAAACAGCAACACGTTCATCATGAAATCTCTCATTTTGTTTTGCATCAGCAGCACTGGTATTTTCTTGATCCAACCTTGGATCTGCAAATCACCATGAAACAACCCTGTATTTGCGGTTCAGGGAAAAAATTTAAACAATGTTGTGCGCAATTCATCTAAGTTTGCCTTAAAATAGCGCACACTTTGATGCCTGATTTAGGGATGTCGGCAGATGTTACTCACCGTGATTTATATTATTGCCATTACTGCGGAAGCGATGACAGGGGCGTTATCAGCAGGACGACGTAGTATGGACTGGTTTGGGGTAACGCTGATTGCATGTGTGACAGCTTTGGGTGGTGGTTCAGTTCGAGATGTTTTGCTAGGTCATTATCCTTTAACTTGGGTCAAACATCCTGAATATTTGGTTCTGACTTGCTGTGCAGCGTTTGTGACCATTATTATCGCCAAATGGATGAAGCATTTACGTAGTGTATTCTTATTGCTCGATGCCATGGGCTTAATTGGTTTTACGATTATTGGCTGTCAAATTGCATTATCGATGGGGCATGGTTTTGTAGTTTCTGCCGTGGCAGGCGTGTTAACAGGAGTTTCAGGCGGTATCCTACGAGACATTCTCTGTAATGATGTGCCTTTGGTGTTCCGCCGTGAGTTGTATGCTAGTATTTCTTTTGTTGCGGTGATCTGTTATTGGGTCTGTTTAGAGATCGGATTGCAGCACGATCTTACCGTGATTTTCACCTTAGTATTTGGTTTTACTTTACGTGTAATTGCAATTTATTTTGGCTTGGAAATGCCGAAATTTATTTATAAAGAAGATGATGCTGAGTCTGCTTCTTCAACAGATGAGCATTGATAAGACACCATTTGACGTTTAAACAACAACAAGGGCTTGTCACAACGCTTTCATCCACATAGCATACAAAGCATTGACGATAACAATGATTTTGGATGACTTGCTGAAATGACCAGCCTTGCACATCATGCAACCGAAAACCGCTCCGTAGCCGAATTCACAGAACAAGCTTACTTAAATTATGCCATGTACGTGATTATGGATCGTGCACTGCCGCATATCAGCGATGGTTTAAAACCTGTACAACGTCGTATTGTTTATGCAATGAGTGAGCTGGGCTTAAAATCCACTGGCAAGCCGAAGAAGTCGGCCCGTACTGTTGGTGATGTGCTCGGTAAATATCATCCGCATGGTGACTTAGCCTGTTATGAAGCGATGGTGTTGATGGCACAGCCATTTAGCTACCGTTATCCATTGATTGAAGGTCAAGGCAACTGGGGTTCACCTGATGACCCTAAGTCATTTGCTGCAATGCGTTATACCGAAGCCAAATTGTCAGCTTATAGTGAATTATTACTGAGTGAGCTTGGGCAAGGAACAAGTGAATGGCAAGATAACTTTGATGGTTCGATGAAAGAACCGATCACTTTACCTGCAAGGATTCCCAATATCCTACTGAACGGTACAACGGGTATTGCAGTGGGGATGGCAACCGATATTCCACCGCATAACTTACGTGAAGTGGTCAAAGGTACGATTGCACTGATTCGTAATCCTGAAACCACTGATGAAAAATTAGCAGAATATATCCCAGCACCCGATTTGCCGACCAAAGCTGAAATCATTACACCGCCAGAAGAATTACTAAAAATTCAAACCACAGGGCGTGGTAGCTATCGTGCGCGTGCAGTGTATACGGTCGAAAAAAATGAGATCGTGATTACTGAGCTGCCTTATCAAGTTTCAGGTTCAAAAGTCGTCACTCAGATTGCAGATCAAATGATTGCGAAAAAGTTACCTTTGGTGGCAGATATTCGTGATGAATCAGATCATAAAAATCCAACACGCTTAGTCATTGTATTACGTTCTAATCGTGTTGATGCCGAAACGGTGATGAGCCATTTATTTGCAACCACTGATTTAGAATCAAGCTATCGCGTTAATTTGAATATGATTGGTGCAGATGGTCGTCCTCAAGTCAAATCGATTCGCCGTATTTTGTTGGAATGGATTGAGATCCGTAAGCAAACCGTAACGCGCCGTTTGCAATACCATTTAACTAAAATTGAAAAACGTTTGCACATTTTGGCAGGCCTTTTAATTGCCTATTTAGATATTGATACTGTAATTCGGATTATTCGTGAAGAAGATCAGCCAAAACCTGTTTTGATGCAGCACTTTGGGATTGATGATATCCAAGCTGAGGCAATTTTGGAGCTCAAGCTTCGTCATTTGGCTAAACTTGAAGAAATGGAAATCCGCCGTGAACAAGAAGAACTAGAAGCGAAAGCTGCCATTATTCGCGAGCAACTGGCAAATCCTGAATCATTGAAAAATTTAATTATTGGTGAATTAAAAGAAGACGCGAAAAAGTTTGGCGATGATCGTCGTTCACCGATTGTGACACGTGCAGATGCGGTACAAATCAAAGAACAAGATTTAATGCCTGCGGAAACGGTAACTGTGGTCTTGTCAGAAGCAGGCTGGGTGAGAGCTGCTAAAGGTGGTGATGTTGATGCAGCAAATCTAAATTTCCGTGCGGGTGATCAATATTTGAGTCATGCTGTTGGGAAAACCAATCAGCGAGTCTACTTTTTAGATGAAACAGGGCGGAGTTATGCACTGCCGATTAGTAGTCTTCCTTCTGCGCGTGGCTTAGGCGAACCATTGAGTTCGAAGCTTGCACCAGCCAGCGGCGTGTCATTTATTCAAGTATTTGTTGATGAGGACAGTAATGAGTTACTTGCTGTCAGTTCAAATGGATATGGATTTAAAACGCAAGCAGCGCAGTTAGATACCAATGCGAAAGCAGGTAAAGCCTTTTTGACTGTAGCAGATAATGCAACCGCTTTACCTTTACTACCAATTCAACAAGCCACACATGTTGCAATTCTCAGTTCATCAGGGCGTTTACTGATCATAGATTTGGCTGAATTACCTGTTCTGAATAAAGGTAAAGGTAACAAGTTGATACAACTTGATGAAAAAGAGCAAATTTTATCCATGACAACCCTAGGTTTAGATGAAATAATCCAAGTCGCTGCAGGACAACAACACCTAAAACTGAAAGGGGACGATCTCCAAAAATATATAGGAAAAAGAGCAACAAAGGGGCAACTTTTACCACGGGGATATCAAAAAGCAAATAGACTCCTCATTCAGAGATAAGGCTAGTATTCTGTGATAAAAATACGTTATATATGACAAGGTATTCATATTATTTGAATAGATTGACAGGGCAATTCCAAAAGTTAAAAAAAAGTTTTGTCATGGAAAGTAACGTCGTTACATTTTTAAGGATTACTACTCGGAGATAATGGCATTATGGAAAAGATTTGGTTTGCAGAATACCAAAAGACAGGAATCCCAGAAACAGTTGCGCTGCCTGCTGAAAACACCTCACTTGTTGATATTTTTGAACGCAATTTCCAAAAATTTGGTTCACGTGATGCCTTTATCTTCATGGATAAAGTTTTAACGTATAATGAATTAGAAGTCGCTAGCCGTAAATTTGCCACCTACCTGCAAGGTCTGGGCTTGAAAAAAGGATCGCGCGTTGCGGTGATGATGCCGAACGTATTCCAGTATCCAGTAGTTGCTCTAGGTGTATTCCGTGCAGGCTTAGTATTGGTCAATGTAAACCCACTTTATACTTCACGTGAGCTTGAGCATCAGTTAAATGACTCTGGGGCAGAAGCTCTTGTAATCATCGAAAACTTTGCTAGTGTTTATCAAAGCATTATTGGTAAAACACCAGTGAAGCATGTTGTGGTTGCTTCTGTCGGTGACATGCTCGGTACACTGAAAGGTACGATTGTAAACTTCGTTTTACGTAAGGTTCGCAAGCAAATTCCAGCATGGAGCATCCCTGGCCACGTTAAATTTAATGCAGCGTTAGGTAAATCGAATCCAAGCAATTATAAACGTCCAAGTTTGACCTTAAGCGATACTGCTGTACTGCAATATACAGGTGGTACGACAGGTGTTTCTAAAGGTGCTGAGTTAACACACCGTAACTTGGTTTCTAACCTATTACAATGTGATGGTATTTTCTCAAGTAAATTTGGCACAGGTGACGGTTCTAAAGATGATCGTATCGTGTGTGCGTTACCGCTTTATCACATCTTTGCATTCATGGTGTGCGCGCTTTACGGTATGTATAAAGGTCAAGCGAATATCTTGATTCCGAACCCACGTGACTTACCAGCAGTCGTTGGCGAATTACGTAAATACCAACCTTCTTTCTTCCCAGCAGTAAACACCTTGTTTAATGCCCTAGTGAATAACGAAGAATTCAAACAGCTTGACCATAGCAAATTGAAGATGGCAATGGGTGGTGGTATGGCTGTATTACCATCTACGGCTGCTGCTTGGCAGAAAGTAACAGGTACGATCATTATCGAAGGTTATGGTTTGTCTGAAACATCGCCAGTGGCGACTGCAAACCCTCCTGCAACGACTGAGTTTAGCGGCACGATTGGTATCCCATTACCATTGACTGAAGTTGCTTTACTTGATGATGATGGTAATGAAGTGGCATTTGGTGAGCAGGGTGAAATTTCGATTCGTGGCCCACAGGTAATGAAAGGCTACTGGAATCGTCCTGATGAAACTGAGAAAGTCATGACCAAAGACGGTTTCTTCCGTACGGGTGATGTTGGTGTCATGGATTCACGCGGTTATTTCAAAATTGTAGACCGTAAAAAAGATATGATCTTGGTTTCAGGCTTTAACGTTTACCCGAGTGAAATTGAAGAAGTGATTGCGAAGCATCCAAAGGTATTGGAAGTTGCTGCGATTGGTGTGCCAGATGAAAAATCAGGTGAAGTGCCTAAATTATTCATCGTGAAAAAAGATCCTTCATTAACAACTGAAGAAATTATTGCTTATGCAAAACAAAACTTAACAGGCTATAAATGCCCACGTTATGTTGAGTTTATGGATGATCTACCAAAATCGAACGTAGGTAAGATCTTACGTAAAGATTTACGTAAACCAGCTTAAGAATCCCACTTAGTCTCCGTTTAAAATAAGGGAGCTATTGGAAATAAAAAACGCCACAATTGTGGCGTTTTTTTATTTGGGCTTATTGAGTATTATTTGATTTCATCAACCAACGATCAATATAAGGCCGTCCAATCCCAACAATGCCGACAAATACCAGCATGGTCGCAAGTTGAAAACGTAACCGAATTGGGTCAATTCCATTAAAGCTGAAGTAATTGTCCGCAAAAACGTAGAGAACAACTATCGTTAGCCAATGCCAAAGAGTGAGCCTTTTAATTCCAACCGCATAAAATGCAAGTGTGAGAATCGCGAAAGTCCCCAAAGTTGATTGCCAATTGAGGTTTGCACAAATCACGCTGAGTAGAAATGCGATGATGGGCAACACTACTTTGAGAACGCGGTCAACTAAAAGCTGATGCTGTCGTTGTTGAGCAAGAACATCAAACAATTTGTTTTGATCTTGAGCTGGCATAACATGACCTTGAGATTGAATCAAAGAAAACTACTTTTAAAACTAGCAGAATATATAAAAGCAGTGCTTGTTGAACAAGCACAAATGAAAGTTTGATAAATTATAAGTTATGATAGCATGATCACAAGAACTTCAAATGATGGATATTAGCATGCAAGGTATTAGCGGCATTATATTGATTCTTATCGTTGCGTGTTTATTGCCATATGTTTTTACCTTAATTGCAAAAGCAAAAGGTGGCTTCCAAGCAAAGGATAATCAGAATCCGCGTGATTTTTTGGCGAAAACGACAGGTCTAGCTGCAAGAGCCAATGCAGTACAGCAGAATAGTTTTGAAAGTTTACCCTTATTTATCGCTGCAATTCTAATGGCTGAATATATGGTTGTGCCTGAGAAATTTATTCTGAGCTTAGGCTGGGCGTATATTATATTTCGCATTATTTATGGCATCTGTTATTTAGCGAATCTAGCTTCTTTACGTTCGATTATTTGGTTTTTTTCAATATTTTGTCCAATTTTACTGTTTGTGATTACAATTAAACTGACCTAAATCGATGTTGAGTATAAAATTCATTAACGCTCAGCATATCTAGCATCATTTTTATGGTATTCACGCTATAATCTGTCGGATTTACATCTAAGTTCACAAGATAAACGAGTGTTGATATGAGTTATAGCAATATTCCTGCGGGTAAAGACGCACCAAATGACATCTATGTCATCATTGAGATTCCTGCAAATGCAGCGCCAATCAAATACGAAATCGATAAAGATTCTGATGCGTTGTTTGTAGACCGTTTCATGGGTACAGCAATGTTCTACCCAGCTAACTATGGTTATGTACCAAATACATTATCTGAAGATGGCGACCCATTAGACGTACTTGTTGTAACTCCACATCCTGTTGCTGCGGGTTCAGTCATCCGTTGCCGCCCAGTGGGTAAATTAAAAATGGAAGATGATGGTGGTATCGATGCGAAACTCATCGCAGTTCCACATGAGAAGTTATCTCCTCTCTATAAAGATGTGAAAGAATATACAGATCTTCCGCCTTTATTGATTAGCCAAGTTGAGCACTTCTTCGCACACTATAAAGATTTAGAGCCTGGTAAATGGGTAAAAATCAGCGGGTGGGAAGGTGCTGACGTTGCAAAAGCTGAAGTATTGAAAGCAATCGAAGCTGCTAAGAAGTAATTTTCTGAGTAGATTCAGCTAGATTTTATGATTTAAAGTCTAGCTGATAAAAAAACCTCCATTCAATTGAATGGAGGTTTTTTTATGACTTAAATAAAGCTGTGAATTAGAACAGTTTCACAGGAATATCAAGGAACAAACGCCATTCATTGGTTGAGCCAATGACATTGCTGACATATTGACCAGAAACATTATTATAGGTATCACTTGAACGTAAGTAAGAATAGCGAACACGTAGGCTTGCATCTTTCAATGCACCTGTTTGAACTGTATATTTGACTTGGTTAAAGAACTCATGTTCTTCGGCTTGGTCAATGATTTTTGAGCGATCTGTTATTTTAGCGATATCAATATCCCAACCATAAACAAATGCAGTTGTCCAGTTTAGACCAGGTAAACCGTGATTTTTGAAGTTGTAGTTATATTGTAGCCCGACAGATTTTTCATCATTACCATTAAAGTCACCTAAATAGGAATTAGGGACATAGATACTTTGTAAACCATCAGCATTATAGCCATAGTCATATCCAGTATTACCTGTGTTATCTTGATAAGAAAGCATGACATTATGTACATCTTTGCCATAGCCCACTGAAACAGCCCAAATCGAGTTTTTACGGTTTGCTAGATCATCTGTGGTATGTGAATCAGTGAGTGCATCTTTATCCCATTTTGTATGATAACCCATGGCATCAAGTGTTAAGGTACTCTTGTCTTTTAAGCTTTGGGTAAAGTTTACATTAGCATAATGACGTTCTAACTTATCTTGAACATCTAAGCCATAATACGATGAATTGAGTTGATCATTAAATTTATATTTAGCACCCCAAACTACTGCACGATCAAGCCCTTGACCTGTCACATCTTTATCGGTACTAATTTGGTTTGACATTTGGTTTTTTGTGAATTTACCTGCAACCACATTTAGATTTGGAATTTCATTACTTTCAATGAAAACACCTGTGTAATACTCAGGCACTAAACGGGCTTGATTACTTGCCATGACAGGAAGTGTTGACACCTGTGTACCATAAGTCACGGTTGTGTTGGAAATACGTGCTTTCACATTGGCACCACCACGAGCCCAATGATCATAAGCAAATCCACGATCATCTACAGGAATCATTTGATTACCCGTATTATTATTCGCACCAAGCTTGAAAGATGCATCACCTACTAGGCCAACACCAAAGCCAACAACACCCTTTGTAAAGCCTGATTGAAGATCAAAAATGGCAGTTTGCGCTGTTGAGCTTGTATCATTTGTTAAACCGTCTTTTTTATCACGATTTAAAAAGCCTGTGCGGAACAATACTGAACCATTTGCATCCTCAACAAAACCTTTAGCTTCGCTTTGTTCGCTTGCATATGTTGAGGAGATCAATGCGGCATTAATCAAAACCGCTAATGTTAGTTTCTTTGCCTTTGGCATAGGTAGCCTCATAATAAATAAGATCAATTTCGGTCAGAATCGAAATTTTGACCAATTGTATAAGTTATGCATAAAAAAGATAGATTTTTATTAAAATATTTTAATTAAATTTACACAAAAATAGGATAAGATTTTTTGTTTTTATTCTTGTATAAAAAATAGATAAATTAAACTTAAATAATTATTTTTTATATAAAAAATATAATATAATTCCTGTAATTAAAATTGATTATTTTTTGATATTTTCTTTTTAAAATATGTGACTATATTCATAATTTCTTTTCAAATTTAATGATTTATTTTGTAATTGATTAAAAAATGATTGAGTTGATTTGCAAAAAATGACATCCCGATGAGTGGTAAGATTTTTGTATCAAAAAGCGCTCGTTTTTTAGAAGTTGCACTTATGTTGTGCGAATTTTCCTCACTTTTTAAGCCAATACTTTAAATGTTTAACAATGATCGATTGTCGAGCAGTGTTGTTGCATTATTTTTGTGCGGTTTAATTACTAATCTTATTTTTTGCTTAAAAATGGATCAAAAAATCTATTTTAAAACGCTTAAGTAGCCCTTTTTTATTCTCTTTATATATTTCATGACAAAGATGTGACATCAAACCTATATTTTATAGTCCTTTAAAGAAGTTGGCATAGCATTTGCTATTCACATAGTGATGCAACTTAAAACATAAATTCAGTCGAATATCCATCATGGGGGAGATCAATATGATGAAATTTGCATGTAAGGCGATCGCGTTAAGTATTTTTGCTGTGACTTCGACTTTTGCTATGGCAGAAGATAAACCTTCATTATATGGTATTACTGCATCGGGCAATGTTTCAGCTGTAACAGATTATCGTTTTCGTGGTGTGACACAATCTTCGAATAATCCTGCGATTCAAGGTGGATTTACATTTTCACATACTTCAGGTGCGTATTTAGCACTTTGGGGTTCAAGTGTAGATTTCGGTATTCCTGGTGTTTCAACTGAAACTGACGCTACATTAGGTTTTACTAATAGTTTTGCCTTAACAGATAAAATTAAACCAACCTACGATGTAGGTGTAATTCATTATGGATATATAGGTTCTAAATCTAATGCTGTAAATGGATATAATGGTAAGAAAGGTTTAGCTTTTACAGAAGTATTTGGTAAGCTGACTTTCCCTGAAACATTATTAGCAGGTGATGCTCTAAGTGTAGGCGTGAATTATTCACCTGATTACTGGGGTAGAACTGATGATTTTTGGTATTTTAACTTAGGTTACTCAGCACCAATTGCAAGCACAGGTTTAACAGGTTTAGCATCTGTAGGGTATAATAAATTAAAAAATAAAGACGCTTTAAGTGTTGTTGCTGGTGGTCCTGGAAAAGATGATAATTATATCGACTATAAAGTTGGTGTAAATTATAACTTCTTAGGTATCCTCGCTGAAGTTGATGTTGTTGGAACAAATGTAAGTACTTCAGGTATGAGCGATAATGCTAAAAAACCTTATGATACGGGTGTTTTATTTAGTTTGACTAAAACATTCTAATTTAAAAAACATTTATAAACCTTTAAAAAGCCAGCAAATTGCTGGCTTTTTTTATTCATTCTTAGAAAAGAAAAACGAAAATTTCATATTAAAAATAGGAGCTAATTATGTGCGTCTCTATATTTAAAGATGCATTTTGTTATCACATTTTAATCCTGAGCGGTTGATTGATTAATAGAAAAATAAAATAAATATATTTAAAATATAATTATAATCAATAACTTGTATTTAATTTTAATTTAATTTTTACTTTTGGCACAGCATTTGCAAATTTCATCATGATGCAATTTAGAACATAAATCAGTTGAATATCTAAATCATGGGGGAAATCAATATGATGAAATTTGCATGCAAAGCTACAGTTCTAGCGATGGTATTTACAGCATCAACTTTAAGTTTGGCTGAAGAAACAAAGCTACCATTTCCAGGAACGATTACAGGCAATGTAAACGTAGTATCTAGTTATAATCTACGTGGTATGACAAATTCACCTGAAAGTGATACACCTGCAGTACAAGGTGGGCTTGATTATACACATGATAGTGGATTCTATTTAGGATACTGGTTTTCGACCTTAACTGCTGCATATGCAGATTTTAATACCTCACCGACTTATGTAAAAGAAGAGAAGAAGTCATTTGAAAATGATTTGTATGCAGGATACAAAGGAAAAATCACAAAAGATTTGGGCTATCAAATTGGTGGGACTGTTTATTATTACTATCCAGGCTGGGAATCAACGGGTTATGAAACAATTGTCGGACTGAGCTACAAAGACTTTAATATTACTGCTCAGACATTATTAAATAATGTGACTTTTGGTAATAAAGGTGACACCTATTTCTTGGCAACTTATGCACCTAAATTAGCTGGCGGATTTACAGGTAAAGCACAAGTTGCGGCTTATTATTATGGTGATAATGATGAGTATTTAGCTTACCAAGCTAAAGCAGGAGATGTTACCAAAACTGATTTTGCTTTCCGTCACGCAACTCTTGGACTGTCACATCCTTTAGGTAATACTGGTGCAACTTGGAGTCTAGACTATATCTTCGGTGGCTATACTCGTGATGAAACAAAGCAAAAAAATAAAGTTGTTTTGGGTTTAGGTTACGCTTTCTAAGAACAATAAAAACCAAAGCGACCTATAAGGTCGCTTTTTTTATGGTCTGGTTTTAAGTTGAATGACCCCGATAAGACAGTGCTTCAGTCAGGTGCGAGCTTGAGATAATTTCACTTTCTGCCAAATCCGCAATGGTGCGTGCCACACGTAACACCCGATGATAGGCGCGTGCTGAGAGATTAAGTCGCTGTTGAGCCATTTCGATGATTTTGGTTGAATTTTCATCTAATTGAGCATATTGTTCTAGCAAATTTGGAGAAAGTGCCTGATTCAAACATTGCTGTCTTAACATTTGTTTATCATAAGCTTTCATCACGCGTTGCCGCACAATTGTAGAACTTTCTGTCGGACTTTGATCTTGTAGTTCTTTGGTCTGCAAAGGTGGCACATCAATATGTAAATCAATACGATCTAGTAATGGACCTGAGATACGGTTTTGATAGCGCTGAATATTTTCTGCTGAGCACTGGCAGCGGCTATCTTGGTTAAATGCGTAACCACAAGGACATGGATTCATTGCTGCAATAAATTGAAAATTCGCTGGAAATGTCATTTGTCTTGCCGCACGGGAGATGACGATCTCTTTCGACTCTAGCGGTTGTCTGAGAACCTCCAAAACTTTGCGGTCAAATTCAGGTAATTCATCTAAAAATAATACGCCTAAGTGTGCAAGTGTAATTTCGCCTGGTTTAGGTTGTGAACCGCCTCCAACTAATGCAATCGCTGACGCAGTATGGTGTGGTGCACGGAAGGGGCGTTGTCCAAAAGTATGTTGAGCATTTGCAACCGAATAAATACTTGCGACTTCTAAATTTTCTTGGGCATTAAGTGGTGGCAAAATAGAAGGTAGCCGAGAAGCCAGTAATGTTTTACCTGTACCAGGTGGACCTTTGAAAAGTAAAGAATGTCCACCCGCTGCTGCTATTTCTAGTGCACGACGTGGACGTAATTGACCTTTGACATCTGCAAGATCAAATTGATACTGAGTAGTGGTTAAATTTTCATGTTTGGGTGATGCTGATAAATGAGAAGTGCCCAAAAAGTGTGCACATACATCTTGTAAATGATTGGCAGCATAAACTTCAAACTGCGGAAGTTGATTGGCTTCTTCTAGATTATTAGTAGGTACCAATAAGCGGTGTTGGGCTTGTTGGCAAGCCATCGCAATTGGCAATATTCCAGTAACAGGGCGTAAATGTCCATCTAATGCAAGTTCACCAATAAATTCAAAGCCGTCAGTACAATTTTCAGGAAGTTGACCTGAAGCAATTAAAATTCCTAGTGCGATCGGTAAATCTAGGCGGGAGCCATCTTTAGGAAGATCTGCAGGTGCTAAATTAATCGTTAAACGTTTGGTTGGAAACAAGAAACCACTATTGATAATTGCTGATCGAACACGATCTTTACTTTCCTTTACAGCGGCTTCTGCTAAACCTACAATGGTTAAGGAGGGGAGTCCTGAACTGATATGAACTTCAACTTCGATTTGAGGGGCATGTAAACCTAATAAACCCCTCGTGTAAATTTTTGCGAAAGACATTTTATTATTGTTCCATCATGGTGCTTTATTTTTAATCATTTTTGTTGATCTCTGCGCTAAACTGGTGCTTATTTTTGATCTTGCACCATTTTTTCTAGGATGCTCATTTGCTGTTGTAACGCAGCGAGGCGTTGGTTTGCCAAATTTAGCGCTATTTTCTGGCGCTCCAGCTCTTGTTTAGAGACTAAATCTAATTTTTCGACGCTTTCATTGAGCAAAGCACGTAAATTTTTTTCTAAATCTTTTTTAGGTTGATCAACTTGTTCAAGAATGGCTTGTAAAAGAGTTTCAATCATGAAGCGCTCAATAGGTTATATGTATTTGTAGGCAAGTGTACCATTGCTTGTAGTAATCCCATAGCCCTCTTCAACGCATTGATGCCACCGATATTTAAATTCAGTTAAACAGGAGCAAATGAAACTTATTTTCGATTGAATATCTACATCTTGACGTCCAAATAGGTTATAAAGAAAGCTCTTGCTGATGGTTTGAAAATCCCCAACCTTCAAATATTGGCATGAAAATTGAACATAAAACCTTACTGGTGAAAATAAGCCGAAGGAAAACACACATGAAGCTTGTAACTGCAATTGTAAAACCATTCAAACTCGATGATGTGCGTGAAGCACTCTCTGATATTGGTGTTCAAGGGATTACCGTAACTGAAGTAAAAGGTTTTGGTCGTCAAAAAGGTCATACTGAACTGTATCGTGGTGCAGAGTATGTCGTTGATTTTTTACCGAAAGTAAAGATTGAAATTGCGATTAGCGATGAAATGGTCGATGCGGTTATTGAATCTATCACTCGTGTTGCAAGCACTGGGAAAATTGGTGACGGTAAAATCTTTGTCACGAATTTGGAACAAGTCATCCGTATTCGTACTGGTGAAACTGGACCAGATGCTGTCTAAATTGGCACAAAGTTTGCTGAGTTAGAATTAAGAGAAATAGCTCACAAAATAAGGTTGGGGGACACGAATGAAAAAAATGCTTATGGCGCTCAGTCTATCTGGCGCACTCTTAGGAGGTTCAGCGATGGTTTGGGCAGAAGATGCTGCATCAACACCAGTTGCTGAACAAACTGTAGCAGCGTCTGATACGGCGGCTGCATCAACTGTGACTGTCGCAGCAGAAGCTCCTGCTCCTGTAGAAGCCACTCCAGCTCCTGCACCAGTTGCAAAAGTTGATACAGGCGATACAGCTTGGATTCTCGTTTCAACAGCACTGGTTCTGTTGATGACTATCCCTGGTTTGGCTCTATTCTATGGTGGTATGGTGCGTAAGAAAAACGTACTCAGCACCATGATGTTTAGCCTTTCTGCGGCAATTCTAGTCAGCTTAATTTGGGTTATCGTTGGTTATTCGCTTGCATTCTCTGGTTCAGGCGCCTATGTCGGTGACTTTGCCAAATCAATGCTAAATGGCGTGGCATTTGATGCCTTAAGTGGAACTATTCCAGAAAGCTTGTTTGTTATTTTCCAAATGACTTTTGCGATTATCACTGTTGCAATTATTAGCGGCTCGATTGCTGATCGTATGAAATATTCAGCATTCATGGCGTTTATTGCAGTTTGGGTAATCTTAGTTTATGCACCAATTACTCACTGGGTTTGGGCTGCTGATGGCTGGTTATTCAAAGCAGGTGCTTTAGATTTCGCTGGCGGTACAGTTGTACACATCAACGCAGGTGTAGCTGGTTTAGTGGCTGCGTACATGTTGGGTAAACGTGCTGGTCTAGGTCGCGAATCAATGGCACCGCACAACCTTACGCTCACTGTGATTGGCGCAAGCTTAATTTGGGTAGGTTGGTTTGGCTTTAACGGTGGTAGTGCTCTAGGTGCTGGCGCTCGTGCAAGTATGGCAATTCTTGTAACTCAAGTTGCTGCTGCTGCCGCTGCATTCTCTTGGTTGATTGTTGAACGTCTCATTCGTGGTAAGGCTTCAGTACTTGGTGGTGCATCCGGTGCGGTTGCTGGTTTGGTTGTAATCACTCCTGCTGCTGGTTTCGTTGGTGTGGGTGGTGCATTAATCATGGGCTTAATCGGTGGTGTAGTGTGCTTCTGGGGTATTACAGCACTTAAACGTCTCCTTAAAGCAGATGATGCATTGGATGCTTTCGGTCTACATGCAGTTGGTGGTATCGTTGGTGCGATTCTTACTGGTGTGTTCTACAGTGATGAAATCATTAAAGCTGCTAACGTTGCGCTTGCTCCAACATTTGCAGGTCAATTATGGGTGCAAGTTGAAGGTGTACTCGCAACGATGCTATATAGCGCAGTAGTGACTTTCATTATCCTTAAAGTGATTGATCTTGTGATTGGTATCCGCGTAAGTGCTGATGATGAGCGCATGGGTCTTGACCTTAGCCAACATGGCGAGCGTATCGAATAATTCATTATTCTTTGAAGTTTAAAAAACAGCCGAATAAGGCTGTTTTTTTATGCCTTTGGTGTGCTAGTTCAGCAATTGCAGAAACTTTGCTACACTTAAGCAAAGTGAATAAATAATCGCACCATTATGCATTGTCCATTTTGTAACGCTGCTGATAGTAAAGTCATCGACTCTCGCCTTGCGGCTGAGGGTTGTCAAATCCGTCGTCGTCGAGAATGCACGATTTGTGGTGAAAGGTTTACCACCTTTGAAAGTTATGAAATGGTGATGCCACGGGTCATTAAATCAGATGCCAAGAGTGAACCATTTGATGAAGCAAAATTGCGCCGCTCATTGATGCATGCTTTACAGAAACGCCCAGTAACCCAAGAGCAAATTGAGACAGTGCTGAGCGACATTCAATCCCAAATTCGCCGTCTAGGTGAACGTGATGTCAAATCTAGAACGATTGGTGAAATTGTCATGCAGGCTTTGTTTGCATTGGATCATGTGGCGTATGTTCGTTTCGCTTCTGTATATCAAGATTTCCAAGATGTGGAGGCATTTCGTCGTCAAATCGAGCAAATGCAACAACGTGAAAACGAAGCTTAAGTTAGGGAAATCATGTCCGATTTAATCCAAGATCATCATTCTGAAAATCAGTACTGGATGCAACAGGCTATTGATCTAGCACGACGTGGTCAGTATTCGACTAAACCAAATCCCAATGTGGGTTGCGTTATTGTTAAAGATGGAAAAATCATAGGTGAGGGTTTTCATCCTAAAGCAGGTCAGCCACATGCAGAAGTATTTGCACTTCGGCAAGCTGGAGAAAATGCCAAAGATGCCACGGCATATGTGACTTTAGAGCCGTGTGCCCATTTTGGTCGGACACCACCTTGCGCGGAAGCCTTAGTAAAAGCTCAAGTCAAAAAGGTTGTCGTTGCTTGTTCTGACCCAAATCCTTTGGTGGCTGGTAAAGGTGTCAAAATCTTGCAAGATGCAGGCATAGAAGTGGAAACTGGGATTTGTGATGAAGAAGCCAAAACTTTAAATTTTGGCTTCTTAAAAGCGATGTCGACAGGTTTACCCTATGTACGTTTGAAAATTGCATCTAGCTTGGATGGGAGGACTGCGATGGCATCTGGTGAATCGAAATGGATTACTGGAACAGCAGCACGTCAAGATGTACAACATTGGCGAGCCATCTCCGCTGCTGTGATTACAGGTATTCAGACCGTTCTGGCAGATGATTGTGAACTCAATGTCCGTTCCTTAGACGGGATTGATCTCAGCTCGGTTGTACAACCTAAACGAATTATTTTAGATCGTCAGGGACAGTTACCCCTGAGTGCCAAGATTTTACAAAGTCCTGAAACCGTCATGGTGATGACACCATTTCGTCAAGAACTTGCCGATTTAGGCGTGATACAATTAGCGCCGCAACCATTGAATCAATTATTGCAAACCCTCACTCAGCAATATCAAATTTATGATGTGTTGGTAGAGGCGGGTGCAACCTTATCAACCGCCTTTTTAGAACATGGTTTGGTTGATGAAATGATTAGTTATGTTGCACCTACTTTACTTGGTCAATCTGCCCGTCCAATGTTCAACGCTAAGTTTAGCAAAATGGCAGAGCAACTTCGTTTTGAGTTGGTCGATGTAATCCAACTTGGGCAAGATATTCGCCTGAGATTGCTCCCTATCCAAGAGATGATATGAATCCAGAACCCTCGGTTTATCACAAACGTCGTCATGCAGCACGTACCACTGACGAGTATCTTTTTCATCAGTTAGTTCCATATCTCGGGAATAAGCGTCGACTTCTACATTTGATTTTAGAAGCGCTTGAGATTACGGGCACACTGAATAGTAAAAAGAAGAACCCACCGATTTTTGCGGATTTTTTTGCAGGGAGTGGTGTTGTTTCTCGTTTAGCCCGCCAAAATGGGTATCGTGTGATTGCTAATGATTGGGAGCCCTATAGTCATGCACTCAATCATGCCATTTTAGCTTGTGTGGATGCACCAGCTTTCAAAGAGTTGGGTGGTTATCAAAAGGCGATTGATTACTTAAACAGGCTCCCTGAAGTCAAAGGCTGGGTGACCCATAATTTATGCCCGCGCAATGATGATATTTACGATCCTTCCCGTGATCGTTTGTTTTTCAAACGCCGTAATGGGATGCGTATTGATGCAATTCGTCAACAGATCGCAACTTGGCAAGCACAAGGTGCAATCAATGATGTAGAAATGAGTGCTCTATTGGCACCACTTTTATATTCGGCAAGTTTTGTCAGTAATACCAGTGGTGTATTTAAGAGCTTTCATCAGGGTTGGGGTGGTCGAACTCAAACGGCGCTAGAACGGATCGAGTCATTAATATGGCTTACACCGAGTCGTTTCTGTGAGATTGGAGATCCCAAACGACCTGCGGCTGAAATGTGGTGTGTCGATGCACAACATTTAGCTAACCAAATGAGTGGTTTCGAAGTTGATGTTGCCTATCTTGATCCACCTTATAATCAGCATGCCTACAGTAGTAATTACCATGTTCTCAATGCCCTGACTTTATGGGATCAAGTGGATTTACCATCACCTGATACCAAAGGCTTTAAGAGTGGAATTGATCGAGCATGGCGTAAAGAACGCCCAAGCCCTTATAACTCGTCTAAGTATGCGAAAGAGGCTTATGAAAAGTTATTGGAAACGATTAATGCACGCTATATTTTGACTAGTTATTCGACTGATGGAAATATTGAGCCTAAAGATTTGCTGACTGCTAATTTAAAGCGCGGCAAAGTGACTTTGCTAACTCAAGATGTACCGCGTTATCGAGTGAGTAAACAGCGTCAATCAGAACGTGCACGTGTGCTTGAGTTTATTGTGATTACGGATACCCATGCGAAGTCTGGCCCGCCATTACGACAACTTTTAGGGCAGTTATATCATTTTGCTGAGTTAGGTGGTGTTGATACGACAGGCAATAGTACTCAGCTTGCACTTTGGTAAATTCAAGTAGACATCATTTTGGGATAATGTGGTGTCTATTTTCTATTTTCTATTTTTTTCACTTTCTTGCTAATACATATAATTTTATAAAATAAATGATTGTTTTTACATGAATTGTCATTGAATTTAAATAAGTTTTTCTGAATAACTATTTATCTTTAAATTAATTAAAAACAATTACTTATGTACTTTTGTTGCGTGGCTTAATCTTTTTTATTTACAAAAAATATTTTACTATTTGGTTGAAAAACTACCAGAATAATATTGCTCATTTTCGAAAATGAATATATTTTGCCGAGCTTTATTTCAGGTCATGCCTATACGCAGCACTGACCAAGAGAGGTTGTGATGAGTCGCTCGGAACCCAGCTTGTTGGGGCAATGTATAGCTGAATTTTTTGCTACCGCAGTTTTTTTATCTTTTGGTATTGGTGTCGTGGCTGCGCTTAAACTTGCAGGAGCAAGTCTAGGGTTATGGGAAATCAGCCTTGTATGGGGCTTAGCTGTAGCATTGGCTGTTTATCTATCTGCAGGTATTTCTGGAGCTCATCTCAATCCTGCCGTTACGATTGCATTAGCACTGTTTGCTGGTTTTGATAAACGTAAAGTTCCTTTCTATATTATTGCTCAAGTTTCTGGTGCTGCTTTAGGCGCACTATTGGTCTATGGTTTGTATAGCAATCTATTTATGGATTATGAGCAAACACACCATATGGTACGGGGGAGTGTAGAGAGTTTGGAGTTGGCTGGAATTTTCTCAACCTATCCACATCATTTATTGTCTATTGGACAGGCGTTTATGGTGGAAATGTTTATCACTATGTTATTACTTTGGCTCATCATGGCGATTGGGGATGATCATAATGGTTTGCCACGTGGTGCTTTAGCACCAATTTTGGTGGGTTTATTAGTTGCTGTCATTGGCGCTTCTTTTGGTCCATTAACAGGCTTTGCTATGAATCCTGCACGCGATTTTGGTCCAAAAGTTGTGGCCTATTTTTCAGGCTGGGGTTCAATTGCTTTTACTGGCGGTCGTGATATTCCTTACTTTATTGTGCCTATCTTTGCACCGATTGTTGGCGCTTGCTTAGGGGTATTAGGCTATAAATTATTTTTTAGCCATTTCTTGTTAAATAATACGGTTGAGCTTAAACAGACAGCCAATCAACGTGTCTCTGAAATGCAATAATTTAAGGTTAAAAATGATAAAAGGTGATCAATAGATCGCCTTTTTTATTGCAGGTATTTGAACTTGGAGTCCCTTGTTATCTCTAAGGCTTTGCTTTATGGTATTCGATTCACTATGGCATATATTGCATAAGATTAGGTTAGAACTCCCATGTTTACAGGCATTATTGAAAGTTTAGGTAAGGTTGAGAGCTTACAAAGTGTAGGCGGTGATGTACGTCTACGTATTCAAACTGATTTGGATATGTCTGATGTACATTTAGGTGATTCAATTGCGACGAATGGAATTTGTCTCACAGTGATCGAGTGGGGAAGCAATTGGTATGCTGCAGATGTGTCTCGTGAAAGCTTAAATCGAACGACTTTAGGTCAATGGAAAGTAGGTCAATCTGTCAATGTCGAAAAAGCCATGTTGCCAACAACACGTTTTGGTGGACATATTGTGAGTGGACATGTTGATGGTCTAGGAGAAATTACAGTCGTTCGAGAAGACGCGCGTTCATTATATTTTGAAGTAACAGCACCTGTTGAATTGGCAAAATATTTAGCTGAAAAAGGTTCTGTAACTGTCGATGGGATTAGTCTGACCATTAACCATCTACGTGGCAATATTCTGAGTTTGAATCTCATCCCTCATACTGCTGAGCGTACCAATATTGGCACATGGCAAGTTGGTACAAAAGTTAATTTAGAGGTTGATGTGCTGGCACGCTATATCGAGCGCTTATTGTTGGGTGATAAAGCAGCGGAACAAAAAACTGAGTCAAACATCAGTATGGCATTTTTGGCCGAAAATGGTTTCTTAAAATAAAAAATGAAACATAAAAAGCCCAGTTTAAACTGGGCTTTTTTATTATTTTTCATCTGAAAATTGACTATTTTTGAGGATGTATTCTATTTCGTCTTGCGCAATCGCATGTAATTTTGCTCTAAAAACTGTGACCGCTTGTTCAATCATACTTTCAGCTTCTAATTCCAGTCGGACACGCACACTTTCGAGCTCAGATAAGATTTGTTGGTCACCAATCCGAACACGTTGAGCCTGCGCATAATCAATACTTGGTTGTTCAGGATTTGGTTGATAACGTTCAGTGTGTTGTGCAATTTCTTGATCAATGTGTTGTCGAAGGGCAACAAGATTTTCCGTTTGTTGTTCGAACTGATTTAACTCATCTGCTTGCAGTTGCGCGGCATAAGCAGCTTGGGCAGCACGTTTTTCTGCCAGAGCTTTTTCCAAAGCCAATTGTTTACGAACGCGTGCTTGTTCAATTAACTCAGCCTTTAAATGTGCATAAGCTTGATCAATACGTTGTTGAGAGCGTAGCTGAGCTTTTTCTTCGAGTTGTATCCATGTTTGGATTTGTGTTTGTGGTAACAGTAGATCACAGATACGAGCTAAATCTTCCTGATAGGTCTGACGTACAGTTTCAGGTGTATTTAACCAACGTTTTTTAAAATCTTGACCTACATTTAATGCCACGCGACACTCCTTATACGATGCTATGGTTTACAGACTTATAATTTAAATGTGCGTGGCTCAATGCCTAAACGACGATACATCTTAAATTTCTCTCGCCCGATCTGTTTTGCAGTTTCATTATTTTCAATAATTTCGATAATGTGGCGAAAATCTTGAGTTTGTTCAAGTGCATGATTGTTAAAATTAAATACAATCCAATCATTCGATGGCGGTAATTCAGCTGAAATACACACTGGACTATTCAACTGATCAACTCCATGAGCAATAAAACTACTTGGATCAAAACTCCATAGCTTGTTATCCAACTCATTTTGTAAATTTGAATCAACACAATACCACCAAATCTGTGGGTGCTGATTCAGAATTTTTCGACATAAACGGCAAGCACTCTCGACTTGCCGCTCAACGCTGTTTTCAAACAAATAAAAACTAACTTGTGCCATAGATTAGTTATTCGTTTCAACACGATTCGCTAAAAACTGCATCAGTAATGGTACTGGGCGTCCAGTTGCACCTTTAGCTGCACCAGATAACCATGCTGTACCAGCCACATCAAGATGTGCCCAACGATAATCACGAGTGAAACGTTCAAGGAAACATGCTGCGGTTATTGCACCACCATAAGGACCACCAATATTGGCAATATCGGCAAACGGTGAATCAAGGAGTTCTTGATATTCTTCCATCACAGGCATACGCCATACACGGTCGAGTGATTGTTCGCCAGCAAGTTGTAATTCTTGTACCAGTTCATCATCTGGAGAGAATAGCCCACTGACGACTTTGCCTAGCGCAACAACACATGCACCTGTAAGTGTCGCAATATCAATCACAAGCGCAGGATTAAAACGTTTGATATAAGTGAGGGTGTCGCATAGAACCAAACGGCCTTCAGCATCCGTATTCAAAATTTCTACAGTTTGACCACTCATGGTCGTCACAATATCTCCAGGGCGTGTTGCATGACCTGAAGGCATATTTTCTGCTGCTGCGATCGCACCGATAACATGAATTGGGAGTTTAGCTTCGCAAAGTGCTTGCATCGTACCTAACACTGAAGCAGCACCACACATATCGAATTTCATTTCATCCATACCTAAGCCAGGTTTTAATGAAATACCGCCTGTATCAAAAGTAACACCTTTACCGACAAGTACGATAGGTGCTTGATCAGCTTTTGCCTGATACTCAAGTGTAATAATTCTGCCTGGTCGATCAGAACCTTTGCTGACGGCAAGAAAAGCATTCATTCCTAAATCAGCCATTTGCTGTTCATTCAGGATAGTGACTTTTAATAGGTCAGGGTATTGTGCTGCAAGTGCAATCGCCTGATCTGCAAGGTATTCAGGGAAGCAAATATTTCCTGGGCGATTGCCTAAATCTCGAGCGTAATTTTGTCCAGATTGAACTGCGTGGACGAGCTTTAGTTGGGCATCATCAAGTACAGTTTCATTTGCAACTAGATTAATGGTTTCTAAGATGAACTCATTTTTTTTAGATTTAAATTCATCATAGGCATAGGCTGCTTGAGTTAAACCTAAGGCAAATAGGTAATGTAAATCAGTTGGTAATGCGCTGAGATCTACAGTGATTTGTCTAAATTTATTTTGTGATGATTTGATAATCGTTTGTGCGAGTTTTGCTAATTTTGTCGCTTTCAATTCAGCACTTTTGCCTAAACCGAGTAAATGTGCATTGGCTTGTACAGCGATATTGGTAATCAGGGCAATATTTTCATTAAAACTAGCTTTGAATTGTGTGGCATTCAGAACATCTTCTAGATGATTGATTTGATAACTATTTAAGTTCTGTTGTAATTGTTCTGAATCAACCAAAATCCACAAAGATTCACTAGACGACTGTGTTGGGAATGCGGTATGAAGGGTAAATTTCATTGTTTGTATAGAACCTAAGCAGCGAAAAAGAAAGATAAGTCCATTAAACACTTTCAGATATGAGGTTGCAATCCGCAACAAGCGATAGGTTTTATATTTTTAACATTCGGGTAAACTAGCACTACCCCTCGATTGGTCTATTTTTGGAAGCATTACTTTGATTATTCGGCGTTATCTCGTCAAACAAGTGGTCTCCACCTCTTTGGTTGTGACTGCTTTGCTCACTTTAATTATTATGGGTGGGCAGTTAATCAAGATTTTTGGGCGAGCTGCACAGGGTCGTTTAGACGCTAGTGTGTTGCTGAGTATCATTGCTTATCGTTTGCCAGAGTTTCTAACTTTAATTTTGCCATTGGGTTTCTTCATTGGACTCATGCTGGTTTTTGGTCGTCTATATGTTGACCATGAAATGGCAGTTTTAAATGGCAGTGGTGTTAGCCGTAATCAATTGGCCAAACTTTTATTGCCGATGACATTTGTTTTTTTGATTGTTCAAGCAATATTAATGTTTTGGGGTTCATCATCTGGAATTCGTGCTTACGAAAGCTTGATGCAAACACAAGCAGTGCGAGCAGGTTTTGATCTGGTTCGACCTAAAGAATTTATTTCTTCAGGTCCTTATACTATTTATGCAGGTTCACTTTCTGAAGACCGAAAAAATTTAAAAGATATTTTTTATTATCAGAAAGCCGATCGTGAAGATAAACCAGATGTGATGATTTTAGCCAAAGAAGCGACACGTGTCGAAATGGCAAATGATACGGCGAATGTCGTTGATTTGGTTCAAGGTCGTCGTTACGAAATTTATCCGAATCAGCCACGCTATACCCAAGCAGAATTTCAATCTTATCGCTTACGTTTAGAGAATGATAAAGACGTTAAGTTTGAAAGTGATGATGTGGAAGCCTTGCCAATGAGCAAGCTATGGGAAAGACGTGATGACCCTGTTATTCGCAGCGAGCTTGGTTGGCGTATCTTTGGTCCATTTGTGATTGTTGTTGGATTGATGCTTGCAGTTGCGTTATCTGAAGTAAGTCCACGTCAAGGTCGATATTATCGTCTTATTCCATCTATATTTATTTTTGCTAGCCTTATTGTATTAATGATCGCAATTCAGACACGAATTAGTAAAGGTGAGTTAGACATCTGGGCTTATCCTGTCGCATTAATGATTTATGCTATTGCGGCGGCAATTTTTGCACGGAAACAAAAGTTAGCACCAAAACTTAAGAAAAGTATGCAGCGAGTGGGGTTGTAATGTTAGCACGTCGAATAGTCGCCAAACATGTGACAAAAACTACAGTCCTTGCGATGCTGGGCACAACGCTCGTGTTATCTTTTTTACAAATATTATTCACTTACTTAGGTGAATTAGGCTCGCTGAAACCCACTTATAATGCATGGCAAGCTTTCCTATATGTGATATGGGGTGCACCGAGTTATTTATATGAAATTTTACCTGTGGCAGCACTGATAGGTTCTGTCTTAGGCTTAGGCGCACTCGCATCGAATAGTGAACTGATCGTCATGCGTTCGGTTGGTATCAGTTTGTGGCGTATAGTGGGTTGGGTGATGCGCTCAGCTTTACTCTTAATTGTATTGTCTTTTGTATTGAGTGAATGGGTGATTCCTTATACCAATGAAAAAGCACAAAGTATAAAAAGCCAACGTAGTGTTGCTGCACTGGGTGAGGTAAAAGGCTATTGGTCGCGTGAAGGTCAACGTTTTATCTATATTGATTATGCGAATTCCCAAGGTCAATTACGTAATATTCAAGCGATTGATTTTGATCAGAACTATCGATTGCAGTCCTTTGTCACTGCTGAAAAAGGCCAATTTTTAAAAGATGGTCAGTGGACTTTAGACAAATCACATCAGGTTGATTTACTTGCTCAAGGGAATGCGATTAAAACGGATCACGAGCAACAAGCATTAGGATTGGCTTTACAACCTAAATATGTACATATGGTGACTTTGGACCCAGATGATTTATCTCCAAGTCAATTGATTAGTTTTATGCAGTATTTATCAGAATATAGCCAAGTTCCAAAGACCTATGAGTTAGCCTTTTGGAAAAAAGTCACGTCTCCATTTGCACTGATTACGTTGGTTCTTATTGCCTGCTCATTTATTTTTGGTCCATTGCGTCAGCAGTCGATGGGTTTTCGCTTAGTTATCGCACTTTTCACTGGGTTAGGGTTCTTTTATTTACAAGACTTTTTAGGTTATGCAAGCTTAGTTTATGCACCGTCACCTGCTTGGTTCGTATTATTACCAGTGGTATTGATGTTCATAATGGGTAGCTATTTATTATATCGAGCAAGGTAGAAAATTAGATTTCTATGCGCATTAAAATTATATCTGGTGGACAAACTGGAGTTGATAGAACTGCTTTAGATGCCGCATTAGATGTTAGGGGTGCCGTGTGGTGGTTGGTGTCCCGAGGATCGAATGGCAGAAGATGGAAGAATTCCAGATAAGTATCCTTTAATTATAATATAAAGATGATTCCCGATGCTTTTGATTGATGAAAGCCATCAGTAACGCCATAGAGAATTACAGTAAATTTGGGTAAAATACGCCGATCAAATGATAGACAAACAGAGAGTCCATTATGACGGATGCAAATGCTGGCAAAATTCCTCACGTTCTTGTAATTATGGATGGTGTAGGACATCGTGAAGCAGTTGAGGATAATGCATATTTAGCAGCAAAAACACCAAATCTGACTGCGATGAAAGCAAAGCATCCAAATAGTTTGATTTCAGGTTCTGGCGAAGATGTAGGCCTACCTGATGGACAAATGGGCAACTCTGAAGTTGGTCATATGAACTTAGGTGCAGGTCGTGTTTTGTATCAGGACTTTACACGGATTACTAAAGATATTCGGACAGGTGCTTTTTTTGAGCATGAAGTGTTAGTTGATGCGGTTGAAAAAGCCAAAGCAGCGAATGGTGCCGTTCATGTCATGGGGTTGTTGTCACAAGGTGGAGTGCATTCGCATGAAGATCATATTGTGGCGATGTGTGAGCTAGCATTAAAACGTGGCGCAACAGTATATCTACACGCTTTCCTTGATGGTCGTGATACCCCTCCACGTAGCGCAAAACCTTCATTAGAAAAATTCGATGCTTTATTTGCTCAGTATCCAAATCAAGGTCGTATCGTTTCGATGATTGGTCGTTATTTTGCAATGGATCGTGATAACCGCTGGAATCGTGTTGAACTCGCTTATCGTTTAATGACAGAAGGCGAGGCAGTCCGTGTTGTAAACTCAGCTGTAGAAGGTTTAGCGCAAGCCTATGCAGCAGAAGAAAATGATGAGTTTGTTCAAGCAACACGTATTGGTGAAATTGCCAAAATCCAAGATGGCGATAGTGTGGTTTTCATGAACTTCCGTGCTGATCGTGCGCGTGAAATCACCCGTGCCTTTGTTGAGAAAGATTTTACTGGGTTTACGCGTAAAGTCGCTCCAAGTTTATCTAAATTTGTGATGCTAACACGCTATCAGGCAAGTATTGATGCGCCAGTTGCATACATGCCAGAAGAGCTTAAAAATTCCATCGGTGAATATTTATCTGGTTTGGGCAAAACCCAATTGCGTATTGCTGAAACAGAGAAATATGCGCATGTGACATTCTTCTTCAGCGGTGGTCGTGAAGATGAATATCTAGGAGAGAAACGTATTTTGATTCCTTCTCCGAATGTCGCAACCTATGATCTAAAACCAGAAATGAGTGCTTATGAAGTCACTGATGAGTTAGTAGATGCTATTAATTCGGGCGAGTTTGACCTTTTGGTTGTCAATTACGCCAATGGTGACATGGTTGGACATACTGGTGTATTTGATGCAGCAGTGAAAGCGGTTGAAACTGTTGATACGTGTTTAGGTCGTGTCTATGAAGCAGTAATGGCAAACAAAGGTCATATGTTAATTACAGCGGATCATGGTAATGTAGAGCAAATGCAAGACTACGACAGTGGACAAGTTCATACACAACATACCACTGAATTGGTGCCATTTATTTATGTGGGCCCAACTCAAGCAACGATTGCAGAGGGTGGTGTATTGGCTGATGTTGCACCAACATTACTTCATTTGATGAATATTCCAGTACCTTCCGACATGCAAGGCAAGAATTTAATTACTTTAAAATAAGGTGAACTTATGACCCAACACAACAACATTTATCGAGGATTGTTTGCGAGTTTGTTGATGTGTTGGGGATCACATACGTTATCTGCACCTATTACACATGCCTCAGGATGGGGGGAAGAGACTACAAGTCGAAATGCTGAAGTGCCACTTGAATCTATTCAGCAATTTGTACAGATTTATGGGATTGTGAAAGATAACTACGTTGATAAAAAAACAGACGATGCACTTTTTCAGCAAGCAATCAAAGGGTTAGTGAGCGGTTTGGATCGTTATTCGCGTTATTTATCCGCCGAAGAATACCGCCAGCTTATTCAATACACTGAAGGTGATCTGGCTTCTGTTGATTTCAATTTAAATTACGATGCTCATACTCGTTTATGGCAAATTCAAGACCTAAAATCAGGATCTGATTCTAGTAAGTTGGGTTTGCGTAATGGACAAGCCATACTCAAAGTCGATAATCAAGAATTAAAGAGTTTAAATCAGGATCAAGTACAAGGTCTGCTTTATGGCTCGATAGGCAGTACCGTACAAATACAACCAGAAAATAATAATAGTACGGTGATTTTGGTTCGAAATAAAAAAGTTGAGACAGATATTGAACCTGTTTTACTACATAATCAGGTGCTTGTACTTAAAATTAGAGTGTTTCAACAAGATACAGCAAATGAAATTAAACGTTTAATCGAAGAGTATAGTACAACTAAACTCAAGGCTGTCGTTCTTGACCTGCGTAATAATCCAGGTGGTTTATTGTCGGCTGCTGTTGAATCAACAGATTTATTCTTGAATCAAGGATTAATTGTGACGACAAAAAGTCGTTCAGAAGGAGATCAACAATTTCAGGCTTTACCCTCAAATGAATTTCAAAATATAAAATTAGGTATCTTAATCAACCATCGTTCAGCCTCGGCAGCTGAAGTATTCACCGCAGCATTAAAAGAACATAAACGTGCGTGGGTTGTAGGTGAAAATAGCTATGGAAAAGGTGTGGTACAGAAATTATTTCCATTACCGAGTGGCGCAGCATTGCAAATGACGGTCTCACATTATTACACGCCCAATGGGAATATGATTGAAGGTCAAGGGATTCAACCGAATCAAAGTTATCCGTTGTTACCTGAAATGAAAGAAGATGGTTATTTGGAACACGTCACAGATTTGGTTCTAAAAAGTAAAATTTAATTAAAAATAAAGCCCCTATTTAGGGGCTTTATTTTTAAGACTATTCATCATCTTCTGTATCTAAACCAAATTTTTTCAAACGATAACGTAAAGAACGGAAAGTCATTCCTAATTTCTTTGCTGCTAACGTTCGGTTCCAATGGGTTAAATTCAGTGCATTGAGAAGAATCTCTTTTTCAATATTTTCTAGATAGAGCTCCAGTCCTTCAGATGGTAGCTTTTTAGAACCCATAGGGCTAGTGCTTACCGCATGATCATTTTCATCCTGTGTTGAAAATGAGACTGTTGGCGTTGCAATAGGGCTACGTAGAGGAGCTGTTTGAAGATGAGCTAGATCAATGGTTTCATCATCACTGAGCGTAATTGCACGTTCAATAATATTTCGAAGCTCGCGTACATTACCTGGAAAATATTGTTGCAATAAGAATTGTTCAGCACGAGAAGAAAGGGTTTTGACAGAGACTTCCCATTCTTGGCTGATTTTCTGAATAAAGTGATTTGCTAACAATAAGATATCTTGCCCACGTTCACGTAAAGGAGGTAATACAATATCCATGACGTGAATGCGGAAAAATAAATCTTGTCTAAAACGACCTTGTTGCACTAGTAATTCAAGATCTTGATGACTCGCACTGATGACCCGGAAATCAACATCAATTTCTTGATCTGAGCCGACAGGGCGAATTTTCTTTTCTTGTACAGCACGAAGCAGTTTTACCTGCATACTTAAGGGTAATTCAGCGATCTCATCTAAGAATAAACTACCCCCATGTGCGGAAAGAATTAAACCTTGTTTGTCTTGGGTTGCGCCTGTAAAGCTGCCCTTTTTATGACCAAATAGTTCACTTTCCATTAACTCTGTTGGAATAGCACCACAGTTGATCGCAATAAAAGGTCCTTCACTACGGTTACTCAGACGATGAACTAAATTGGCAACAACTTCTTTTCCTGTCCCTGATTCACCGGTAATAAAGACAGGGGCTTGAGATCGAGCAATTTTCTTTAAAGCAATCCGTAATTGCTGAATGGGTGTAGATCGACCAATGAGCAGTTTATTTTCTAATGCGCTTTCAGCAGCTTCTTGTTCAGGCTGTGGTCGATTCAATGCTTTTTGAATCAATTGATCTAAATGAGTTTGATTGACCGGTTTACTGACAAAATCAAATGCACCCGCTTTCAATGCCGCAATGGCAATATCCATATTGCCATAGGCTGTCAGTACCGCAATCGGTGTGTTGGGATAGTTCTGCGTTACATGTTTAACTAAATCGAGACCATTGCCATCTGGGAGATTCAAATCTGTTAAACAGGCATCGTACTGAAACTCGGTAAAGAATTTTTTTGCTTGCTCTACACGATAGGCAAGATGGGTTTTAATGCCCATTCGTGCAAGCGTCATTTGCATGAGGAGACATAAGTCTTCTTCATCGTCTACGAGTAAGACGAGCGGTTGTTTAGTTGCCATTTCCCCGAGAAACCTAATCTGAATCAATGAATTTTTGAGCATTCAATCCTGAAACATGCTCCTTGTTGTCGCTCTACGTAAGTGAGCTTTGCATGATTTGCCTCACAAAAGCTGTGAGACAAATACAATCCTAAACCAGTTCCTTTAATTTCGGTACTAAAAAATGGTTTGAATAGCTGAGAAATATCTCGTTTTGCGACACCCGTACCAAAATCAATCACATCAATACATGTTCTGCCATCTTTTAAGTCTACATTCACTTCAATAAATTGAGCATCAACCGCATTGTGCCGCAGAGCATTTCGAATCAGGTTAATTAGAACTTGGCGTAATTGTTTCTCATCAAAAAGAATATGAATGCGTTCTGTAAGATTGAGTTTAATCATATGTTTCGCATCGACTAGATCTTCATTCAATAGGCTCTCAAAAAAATCAGCCAATTGAATGACTTGTGGCTCAGTTGGTTTGTTGCGCGCCATGCCTAATGTATCTTGCACAATATTATCAATACGTCTAGCTTGTTTGCTAATCATACGACAGAGCATTTCTTGTTGATGACTGTCACTTTCTTTAAATAATTCATTGGCCTGTACAATCGCCGCTAAAGGGTTGCGAATTTCATGTGCAATACTGGCTGAGAGCTGTCCTAAAGCCGCTAGTTTCAATTGCTGGACTTGTTGGTTTAGTTTCTGTGTATCTTTTAAAATCAATAAAATAAGGGCTTGCTCAGGCACAATCAGATGTTTAACTTTGACATTAACGGTATATGGACTTTGCTGCGATTCAAAACTAAATTCCTCACCATCTTTTAAGTCGCTGAGCTGAATCAATTCAAATAGATCTGGTTGCCATTTGATTAAAGGGGTTTTCTCCGTGGACATCGAAAAATGAACACCCAGTAGGGTATTGGCGGCGGGATTGCTCAGTACAATATGGTTGCTTTCATCCAGCACCAGATAGCCATCCTCAATTTGTTCGAGAATATAACGGTTAATATTCTGGAGTTGATGGATCTCGATAGATTGGTGGAAAGTTAAGGTTTCCAGAATTTTAAATCGTTGCACCGCAATACGGCCAATCGCATGCACCACAAAAAATAGAAAGGCAAGGAGAGCGCTATTGCCGAGATGATTTAAATTATTGTAGTCAAAAAAGTTGCCCAGAAAACGCTGATAAATCACCATAATTACCGCAAACAGCGTCACGATTAAGGACAATTGGGCATTCAGTAAAATGGCAGAGGAAAAAATGATGATGACGTAGAGCAGGCTCAACTGGAGGTTTGGCCCGCCTGCTGAAAATGTAATTAGGCTCAGGCAAATCACGTCTATAATAAAAATAAAAATGAGCTGTTTGCTGATTTGTAATGGAACTATTTTTAGTAAAAAAAGCTGAAAAATATTAAAGCTGATATAACAAATCAGAGTGTAAAAATATAAAAATGGATAATCATAATTGGTAGCAAGCTGCTCTGCGGTAAGTAAGTAAATCAGGATTAGACTGATTGAAATAATCAGTCGATATCCACTATACCAAATTCCGAGCCGATAAACGGTTTGGGACACTGAGGACGCAATTTTTCCCAACATAAGCGATCACTTAATATGATTAAGGTTTAATGAGACCATAACGGATGGCGAGATGGGTTAACTTTACATCACTATCAATTGCTAGTTTTTCGAAAATGCGGTAACGATAAGTATTTACGGTTTTAACACTAACAAATAATTTGTCGGCGATTTCTTGAGCACTAATACAATTAACCACCATCATTGCGACTTGCATTTCACGCTCAGAAAGTGCGTCAAAAGGTGATTGTTGCGTATCTGAAAGATAAGAACTCGCAAGCTGTTCAGCAATATCTGCACTGAAATATTTACCACCTTGCATCACTTTATTGATTGCACGTACCATTTCTGAAATAGGCGCGCCTTTTGTAATATAGCCTTTTGCACCTGCTTTTAATAACAACGATGGATAAGGTTCTTCCGCTAAACCACTGACAGCAATCACTTTAGTCTCAGGTGCTGTTTGTAAAAGGCGACGTGTTGTTTCTACGCCACCAATTCCTGGCATATTGACATCTAAGAGTACAACCTGAGGATGCTTTAATCGAACTAAAGCAATCGCTTCTTCTCCAGATTCAGCTTGTCCAATGACTTCTACATCTGGGTGGTCTTCCAACATACGACAAATGCCTGTACGTACGAGTTCATGATCATCAACAACGAGAACAGTGATCAAGAAGACCTCCTTTTTTCAAAAAAACGATTTTTTTGTTACATAAAGAAAAATGAGCTTGCAATCAAACGACAAAATTAGCAATCCTATTCTCCATGTTTAGAGAATAGTTGTACACAATTGTGTCTATAAAAGCTTTACCCGATTTGTTCAAATGTAAGGCATAATGTTATTAAGCGCAAATGTGCAGCGTCCCGAGTTGAGTATTGTGTCGTGAAAAATTCTAAAAAATCTATCATGCATGCCTTGAGCATGTCTATTTTGTTGGCGCTTAGTTCAACAAGTTATGCTGAGCTGGTTGTAAACAACAATCCAGCCTCTACAAGTGCGAATAGTTCTTCAGCTTCGTTAAATTGGTCTGCAAGTGATGCAAGCCAATTGATGCAAGATGATGATTCATTAGAGATCAGCCCGCAAGGTTCAACTTCGGTTACAACCACTTTACGAAGTGGTGGTTCTGCAAGTATTAGTTCATCTGCAACGCCACAAAAAAGCATACAGATTCGAGATACCTCTCATTTCAGTAGCCAACCCGCTGTAAATGCACGTGCAGCCTTGGTGATGGATGCACAAACGGGCGAAGTACTGTTTAGTAAAAACAGTAATATGTCGGTACCGATTGCCTCAATTACCAAATTGATGACTGCTGTGATTACCGCAGATGCACGGCTGAATATGTCGGAAGAAATCACGCTACAGCAAATTGACTTTGCGGGTGCAGGTGGAAAGAATTCAAGTTCGACCTTGAAAGTAGGCGATACCATGAATCGAGCGGAACTTTTGTTATTCGCTTTGATGAAATCAGAAAATCCTGCTGCGGCAGCATTAGCAAGGACTTACCCAAGTGGGCGTTCAGCATTTATTGCAGCGATGAATGCCAAAGCAAAACAATTAGGAATGACCTCAACCCGTTATGCAGAGTCAACAGGTTTAGATCCTCATAACGTTTCTTCCGCACGTGATCTTGGTATTTTGGTGAGTGCTGCTTCTCAGTATGGCTTAATTCGTCAATTTTCCACCACGCCAACCTATGATTTTAATTTAGGTTATCGTGTGCTTAAGTCAAATAATACCAATGCCTTAGTGCGTAATGGTGGTTGGAATATTAATCTATCTAAAACAGGATATATTGGTGAGGCTGGGCGCTGTGTGGTCATGCATGCAACTGTTAATTCACGTCCTGCTGTAGTCGTGCTATTGGGGGCTTCAACTTCTCAAGCACGTACCAATGATGCAACCAACTTATTAACTTGGCTGAGTACTTTACCGAAAAGAATTTAATTACTTACGAACGTAAAGCTCCTCATATGAGGAGCTTTTTTATATAACGTAACGACATTTTATGACGTAAAAAATGCTTTATCACTTTTATTTTGAGTAATTTTTGTTAGATTAGCATTTCAGACATTAATATTTATTTTGATTTCAAAAAAGCTAAAATTGGGGAAATAAGATGGCGACTTATGTGATTCGTGCCAAGTATTTTGGTTATAACGATGAAGTTTTCTACGTAGCTGGCAATCGTATTGCGAATGTTTTTGATAATAAGCAACAGGCTGAATTAGCTTATAAAAAACTTGAGATAGATGGAGCGCGTGATTTTGCATTATATGAAGTTGAATCCCTTTTTGATGCTGATGAAGCATTATTGCAGCAATTAGATGACTTCGTATATTCACGTTGTGGTGAACATATTTGCGAAGAAGGGGATATTTCTGACGATGTATTACCTGCAAGTTTAAGTGACGATGATACCTTTGAATTTATTCAGCTTGCTGGAATGCAAAAATTCCAATTGGTTGAATTCGAAAATGAAGTCAAGTTTTATAGTTTATGGTCTGTAAAAAAACAGCAATGGGTGGAGGAGCATGATGAATGCTTTGCGGGTTTAATATATTCAGAAAGTTTAGATGCTTTTAAATCTAAAGTTGAGCATATTTTTGCTGATTATGATTATTCAGCAATTGAAATAAAAGGCAGCTTGGATGAACTTTCAGCCCAACCGATTTTATTGCAAGCAATGATTAGTACACAATCTGGTTTAAGTTATGATGAAGCAAAACAAACTCTTGTCATTGATGCTTGGCAAGATGAAGCATTGTATGCTGTGAATTCGCTATTGAAGCAGCCTTTGTTTGAAATTAAGGAAATTAGTCTAGAAGAAATTCAAAAAATTGAAAAAGACTTAGCGAAACAATATAGCTATGATGAAGATTATGAATATGAAGAATAAAATCATGTTCTAGTTAATAAAAAACCAGTTGCAAGCAACTGGTTTTTTATTACTAAAAATTTATTCTTACATATTTGAAAGAATAGAATCTTTAACTTGATCCATCGTTGCATCGATGGATAACATCACAGCATCCGCACATTGTTTGATTGCTGTATCTGGATCTTTCAAACCGTTACCTGTCACAGTACATACGATCACAGAACCTTCAGCAATTTTACCTGCTTTGATGTCACGAATAGCACCACCGATAGAAGCAGCAGAAGCTGGCTCTACGAAAACACCTTCATACATAGAAAGTAAGCGTTGAGCTTCAAGAATTTCGCTATCTTGAAGTTCATCGAACCAACCTTTCGAATCACGTACAACTGCTTTTGCATGATTCCAGCTTTGTGGATTACCAATACGAATAGCCGTTGCAACGGTTTCAGGACTTTCCACTGGAGCACCACGTAAGAATGGCGCTGCACCAGAAGCTTGATAACCAACCATCGTTGGTAAGCCTTCAGGTTTAGGACCCGTGAATTGATCTGTTGCTGCATCATAGATGACTTGTTCGAACTGATCAGCAGGTTGATTTGCTACTGCTTCTGTATAACCCATCCAGTGAGCCGTGATATTACCTGCATTACCAACTGGTAAGCAGTGATAGTCAGGTGCACGGCCCAATGCTTCTACAATTTCATAAGCAATCGTTTTTTGGCCTTGCAAACGGTAAGGGTTGATTGAGTTTACGATCGTCACGGGCGCTTGATCTGCAACTTCTTTTACGAGGCGCATACCATCATCAAAGTTACCGCGGATTTGCATGGTGATCGCACCATACATCATTGCTTGAGCCATTTTACCCATTGCAATTTTGCCTTCAGGAATCAAAACGAATGCTTTGATTCCTGCACGTGCTGCATATGCCGCTGCTGCAGCTGAAGTATTCCCTGTTGATGCACAGATAATTGCCTTCGAGCCTTCTTCAACTGCTTTGGTTACAGCCATCGTCATACCACGGTCTTTGAATGAACCTGTTGGGTTAAGACCTTCGTACTTCACATAGATTTCAACGCTTTTGCCAATAATACGTGGAATATTCTCAAGTTTAATAAGAGGAGTATTTCCTTCACCTAGAGAAATTGCACGTGTAGTTGCAGACACAGGTAAACGGTCACGATAACGATCTACAAGACCAGTATAACGATTGGCATTCGACATGATGGTGTTCCAATATGAGGTAGAGCTGGGAGAGGGAATGCATTTTCCCTCAACCTGATTAACTATCGAGCGATTCTAAACGAATTCTTACGATTTCGCCACGAATAGCTGGTAATGCTTGAATTTGAGCAAGTGCTTCATCCATTTTTGATTCAACAATTGGGTCTGTCAAAATCACGATAGGAATCAAATCTTTCAAGCGAGATTGCTGCATGATCGCATCGATGCTGATACCAGCACGGCTAAGGATGGTGGTTATATCAGCGAGTACGCCCGTTTGGTCTTCAGCATTTAAACGGATGTAGTATCCAGTCGTCATTTCTTCACGACTCAGGATAGGCATGTTCGTTAGTGCTTCAAATGCCAATTGTGGAATCGTTCCTGCACCATCTTCGGTATAAGAAATATCACGTACGATATCAATCACATCAGCAACAACTGCAGAAGCCGTTGGACCAGCACCAGCACCAGCGCCATAGTAAAGCGTTGGGCCTACAGCATGTGCTTGTACCAATACCGCATTTTTAACACCGTTCACATTGGCAATCAGTTGTTCTGCTGGAATCAGTGTAGGATGAACACGTAACTCAATACCATTACTTGCACGACGTGCAATACCCAAATGTTTGATACGGAAGCCAAGTTCTTCAGCATATTTCACATCTTGTGCGGTAATTTTGCTAATGCCTTCTGTGTAGACCTTATCAAACTGTAATGGGATACCAAAAGCACATGACGCCAAGATAGTCAGTTTGTGCGCAGCATCAATGCCTTCTACATCAAAAGTTGGATCTGCTTCAGCATAACCGAGTTCTTGAGCTTCTTTGAGCACATCATCAAATGCACGACCTTTTTCGCGCATTTCAGTCAGAATGAAGTTACCTGTACCATTAATGATACCTGCAAGCCATTGAATATGGTTTGCAGCTAGACCTTCACGAATGACTTTAATAATTGGAATACCACCAGCAACCGCTGCTTCATAAGCGATTTGAACAGCATTATCTTCAGCTGCTTTAAACAACTCATTACCATGTTCTGCAAGTAGTGCTTTATTGGCAGTGACAACTTGCTTGCCATGTTTGATGGCTTCCATGATAACTTCATAGGCAGGATGAATACCGCCCATCACTTCGACTACGACATCAACATCAGGTTGACGTACGATGTCCATGAGATCATCACTTTGTTTGATCCCTTCGAGTTGTAAATCTGGACGTGGACGGCGTGTGCCTACATGTGTAATTTGAATTTCGCGACCGGTACGGCGTTTAATTTCAGCAGCATTTTCTTGTAATAATTTAAGGGCTCCACCACCTACAGTACCAAGACCGAGTATCGCCAGACGAACTGGTTTCACGTCACACTCCATTTTATTCAATCATTTTAATGAAGCTTGATCATAGCTAAAAAAGTGCGCAGACACTAGGGCTAAGATCATCTTTAATCTGTCGCCCGAGTCGTGGTGAGGTGGTGTAGAGAATGTTTTATTTTTCTAGGCGTTTAATGATTTCATCTGGAGTCATGTATCCACCTAAATAAACACCTTCAACATTATAAATTGCAGGTGTGCCATTCACGCCCATATTTAAGCCTAATTGATATTGATCACGAACTGGATTTTTACATTCTGCTGATGCAACTGGTAAGCCTTGCGCAGCTTGATCGAATGCAGCTTTACGATCTTGACTACACCAAATCGCTTGCATGGTTGGCATAAATTGCTCTCCACGTGGCCATGCGATGTAACGGACTTCAATGCCTTTCGCATTAATTTCGGCAAGATGTTCATGTAGTTTGTGACAATAAGGACAGCTTGAATCAGTGAATACATAAATGACGTGTTTCGCTTTACCCCCTTGTGCTGGGTAAACGATAAGGTCTTCTGTTTTGAGTGCTGCTAAGTGCTTTTTATTTTCAGTCGCTTGTAAAGCTTCACTCACATTTTTTAATTGTTTTTCACCAAGACGAATAACATCACCTTGAATTATATATTGTCCATCACTGGTCGCATAAACCGATCCCATACCTTCTAGGCTCACCCAAAATAAATTTGGAACTTCAGTTTTTTTAATGGCAAGAATTTTGGCGTTGATATTGGCTGTTTTAAAATTTTTTTCTAAAGTAGCAACTAGACGTTGTTGCGCATTACGTTCATTTAAAGTTGATGCTTCACCAGTGGCTGGTGCACTCGCTGTCAGAGCATCAGGCTTTTGTGCTGAATTTTCTTTTGAACAAGCACTGATCAAAAGTGTTGAGGTTAATGCACATGCAATGAACAACTGAGATCGAGTAAACAACATAAACAACCTTTCATACTGTATTTATAAGCTTGCCCAAGCATACCAAAAATTTAAATTGACTTCGTTAAATCTTGCTGATGCTGTGTGAATGAAATCATGTTGATTGATAAAAGGTAGTTTTATCCTCTTGGATGGTATTTGTTATGTAGTTCTTGCATCCGATGCTGAGCAACATGCGTGTAAATTTGAGTAGTTGATAAATCACTATGGCCAAGTAACATTTGCACAACACGTAAATCAGCACCATGATTGAGTAAATGTGTTGCAAACGCGTGTCGTAAGGTATGTGGGGATAGTTCAGCGAGAATATTTGCTTGTAGTGCATAACGTTTTATTGCATACCAAAAATTTTGCCGACTCATGATGCCGCCATGTTGTGTTAAAAATAAATAATCCGTACTACTTTTATAGAGTTGAGGTCGTGATTCGGCGAGATATTTTTCGATCCATTCACAAGCATGTTGTCCGAGAGGAACGAGGCGTTCTTTATTGCCTTTACCTGTGATACGAAGAAAGCCCTGTTTGAGATTAATTAATTCCAAACGTAAATTAAGTAGTTCTGATACACGTAAGCCACAGGCATATAACACTTCGAACATTGCTCGGTCACGCAGACCTAGCGCCGTATTGACATCGGGTGCATTGATTAATGCTTCTACATCTTGTTCTGATAAATCTTTAGGTAAAGCACGTCCAATTTTAGGAGAACGATGGTTTGCCACGGGATTATCATCTCTTAGTTTCTGTTCTCTTAGAAATTTATAAAATTGACGTAAAGCAGACAAGCAGCGTGCAATGGAGCGTGGGCTTTTGCCTGCTTTAGTGAGTGCAATTAATACATCAGCAATATCATCACTGGACCATTGCGTTAACGTCACATTTGGATGTAACTCAGCACATTGAATAAGATCTGATAGATAGGCATTACGTGTATGTGGACTCACGGTTTGCGCCACTAAATAATCACGAAAACCGTGTAAAAAACTGAGATGTTCTGGAATTGTGACTGCAGTTGGAATACGAGGTTTTTTATTTAACATAATCAGAAAAGTCCTTCATTCAACTGCACTGTAAAAGAAAAATGAATTGTTGTCGATCTGTCACAGAAGCGAATGCCATTGAGATTGTTTTTGGTAATTATTCTCATTTGCCTGTATACTCTTGGAGAAAAGAGTTTAGGGTTAGAAGCGGTGCGATTGTCAGCATTAAAAGTCAAGCAAACGGCGATGATTACTAAAGTGAATCGCTTAGTCGATGATACCGAACAGCCAGACCTTGTGGCTATTCGTTTAGAGAGTTTAGGCTTTGTGCCTGGTACACAAGTACAGGTGATCACCAAAGGTATTTTTGGTGGCGATCCGATTCTAATCCAAATTGGTTTTACTCGTTTTGCATTACGTAAAACTGAAGCCGATAAAATTGAAATCCAATTTGAAGGAGCACCTGCATGAGTGATGCGTTACGTGTTGCCCTTGTGGGAAATCCAAACTGTGGTAAGACTTCCTTATTCAATCACTTAACTGGAACACGCCAGAAAGTTGCCAATTATGCAGGGGTCACAGTAGAGCGTAAGGTTGGACATTTTCAGTTGCCTTCAGGTCGAAATGTTCGAGTACTTGATTTGCCTGGAACATATAGTTTGCAAGCAACAAGCCCTGATGAAGAAATCACGCGTGATGTGTGTGAAGGTAAAATTGCTGAAGAAGGGCAGCAAGATGCATTTTTATGTGTTGTTGATGCGACTAATTTAAAGCTTCATCTTGGATTAGTGCTAGAAATTATTGAGTTAGGGCGTCCGATCCTTGTTGTGTTAAACATGATGGATGAAGCACGTCGCCGTGGAATTCAAATCAATACTCAAAAATTATCAGAGCGATTGGGTGTTCCCGTGGTTGAGACAGTCGCTGTGCGTAACTCGGGTATTGAGAACTTACTGCACGCATTAGATCAACAAAAATATACAGTGCCCCATACCGAACTCAGTGGTTTAACGGGTGAGCATCATCAAAAGATCCAAATTATTTTTAAAGATGTGGTGAACTTTGTTGATCAGGAAGATAAGCGAACCGATTTTCTCGACAAAATATTTTTGCATCCTGTATTGGGCTTATTAAGCCTTGCTGTGATGATGTTTATTGTGTTCCAAGCTGTATTTGCTTGGGCAGCTCCATTTATGGATGGGATTGAAAGCCTTTTCGGATGGTTAGGTACGACACTTGGTACCTATATTTCGCAGCCTTTGCTCCATAGTTTAGTCGTTGACGGGATTATTGCGGGTGCAGGTGGCGTTGTTGTGTTCTTGCCCCAAATTTTGATTCTGTTCTTCTTTATTTTAGTATTGGAAGAGTCTGGGTATTTACCACGCGCAGCTTTTTTGCTCGACAAATTAATGTTTAAAGCAGGCCTCAGTGGTCGTGCGTTTATTCCGTTACTTTCAAGCTTTGCGTGTGCAGTGCCGGGTATTATGGCAACCCGTAGTATTAGTGATCCGCGTGATCGTTTTACCACGATTATGGTTGCACCATTAATGACTTGTTCAGCACGATTACCCGTCTATGCCTTATTGATTGCAGCATTTATTCCAAATCAAATGGTATGGGGAATTTTCAACCTGCAAGGTTTGGTACTCTTTGGCTTATATATGTCGGGTATTGTTAGTGCATTGTGTGTTTCGATTGTGATGAAATTTCTACAAAAAGATAAATCACAACATGCATTATTACTTGAGTTACCAAGTTATCGTATTCCTGATTTAAAAAGTGTTGGGATTGGATTATTAGATCGCGCCAAAATCTTCTTAAAACGTGTGGGTGGAATTATTTTCGCTCTTTCGATTTTACTTTGGTTCCTATGTACTTTCCCGCAAGCACCAGATGGTGCGACACAGCCTGCAATTGATTATAGCTTTGCAGGAATGTTAGGTCACTTGATACAACCAATTTTTGCCCCAATTGGTTTCAATTGGCAGATTTGTATTGCATTGATTCCAGCGATGGCAGCACGTGAAGTAGTCGTTGCAGCATTGGGTACGGTCTACGCTTTATCTGGTGCTGATGATGATGCAGTGGCACAAGGTTTATCACATTTAATCAGTATGGATGGTACAGGTTGGTCATTGGCTACAGGTTTATCTTTATTGGTTTGGTTTATTTATGCGCCACATTGTTTGGCAACCTTAGCAACGGTACGCCGTGAGACGGGTTCATGGAAATATGTTGCAATCATGGCAACGTATTTGTTTGGCTTGGCTTATCTAATGTCTTTTTTCACCTACCAAATTGCATCACGCATTTGGGGCTAAAAGGAGTCGCTTATGTTTGAGTATTCGATTGTTGCTGTATTAGTGTTATGGAGTGCTTTTGTCGTTTTTAAGAAAGTATTCCCTAAAACCGCAAGTTCAAGCTTTCTTACCTTATCGAATCTCTGTCAGCGTTTGGGTTGGTACCGTTTGGCAACATGGTTAAAACCTAAAATTGTGGTGGGTTGTGGCGGAGGTTGCGGTTGTGCTGTCGATGATAACAATGAACCCAAGAAACAGGAAACCATTCAAGCGGTCAAATGGCGTTAAAAGATAATGATTGCTCATATTCTAGGGTATGGGCAATTTTTAATAATCAAAGAACTAAAATAAAGAGTCACAGAATGAATCAACTAGAAAATATAGAAATAAAAGTATTGAGCCTTAGACATAAGTTAATTTTGTTTGGTTTCATCGTGTTGCTGAATATTTTTGCTATTCTGAATTGGTCGGAAACTCATCATTTAAAAGCAATTTTATCTTGCTTAGGTTCTAATCTCTGTTTTATGTATTTATGGTTAAGACCTGAGATTATTCATTTTCAGCTACGAAATGCCACAGCCAAGAAAATTGATGGGATAATGTATGTTGCGATCATTTTATGGGTATTTTCTTATTTTATTCCTAATTAATTGGGAATGGTGAGCATTTTAGTCAAAGCCCTACAGAGAACGATTGTTGTTGTCACTGCGTTATCTTTCTTCATTCAGAATGACTAAATCTCGCGAAACGTATTTTTATCTAAAAATTTTGCGCTATACGGTTCATATTGCAAACATCTGTCGAATGTGAACAATTCCCTAGACATGATATAGATTTACTTTTACGCACTGACACAAAAAAGCCTGAATAAAACGAAAACTGAAAAAGCATTTAAAACAGTAAAGTGCTAACATTTTTGCCATTCTGTAATCTGCAAAAAATGGGGCAAAAATGTTAATACAACGTGGTGGATTAAAAGTTGTAGCTGGCTTAGGGATTTCGGGAGTGTCAGCAGTCAACTTCCTACATGAGCAAGGCTACCAAGTTGCAGTAACGGATTCTCGAGAAACACCGCCAGGGCATGATCAAATTCCTACTGGTGTTCGTACCAGTTTTGGAAAGTTGGATACAGAACTTTTATTACAAGCAGAAGAAATTATTCTTAGTCCAGGACTTGCCCCTCAATTACCAGAAATTCAACAAGCAATTGAACAAGGTATTCCTGTTGTTGGCGATATTCAAATACTACGTCGTGCTACTGAAGTCCCGATTGTTGCAATTACAGGATCAAATGCAAAAAGCACAGTAACGACGCTGATTGGATTAATGGCACAAGAAGCTGGTCGAAAAGTCGCTGTGGGGGGGAATTTAGGACGTCCCGCATTAGATTTACTCAAAGATAAGCCAGAGTTAATTGTTTTAGAGTTATCTAGTTTTCAGTTAGAAACAACCTCGAATTTAAATGCAGAAGTCGCAGTTGTTTTGAATATGAGTGAAGATCATTTAGATCGTCATGGTGATATGCTTGGTTATCACAAGGCCAAACATCGAATCTTCCAAGGCGTGAAAAAAGTGGTCTATAACCGTGATGATAATTTAAGTCGTCCGCTTGTACCTGATGTTACACCAATGCAAAGTTTTGGTTTGAATGCACCTGATTTAAATCAATATGGCGTGCTTCGTGATGCTGATGGCACGATGTGGTTAGCGCGTGGCAGAGCGCGTTTGATGAAAGCCTCAGATATGTATATTCAAGGTATGCACAATGTTGCTAATGCACTCGCATGTCTGGCGTTGGGTGAGGCGATTGGTTTAGATACTGCATCCATGTTGGAAACACTCAAGCATTTTAAAGGTTTAGAGCATCGCTGTGAATATGTGAAAACAGTTTCTGGGGTGCGTTACTATAATGACTCTAAAGGAACCAATGTAGGTGCAACCCTTGCTGCAATTGATGGTTTAGGTGCTGCTATTGAAGTGAAACATGGCAAACTAGCCTTGATCCTAGGAGGTCAAGGTAAAGGGCAGGATTTCAAACCATTACGAGATGCGATTCAAAAATATGTAAAATCAGTGATTCTGATTGGTGAAGATGCAGCTGTGATTGAACAAGCTATTCAAGGTACCACTGTAATCCAACACGCAATGAGTTTATCGGAAGCTGTAGCTCTCGCACAGAAATATACTCAGGCTGAAGATGTCGTTTTACTATCACCAGCTTGTGCAAGCTTTGATATGTTTAAAAGCTATAATGATCGTGGACATCAATTCGTGGCATGTGTAAATGCCCTGAATGAAAATAAAAATTAGGAACTGATCTATGGCTGATTTAGCCCAAAATACGGTACAAAAGATTTCACAATTATTGAGTCGGTTGCCCAAGCTTCCTGCGGAAATGACAGCACGTAATATTCTCATTTTTTGCGTCATTTCTTTGCTGTGTTTCGGTTCGGTCATGGTGGCATCCGCATCGATGCCATATGCCGAATATATTCATGAGAATCCATTTTATTTCTTAATTCGTCATGGAATTTCGATTGTTGTTGCTGCTGTGGTGGCATTCTTAACCTATAGAGTTTCCTTGAACTTATGGTTTAAAAATGCTTTTCCATTATGGCTTGTGACGATGGTACTACTATTGGCAGTGTTGGTCGTTGGTTCGGAAGTAAACGGTTCACATCGTTGGATTAAGCTCGGTGGTTTTACTTTACAACCGACGGAAATTGCGAAAATCGTAATGGCAATTTTTACCGCTGACTATGTTGTTCGCCGTGCTAAAGAAGTTCGAACGCATTGGAAAGGCCTGTTGCGCCTGAGTGGTGTCATGGCACTGACAGTTGGATTTATTGTTGCAGAGCCCGATCTCGGTGCAACGGTTGTTATTGTCCTCATGATGGTGGGTGTGTTTTTCTTGGCAGGTGCACCAGCAACACAATTCCTAATTATGTTAGGAGCAATCCTTGCAGGGATTACGGCACTTATTTTATTTGAACCATTCCGTTTCCAGCGTTTAATTTCCTTTACGAATCCTTGGGCTGACCCATTAGGTGTCGGTTATCAGTTATCAAATGCGTTGATGGCATTTGGACGTGGAGAATGGATTGGAACGGGTTTAGGACACAGCGTACAAAAGCTTTCCTATCTTCCAGAGGCGCATACAGACTTTATGTTAGCGGTTCTTGGCGAAGAATTTGGCTTTGTTGGCGTCACCTTGGTGATGGTATTGTCCTTTACGATGTTAACGTGCTGTATTCGAATAGGACATCGTGCTCTGCAACATAACTACTTACGCGCAGGCTATTTAGCATATGGCATTAGTATTATTTTTCTGATGCAAATTTTGGTAAATGCTGGCATGAATATGGGTTTAATGCCGACTAAAGGTTTGACTTTGCCGTTTATTAGTTATGGCGGTACATCTTTAATGATGTGTGCTGCAATGATTAGTTTAATTCTGAAAATTGATGCATCAACGCAAGAACTTAATCCAGTTAAAGAAGAATCAAATTTCTAATCGTATCGAAAATAAAAAGCTCTACTTTAAGTAGGGCTTTTTTATGGCTTATAAGAAAGTACCTGTGAGATGGATACCTCTAGGAATTACCTTGATGTCCCATTGTTGAACAGCTTGTTGCAGCATGATGCGTGGCTGGTCAAGTTCAACCAAAGGTTGCCCTAAAGCTAAAATGGCTTGCTGTAAGAGGTTTGATGCTTTGCTGATATCCAGTGCTTGAGCCAAATTTTGTTTAGACAGTTTTTGCCCTTGATGATTCATGGCAAGGGGGAGGTGCATATAGTTGAGAGATGGATAATTCAGTAAAGAGCCTAACCAAATTTGTCTGACGGTATTGTCTAAAAGGTCTGCGCCGCGAACCACATGCGTAATACCTTGTAAATAGTCATCTACGACCACAGCCAATTGATAGCTCATAATGCCGTCACGGCGCTTGAGTACGAAATCACCTAGATCATGTTTTAAGTTGGCAGATTGCTGACCTTGTAAGCGATCCTCAAAACAAATCAATTGATCGGCAACTTTCAAGCGAATAGCTTGATCATTGAAATCCAGATGTAAATCGCGGCAAGTACCAACATAAATATGATTTGAACCCAGTATTTTACGGGTACATTGACAGGCATAGATCGCATCTAAGTGTTTTAACTGCTCAAGAACTTGTTCATAAATCTCTAAACGATCTTTTTGGCAAATAATTTCTGCATCGGGTTCAAATTGAAAGGCATCAATACAAGATCGGATATGGTTTTCACTATTGGGATAGATACGAGGAATATCGGTATCTTCAATTCGAACTAACCATTTGCCGTGGTTGGCTTTGGCATCACAGTAACTTGCGACTGCGGTGAGTAGGGAGCCAAAATGCAATGGGCCAGTTGGAGAGGGGGCAAATCGTCCGATGTAAGGCATAAAGATTTTATGGTTGTGTATTTCAATCCTTCTCCAGTCCCTCCTATAAAGGAGGGGAAATACTCGAATATCATAAATCTTTCAATTCGTAGTATTCCTCCCTTTTCAAAGGGAGGTTGGGAGGGATTATTAACCGTTATTTTGCTTTTCTTTGATTTCAGCCAAAGTCTTGCAATCGATACATAAAGTCGCTGTTGGACGTGCTTCTAAACGGCGTAAGCCAATTTCGATACCACAGGTTTCACAGAAACCGTAATCTTCGTTTTGAATTGTTTCAAGTGATTGTTCGATTTTACGAATGAGTTTGCGCTCACGGTCACGTGTACGTAATTCAATCGCAAATTCTTCTTCTTGCGTTGCTCTGTCGTTGACGTCAGGAAGAGCAGTTGACTCATCTTGCATTGTGTTCAATGTACGATCAACTTCAGACATTAACTCAGCTTTCCATGCATTTAAAATTTGGCGGAAATGCTCAAGCTGTCCTTCAGACATATATTCTTCATTTTTCTTCGGCTGATAAGGTGCAATTCCAAATAAGCTGGCAGTTGTACCACCTTCTGAAGCTTTTGGTTTGGTTTTACGTACGCGTTTCACAGCCGATTTTTGATCGTCGATCACTTCTGTCTGTTCGTCCAAGACTTGATTTTGGTTGTCATTCGCCATATAGGGCATTCCTCATCTTACACGTACTATCTATACGCAAAAAATATGGTGATATGCAAGTGTTTTTATAGAAACCTAAGATGGTTTTTCCCATCAAGGGTCGACATCATATAGAGTTTTTCAGCAAGATGGTAGTCATTCCCGTCCAGATTTTGTGAGAAAACGAGAATGTAATTTGTAATCAAAAGTTTAGTCATATCCCAAGACTTCAGAGCTATTCATTCGCTGTGAAGTTGATAAACGATAGACCTGAGTTTCGATTTCTCCGTTTGCTTTGAGTTTAATAAAGCGGTAACCCGGATGTTCTTCATCAAGTGCGAACTTATCACTTTTAGGTTTGAATTGTATGCAGGTTGATGGCGTTGATAAAAATTGAATATCTTGCCATGTGTTAATAGAATCTTGGTGGACATGACCACAGATAATGGCTTTGATATTTGAAAAAGGTTGAATGGTTTCGAGTAAATCAGATGAGTTCTTTAGTTTATGTTGATCAATCCAAGCAGATTCCATCGCAAAAGGATGGTGATGGCAGGCAATCATAATATGACGATCATGATGTTTTTTTAATAATTCTGTTAATTGTTCAAGGCCAGCCTCTGCAATTTTGCCATCAATTCTTGTTGGCTGTGCACTATTGAGTAAAATAATGCACCAATCGCCAATTTCCACGACAGTAGGTTGATGCGGATCTGCTCCATGAAAAGGGAAGTGAGATACATCATCATGATTGCCGGGCGTCTGAAAAAAGGGAATACCTATACTCTGCATATGCTTAAGATAGCGATCATAAGTCACAGTTGTTGGGTTTTGTGCTAAATCTCCAGTATGCACAATCATATCGATCTGCGGATGTTGTTGGCGCATCAAGTCAATTACTGCATGAAAGCTTTGTTCAGGGTGCATCCCGACAAACTCTAAATGCGGATACTCCAATAAATGGGTATCAGTAATTTGTATAATCACAAAATCTTTTTGTGATAATTTTGAGACTTGAAAAGTCACCGTCTTACCCCTTTCAGATTTATTGTCGTTGTATATGTTGACTAAGCCATTGTAATGCCATGATGACAGGGGCATTCTTCAAGCGATTATTTTTGAATAACATGGTGATTTCAGCGTAATCAAACAAATGGAGTTGAATATCTTCTCCTTCATCTGGAACGCCAAAGATGCCACCACTGCTTGGTAAATCAACTTCTGCAGCATATAAATGAAAAAACTCAGCGCATGCACCAGCAGAAGGATAAAAACTGAACAAATGCTGCAATTCATTAATTTCGCAGCCTGATTCTTCTAGACTTTCACGACGAATACAGGTTTCTGGAGATTCATTTCCATCCAGTACACCCGCAATGATCTCAAGTTGCCATGCTGACTCGGAGTCATTTAATGCACCAACTCGGAATTGTTCAATAAGTGCGAAACGTTGTTGCTGATTGTTATAAAGTAAAACGCCAGCAGCTTCTGGACGATGTATAAGTTCACGCTGAATAATTGGTGAATATTCAGATCGATGAAATAGTCGGTGCGTAAGATTCACTTTCTCAACTTGAATGAATCCTCGGAATAAAAACTCTCGAGATTCTATCGTAACGTCGGATGCTGAATAGCTGGCGTGGTCAAGAATATTCATTTTCAATCAGGATGAGATTGTACATATCTCATCCTAACCGAGATTGATTCGTGGGCAAATCTTTTTTTAGTCGATTTACAGCTTGTGGTACAATTTTAGACCATGTTCCTGATAAGCGGTTTTCATTGCATTGAGACCTGCTTCAACATCTTTTTCAGCATCATTTGATTGCTTAGCATTGTGCTGATTTTGTGCATAATCTCGCACATTCTGCGTGATTTTCATCGAGCAAAATTTTGGTCCGCACATAGAACAGAAATGTGCAGATTTGTGTGCTTCTTTGGGTAAAGTCTCATCGTGCATGCTGCGTGCTGTATCAGGGTCTAAGCTGAGGTTGAACTGGTCATCCCATCGGAATTCGAAACGTGCTTTCGATAATGCATTATCACGAACTTGAGCACCCGGATGACCTTTGGCTAAGTCTGCTGCATGTGCTGCAATTTTATAAGTGATAATGCCGTCTTTGACGTCTTTTTTGTTTGGTAAACCTAAGTGTTCTTTCGGTGTGACATAACACAGCATTGCTGTGCCATACCATCCAATCATTGCAGCACCAATTGCAGAAGTAATATGGTCATAACCTGGTGCGATATCGGTGGTGAGTGGACCAAGTGTATAGAAAGGTGCTTCTTTACAAACTTCAAGTTGTAGATCCATATTTTCTTTAATCATATGCATAGGCACATGACCGGGACCTTCAATCATCACCTGAACATCATGTTTCCAAGCACGGTGTGTCAATTCACCTAAGGTTTTAAGCTCACTGAATTGAGCCTCATCATTTGCATCTTGAATACAGCCTGGACGTAAACCATCACCTAAGCTAAATGAAACGTCATAGGCTTTCATGATTTCACAGATTTCATCGAAATGCGTATACAAGAAGTTTTCTTGATGATGCGCAAGACACCATTGCGCCATAATTGAACCGCCACGAGACACAATACCGGTGAGACGATTTGCGGTCATAGGCACATAGCGTAATAACACACCTGCGTGAATAGTGAAATAATCGACGCCTTGTTCAGCTTGCTCAATCAACGTGTCTTTAAAGATTTCCCAAGTGAGATCTTCCGCGACACCATCTACTTTTTCCAAAGCTTGATAAATTGGAACAGTACCGATAGGAACAGGTGAATTACGGATAATCCATTCTCGGGTTTCATGAATATTCTTACCCGTCGATAAGTCCATGATCGTGTCGGCGCCCCAACGCGTTGCCCATGTCATTTTAGCAACTTCCTCATCAATCGATGAACCTAGAGCGGAGTTCCCAATATTGGCATTAATTTTTACTAAAAAGTTGCGACCAATGATCATTGGTTCAATTTCAGGATGATTAATGTTGGCAGGAATAATTGCACGACCTGCGGCAACTTCTTGACGCACGAATTCAGGTGTAATTTCTCTTAAATTCTGAGCACCAAAGTTTTGTCCTGCATGCTGACGCATGTCTACGCCGTCACCTTGGCGTTGATTTTCACGAATTGCAATATATTCCATTTCAGGCGTAATAATGCCCTGTTTCGCATAATGCATTTGCGTAACATTTTTCCCTGCCTTAGCTCGACGAGGATTTTGAATATGAGCAAAACGAATGTCAGCAGTACGAATATCTTTTAAGCGAGCCTGACCAAAATCAGAACTTAAACTTGAGAGTACATCGGTATCATCACGTTCTTCAATCCAAGTTTGGCGGACAGAAGGTAGACCTTGATTTAAATCAATTTGGACATCAGGATCGGTATAAACACCCGATGTGTCATAAACCATAACAGGAGGATTATATTCACCCCCTAAACCTGTCGGCGTTTCTGTCAAGCTAATTTCGCGAAATGGAACTTGGATATCGGGGCGAGAACCTTCAACATAAACCTTGCGTGAAGCAGGTAAAATACGGGTTAAATCTTTAGCATCTTGCTCATGTTGAGCAGAAATATCAGCAGAGGGAAGATTCGTTAATTGGTTCATGGCATGATCCTTATGTATTACATTAACGAATCAAGCACGAGCAAAAACGATAGCGCATTTATCTCTTTGATAAATAAAGGCGAGGCTTTTGTTGGGCTTGATTCCTACGCAGGTGTTAACCTGATCAGGTTCAACGGTACTCATCTTTAAATCTTGCGATTAAGATAATCTCAGCAGTTAATTAACTGCGCTCCGTCAAGCTAGGTATTTAGACTAACAGATTTTTAGATTTTTGTTTTATCAATTCGCAGCAATCGACTTTTGGCTCAGCTGTGTTATTGTCATAAAAGTTTCATCATTGCTGTGTTTTAATCACCAATCATTTTTCCATGTGTCTAGTGGAGGCATACTGTGAGTCCAAGTAATCCTGTGTTAAGTCACCATATTTCTTCACAATTTAATGAAGACTTACAAGATGTACATACCAAATTTATGACCATGGGTGGCTTAGTAGAGCAGCAGGTTGCAAATGCAATTCATGCTTTATTAGACACAGATGAAAATTTGGCGATTGATGTTCAATTTAAAGATAATGTTGTTAATCAATATGAGCGTGATATTGATGAAGGTTTGACCTTGATTCTCGCCCGCCGTCATCCTGCTGCAATTGATTTGCGTATGGTCATTGCGATGAGCAAAGCAAATACAGATTTAGAGCGGATTGGTGATGAAGCTTCAAAAATTGCTCGTATTGCGCAAAATTTATGTGAAGAAGGTGAGTCTCCACGCGGTTATATGGAAACACGCCATATTGGTAACCAAGTGCGTGTTATGATTCATGATGCTTTGGATGCTTTCGCGCGTTTAGATGTTGATCAGGCTTTAAAAGTGGTGATGGCAGACGTGGATATTGATCGTGAATATCAGTCTGCAACACGAACTTTGATGACCTACATGATTGAAGACCCACGCCATATTGCTCGTGTGATTAATGTGATGTGGGTATTGCGTTCGCTTGAGCGAATTGGCGATCATGCCCGTAATATTTCAGAGCAAGTTATTTATATGGCAAAAGGTATGGATGTACGTCATACCAGTATTGAAGAAATTGAACAAAAAGTGAATCAAAAATAATCATCAAATAAAGATTCAAAGCTGCTACATAATGAGCAGCTTTTTTTATTGCCATACGTTGCATAAAGTCATCGGAAATGAAGTAATCATTAGGTAAATTTTAAGAGTAGTCATCCAATAATTTCTCAAAATCCTAAGGCATTTTTTATTGTGGGATTAGCGTAATTTGAACAACGTTGCTGGGCAATTGATTGACCTAATATAACCGTGAATATAATTTTTATATAAATTGATATCATACAAATAAAAAAATCCCAGACTTCGGGGGAAAGTCTGGGAGAGAAATATCATGTGTTACTTGAGATATCGAACTATCTCTTTTTGCTTCTGATATTCAATATAAGCGGAGAGTGTTAATCTGTCATGTAGACAACTGTGTATACTCTGTAAACCTTTATTACTTATGTAAATGTCACGTAAAAAGAGAGCTATATTTAGCTCTCTTTTATTCAGTGGTGTTAGTTGAAACGATTTACTTTTGTTCCGTCCAACCTTCTGCTTTTTCAACACTTTCGTCATTGTTGAAGAACTTCTCCCGTTGCTCTTCAAGAAACTTCTTCGCATCGGGTTCAAATACATTGAGGCGTTTTTCGTTAATGAGCGTGGTTTGGTGTTTTAACCATTCTTGCCAAGCCTGTTTTGAAACCTTCTCAAAGAATTCTTGACCTTTTGCACCTGGGAATGGTGCAAAGTCTAAACCTTCAAGCTCTTGTTTATATTTGCGGCAAAATACTTGTCTCGTCATGATTTATCCTTAAGCGTATAACTGTTCTAGGCGAGTGTGTGCACGAGTAATGGCTGCTTCAACTTGTTTTGGCGATGTCCCGCCGATATGATCACGCGCATTTACAGAAGCTTCTAAAGTTAAGGCTTTATCAAATACATCTGCTTCGATCAAATCACAGAATTGTTGAAGCTGTTCCAGTGTCAATTCAGATAAATCTTTTTCTTCAGCGATACCAAGCGCAACTGCTTTACCTACAATTTCGTGTGCATCACGGAAAGCAACACCTTTCTTCACAAGGTAATCAGCAAGGTCAGTTGCTGTAGAGAAACCACGAAGCGCTGCTTCACGCATAATTTCAATGTTTGGAACGAGTGCAGGCACCATATCTGCAAAGGCCATCAAGCAACCACGAACGGTATCAATTGCATCAAACAAAGGCTCTTTATCTTCTTGGTTGTCTTTGTTATACGCCAATGGTTGACCTTTCATTAGTGTTAATAAACTAATCAAATCACCAAACACGCGACCTGATTTACCACGTACTAACTCAGGAACATCTGGGTTTTTCTTCTGCGGCATGATAGATGAGCCCGTACAGAAGCGGTCTGGAATGTTGACGAACTTGAATTGAGCCGAAGTCCATAAAATCAGTTCTTCAGACATACGTGATAAATGCATCATGATCAATGATGCAGCAGCGTTAAATTCAATGGCAAAGTCACGATCAGAAACAGCATCAAGCGAATTTTCAGAAACAGCTTCGAAACCCAATAATTCGGCTGTATATGCGCGATCAATCGGGTAGGTTGTTCCTGCTAAGGCTGCTGAACCGAGTGGCATGCGATTAACTCGCTTGCGACAATCTTGAAGGCGTTCAGTATCGCGAACCAACATCTCAAACCAAGCCAATAGGTGATGACCAAATGTTACTGGCTGAGCTGTTTGTAAATGAGTAAAACCAGGCATAATCGTATTGGTATTTTTGCTTGCCAGACTGAGTAGGCCTTTTTGTAAGCGTAGTAATAGACCTAAAATGTCATCAATTTCATCGCGTAAATATAAACGGATGTCAGTTGCAACTTGGTCATTACGGCTACGACCTGTATGTAATTTTTTACCTGTGATGCCGATACGTTGAGTCAAGCGAGACTCAATGTTCATGTGTACGTCTTCTAAATCAATACGCCATTCGAAATTACCTGCTTCGATTTCAGCCTTGATTGTATTTAAACCTTGGATAATATCATCACGCTCAGCCTCGGTCAGTACACCAACTTTAGCAAGCATGGTTGCATGTGCAATCGAACCTGCAATATCTTGTTTATAAAAACGTTGGTCAAATTGAACAGATGCGGTAAATTCTGCAACAAATGCATCTGTTGCTTCAGAGAAGCGACCGCCCCACATTCCAGAGGTTTGATTAGGGCTTGCTGAAGAAGAGGATTGAGAAGATGTGGTCATGGCGGCTCAGTAAAATAAAAAAGAGTATAGCAAATCCAAACGTAGTTGCTGAAATTCGACGCAAGAAGTTATCGAAAACACGTCAAATGAGTCCAGCAGGGTCCTATTTTTTTACGAAAATAAGGCAATCGCAACACTTATTGGAATTAATTGTAGCAAGTAATGTTTTGGCAATGGTACTCGCACTTGCAGAAGCCCGTTCTTGGCAAGCAGTGGAAAGTATCCGAGTTTTTCAATACATGCTTTTTATTAACTGGATAATTTTATCGTTTTCTGCTTTTGTTGACTATTTTCAAGAGTTTTTTGCTAAATTTAGTCAGAAAATGGCGTTAATTTTAGGTTTTATTTTTCTTCAACTTATTGTTTTACTTACCACGTGTGTCATTAATATAATTCAATATTGGGGTTCATCAACAAATAGTTTTTCTGAAGATATATTATTTCAAGGTGTAAGTCTGCATTTGGGGTATGGCATCTTGCTTGGTGCTTTCTGTTTGCGTTATCTCTATATGCGAGAGCAATGGATGAATCAGCAATATAGTGAGCTGAATGCGCGGATTCAAGCCATGCAAGCACGTATTCATCCTCACTTCTTATTTAATAGTTTAAATAGCGTCGTGAGTTTGATTTCAATTGATCCTGACAAAGCAGAAAACATGTTGATTAACTTATCACGATTATTCCGCGCCAGTTTTCAAGAATTGAAATTGGTGAGTTTGGCTGAAGAAATTGACTTGTGTCAGCAATACTTAAGTATTGAAAAATTACGTTTAGGAGAGCGTTTAAAGGTAGAATGGAACATACAGGCGACGTCTTTAGAATTAAAACGAGTCACGATTCCATTATTAACATTGCAACCTTTGCTAGAGAATAGTATTTTTCATGGGGTAGAAAAAGTTTTACAGCCCTCAACCATTAGTGTATTGGTTGAAATATTGCAAAATCAAGTCAGTATAGTCATTACTAACCCTTATTCTCACGATACAATAAAATCGAGACAAGGGAATGGTATTGCAATAGACAATGTGAAGCAACGTCTAAAAGCCTATTACGGACAGACAGTGAAGTTTCAGGTTTATGGGGGGGGATCGTTATATACCACGGTGGTAAGTTATCACTATCGAGTAAAATAATAAGTTAAGTTAACCATAAAAAATGACGGATGAAGTTAACGGTGACAAGGAGGAGAGGATGAAAGTTCTGATTGCTGATGATGAACCTCTCGCAGTAGAGCGTTTGTCACGTTTAGTGACCCAAATGGGTCATGAGGTGATTGCGACGGCGCATCATGGGCAGGATGTGTTAAACCATATTGAAAATGATTCGCCCGATGTTGTTCTATTAGATATTCAAATGCCTGGAATGAACGGATTGGAGTGCGCTGAGCAGATCAGTCATCTTAGCCCTCGTCCAGCTATTATTTTTTGTACGGCATATGATCAACACGCATTGGAAGCGTTTAAGTTTCAAGCACAAGGATATTTGCTCAAGCCTATTGCACAACAAGATTTACAACAGGTGTTCAATAGTCTGACGCAACTTACACAAGCACAAATGACTGGTTTACAACAACAAGACGATATGTACGATACTAAAACTCAACGCCATCAAATTGCTGCGAAAACTTATCGCGGGGTCGAACTTATTCCAATAGAGAATATTTACTATTTTCTAGCAGATCAGAAATATGTCACTGTGCGTCATCGGAATGGCAGTGTATTAATTGATGAAACTTTAAAAGATCTAGAATCTGAGTTTTCAGATCGTTTTATTCGAATTCATCGTAATGCTTTAGTTTCTCTTGATTATTTAGAACGGTTGGAACTGATTGCGGCTGGTCAGTATCAGGTTAGATTACGTGAGCTGGATGAACGCTTATCTGTAAGTCGCCGTCATTTACCAAGCTTAAGAGAATGTATGCATCAATTATAAAATATTGAGCTTAAGTCAGATGAAAAATCAGTTTTTGCTTGCAATTTTAGATGAGCAAGTTAAGTTTGAAACAATTGTTTTGATCCATGCTTAACTTGAATTTATGAAGACCTTAAAAATTGCGACTCGACAAAGCCCTCTTGCACTTTGGCAGGCGGAGCATATTCGCTCCCGTTTAAATGCGCTTTATCCAGATTTAACGGTTGAGTTGCTTAAGTTTGTGACGCAAGGTGATAAAATTCTAGATACACCTTTGGCAAAAATTGGTGGTAAAGGATTATTCGTTAAAGAACTGGAAGCTGCTTTGTTAGAGGGTCGCGCTGATTTGGCGGTCCATTCAATGAAAGACGTGCCAATGCACTTACCCGAAGGTTTAACGCTCGCTGTGACTTGTGAGCGAGAAGACCCACTTGATGCCTTTGTTTCGAATCATTACCAAAGTTTTGATGAGTTACCTCAAGGTGCCAAAGTAGGTACATCTAGTTTGCGTCGCAAATGCCAGATTTTACAAATACGTCCTGATTTAGAGATTATTGACTTACGTGGCAATGTGGGGACGCGTTTATCAAAACTTGATGATGGTTTATATGATGCGATCATTTTAGCCAGTGCAGGATTAAAGCGTTTAGGTTTGGCAGATCGAATTCGTCATTGTTTAGCGCCTGTTTTAAGTTTACCTGCTGTTGGTCAGGGTGCATTGGGCTTAGAGTGTCGTGCAGATGATGTGGAATTATTAAAAATCATTCAACCATTACAGCATGAAGAAACCTCAATTTGTGTGCGTGCAGAACGTGCGTTTAATGCCTATCTAGAAGGTGGTTGTCAAGTTCCAATCGCAGGATATGCAACTTTAGCCAATGATCAGCTCAGCATAGAAGGTCGTGTGGGAAGTGTTGATGGAAAAATCTTACTAAAACAACAATTGGTTGGAACTTCAGAAGATGCTGAACAATTAGGTGAACAACTTGCACAATGCTTATTGGAGCAAGGTGCAGGTGAATTGTTAAAAGCGCTTTATTAATGCTTTTTATTAATACGCGCCCTGAAGATCGTGCTGTGAACTTAACGCAAGCATTGTTGGAAGTGGGTCATCAGGTTATCAATCTGCCATTGTTGGAACTTGTAGCTGAACCTTTTTCGGGGCATTTACGTGAACTGTATCAGCAACTTGAGCAGGTGCAAGTTATTGTTGTTGTCAGCCCGACCGCTGTTGATGTCGGTATGCAATATTTACAACAACAAAAGATATCCTTAGATCAACTTAAGCATGTGCAATGGATCGCAGTGGGTCAAGCAACTGCCCAAGCACTCGCAAAATTTGACATAGACAGCCACATCCCTGAGGTTGAAAATTCGGAAGGTATGCTAGAGCTTCCAATATTAAATCAACAAGTACATTTGGATAAAGTTGCTTTTTGGCGTGGTCTTGGGGGGCGGCAGTTTATGATGCAGCAGTTGCAACAGCAAGGTGTCGAGATTCTTAATTTTGTTCTTTATCGTCGCCAATGCCCAATTCAAAGTGTTACGCTTTTTCCAAAAATTTTAAAAAAAATAATGCCAAGTCAACCTGTTATGGTGTTGATTAGTAGTGAAGCGAGTTGGAATAATTGGCAGCAGCTTTGTGGTCAAAATAATATAGATGCGAAATGGATATATTTGGCGCTAGGTGAGCGTTTAGCACAGCTACTCAAAAATGCACGGTTGCAAACACATCAAGAGATTAACATTATTCAGCTTGATAATTTATCTATATCAGAGATTATTCAACGTATCGGTACTTGGCAAGGACGTATATGAGAAAGATTGTTTACCTGATTTTATTACTAAGTTTATTATGGTTAGCCAAACTTAGTTATGACGTAGCACAATATTCTCAGATCGTTCCTCAACTCCAGCAACAGCTTACACAGCAGCAGCAACGTTATTCTTTGCTGAATGATCAATTTGTCGCTGTGCAGCGACAATTACAAGATGCTCATTTATCTGACCCTTCAGAAGCTTCGAGCTTACCCAGTATGGTCACGGGTGTAGCGCCTGTTATATTAATCAAACAGCAATTACAGTTAGTTCAATTCGCAATAGATCAACAACAGTTCATTTATGCGATTGATCAATTAAATCAAGTACAGCAGCATATTGTCCAATATACGGTTTCTCCTGCTTTACAGCATAGTTTGACGAAAGCGATTGAACAGGATAAACAAGCTATTCAACATTATGTGCTTATGCAAACCCAACAGCAGCAACAGATTGATACTTTATTGCAGCAATTGGATCAAAAGCTTTTACAAGAAGTGCATAACCCAGCTATTAAAATGCAAAAAGCTGAAGCCTCTTCATGGTGGTCTTGGTTCAAATTTGAAAAGGTGCAGCGTACACAGCCTGATTTAATCAATCGCCATCTCATTTTAAAAGAAGCTCAGTTACGTTTACTTCTTGCTTCACAAGCCTTACATCAAGGACAAGCATCTGAGTATCGCAAATCCGTTCAAGAGATAATTCGATTATTCTCAATTTTACCTGATCAAAACAGTCAAATGATCAAGCAAAAATTAGAAAAGCTGTTAAATCTTTCAGTTATTCCGACACCTAAATTAACGACCCTTGGTTTACTGGGGTAATGTAATTATGAAACAACTGGTGTTCATTTATTTACTTGTAAGTCTATTATTTTTTGCTATGTTTGCCATGCTGAGCTATGGCTACGGTAATGGCTATGTTTATATTTACTGGCGCGATTGGCAGTTCCAAAGCAGTTTATGGGGCTTAATCGCACTTTTTATTGTGATTAGTTTATTCGCACAGTTGTTATGGTTTGTGAGTCGCAGATATTTTGCGCGAGAACAGCGTAAGAAAGAAAATATTTTACAATTTAAAGATCTACATCCATATGAGCAGCTCGGTATAGTCTGGCTGCTTGATGCGGCAAAAGAACAGCAGGGATTTATTGAGCGTGTTTTTGCTCAATCAGGATTGCTGAGTAATATTGTTGATGCACAATTTGATTATAAAAATGGTGACTATCAACTCGCTTTGCAGAAACTAGAGAAATCAGCACCGATGGCCTTTGAGCTGGCAGAACTACAGCGGATCGATATTTTCTTAGAACAACATGAAACAGAAAAAGCATTAACCCATTTAGAATTCCTTGAACAGCATCAACTTTCACCTTGGTTGGCTGAGATTGAAACTGCTTATCAACAACGCATTACTGTTTTGTGGGGCAAACTTGCCTTACAACAGCCTTGGTTATTTTTACAATCAATTCAGCATGGTTTATTAAGTGCAGAACATCGAGATCTCTGGTTGCAACAATTACTCATACAGTTTGATCAAGCATCTGTGGATGATTTAGCTGCACTGCAACAGCGGTATATTGCTCTAGAGAATGAAATTCAAGCACGACCATATAGTAGTAAGGTTTTGTGGTTAAAATTATTGGCACGTATGCCAGAAATGGGATTGCAGCATGAGGACCTTGCATTGCATTTATTGCAAGAAAATTTCGATCCAGAGGTTTTTTATCTTTGGTTCCAACAGCAACTACTGAAGCAAATTCCCGATTATAGCTATGTTGAGCAACGTATTATTCAGCTAGAACAGCGTTACACGAGTGTTCCAATGTTGACCTTTGCAAAATGGCATATTTACGTTGCAACTCAACGTTTAGAAGAAGCTGAGCAGTTATTAATTTTATATCCTGATAATATATTAATGAGCTATTTGCGGATTAAATCAACGCTTGGAGATAATCTGGATTTGATCAGGCAGTTGAATTTAATCTTTGAAAATGATGTTAATTTTTTAAACTTTAAGATATGAGTGAGATATGAAAGAACTGTCTGTCTATCCTGTTGTACATCGACAAACAATTGCTTGGGGTGATATGGATGCTTTTGGGCATGTAAATAATGTGCAGTATTATCGCTATATTGAGAGTGCACGAATTGCTTATTTAATGGCATTAAATATATTTGATCAAGATATAGTGACGGTGGTAGCCTCTAGTCAATGTAAATATTTAAAGCCAGTATTTTATCCTGATGTGCTGCATATTGGTGCACGTATTGAGGAGCTCAGAAATAGTGCTTTTCGAATGCATTATAGTTTATGGAGTGAAACACAAAACCAAATCGTTGCAACAGGAGAGGCAGTGATGGTTTGTGTTGATAAAGTAACATCCAATAAACTAGCTATTCCTGAATTGATTAAAAAAAATATTATTGCTATTGAACAAAGTGTTGGAAATAATCTTGCATTAAAATAATTTTATAAAGACTATTATGTCTATATTTATTTTGAGTGCGTTAATCTCATATAACTTATCTTTTTATTTTGTGAATTAATTCATAGATAGTCTAGATTTGTTATATGAAATTCAACCTATAGAAAGCATCAAGAATTAAGGTAAAATTAATATTCATCAGGTTCTAAAAATTATTTCATCATTTTAAAAAAATTTAATACAATGGATTTAATCAAATGCACTTAAGTTTTTTTTGTTTTATTGTAAATATAAGATGATTTATGGTTATATTGTGATTAAGTTGACTAATTTAATATTGATTATTTAATTGTATATAAATTACTATGGAAATAGAATTTTTGAATTCTTTTTTATTTTGAGTGATATATTTCTTTTGAGTTGGAGTGGTTCTAATGAAACCAGATATTAGTGATTTATCTGTAGAAGACTTAAAACGTTTACAGGTAGAAGCGGAAGCTTTAATCGCAAGCAAAAAAGATCAAGCAATTGAAGATGCTTATAATGAAATTATTGCAATAGCTGAAGCAGTTGGTTTTAGTGTTGAAGAGTTATTAGAGTTAGGTGAGCAAAAGCGTAAGAAGACAACGCGCAAAGCAGTAGAACCACGCTACCGTAATAAAAATAATACAGAAGAAACTTGGACTGGTCGTGGTAAACAGCCACGTTGGTTAGTTGCTGAATTAGAGAAAGGCGCAAAACTTGAAGATTTTCTAATCTAAGCAAGTTTTACTCGTCATTGTTCTGTCATACGATGATTCTATGCTTCATTAAAGCCAAGCTTAAAAAGCTTGGTTTTTTTATATGAGAGAATTGGCGATGTTGAAAAAGTATGCATAATGTCATTCAGGGGCTAGTGTCTCTAAAAGGATGATAATTTGTGCATTTGGTAAGGGTGGAATGAAGAAAAATACCAAACAATGGAAGTGGTGGGTTTTCGCCATTTTTGCATTTTTAATTTTTATTATTTTACAAATTCCAGCAACATGGTTAATTGCGAAATTTTCTAAAGATAATCAAATCTTACATAATGTTAGCGGCAATATTTGGCAGGGACAAGCGGATTGGCAAAAAGGTCAGTTACGTGGTTCTGTACATTGGAAAACCCGCCCTTTAGATTTATTAATGTTGCGTCTTGGCGCAAATCTCGATATTCACAGTGGGAACACCCAATTTAATGGTATTTTTGGTTACGGTTTAGGTCAAAAGATTTTGATCAAAGATTTGCAAGGTGAAATTGCACCTGAGACTTTAAAGTATTTTGCCAATTGGCAGTGGCCTGAGAATTCAATTCAACTTAAAGATGTACAGTTTAATTATCAAAAAGAAAAAGGTTTTACTGCAACTGAAGGTAAATTGCACTGGGGTGGTGGTGAATTGAATTATACCTTTGGTCAACGCCAAGATCGTATGAATATGCCTTCATTGACTGCGGAAATGAAAGATGAAAATGGACAATTGCAAATAGATGTTCGGGATCAGCAAAGTCAGAAAATGGCGAATCTAAGTTTAGACCCGAATCTTATGCTCGATGTTCAGTTGACACAGCGGATGTTATTAAATGTACCATCTTATCAAGGTAAAGCGGGACTCGACACTTACGTGATTAGTTCTCGCCAACCATTGTTGCAAGGTGGTTTTTAATGAAAACAATAGCACAAAAACTACAGCAGTTTCGTTGGCAGCAATTCGATAAAACAAGTGCTTTTATCCTAGCTTTACTCATTTTATGGTTGTGTTGGAAGTTAGCTTCTTTATTCTGGTTGGTTGTGGCTCCACCTCAGCCGATGCAGTTTGATCGTGTTGCATTGGGTTCACAACAGGCGCAAGTTCCTAATATTAGTTCTTTTGCACTATTTAATGAACCTGCTACTACGACAGCACAAGATAATTTCAATGTGGAGTTGCAGGGCGTATTGTTGGGTTATCCAAGCTATTTGTCATCGGCGGTTATTAAATTAAACGATACTGCTGAACGTTATCGTGTTGGTGAAACCATCGGTTCAACTTCCTATCAACTGGCGGAAGTGTATTGGGATCATGTCATTCTGAAGCAGGATAATGGTGCAACACGAGAAGTTAAATTTAAGGGTTTAGATAATGGTTTATACCAGCCAATTGCCCCTGTATTAAACCCTCAAGCTGCAACACCTCAAACATCTGCGCCTGCTCAAAACTCATCACAATCTGCGCTGGGACAAGCGATCCAACAAATGCAGGAAAATCGTGAGCAGTATTTAAAAAATATGGGAGTGAGTGGTGGTGGTTCAGACGGTTACGAAATCTCAGATCGAACACCAACGAATTTAAAAAATACCTTGGGTTTGCGGTCTGGTGATCGTATTCTATCGATCAACGGTCAGACAGTCGGGCAGGGTCTTAGCGAAGTGCAATTATTAGAGCAAGTACGTCGTGAAGGACATGCCAAAATAGAAATAAAACGTGGTGATCAAGTGATGACCATACAACAAAGTTTTTAGTGATAACACGTCATCACATTAGTTAGGAATAAGTGCAGGTTATGGCTTTCTTGAATCATCAACGTCCACTTTGGGCATTACTTGCTGCCGCGCCTTTGGTTGCGACCATCAGTACCAATGTGCAAGCACAAACATGGAAGATTAATCTACGTGATGCGGATTTAACAGCATTTATTAATGAAGTCGCTGATATTACGGGTAAGAACTTTGCAGTTGATCCTCGTGTGCGCGGGAACGTTACTGTTATTTCCAATAAACCTCTCAATAAAGATGAGGTCTATGACCTATTTTTAGGCGTGTTGAATGTTAATGGTGTGGTTGCACTTCCATCAGGTAATACGGTCAAGTTAGTTCCTGACAGCAATGCTAAAAACTCAGGAATTCCTTACGATGCTCGAAGTCGTGCAGGTGGGGATCAAATTGTTACTCGTGTCATTTGGTTGCAAAACACGAACCCAAATGATTTGATTCCTGCGTTACGACCATTGATGCCGCAATTTGCACATTTGGCTGCTGTGGCTGGCACCAATGCTTTGATCGTTTCAGATCGTGCGACGAATATTTATCAACTTGAAAATATTATTCGTAATTTGGATGGTACAGGGCAAAATGATATTGAAGCGATCAGTTTGCAATCAAGTCAGGCTGAAGAAGTTATTGGTTTGCTCGAAACCATGAGTGCAACAGGTGCCTCGAAAGATTTTATTGGTTCGCGTGTGCGAATTATTGCAGATAATCGAACCAATCGTATTTTAATTAAGGGTGATCCTGATTCACGCAAACGTTTACGCCAGATGATTGAAATGCTCGATGTTCCATCGGCAGATCGCTTGGGTGGTTTGAAAGTATTCCGTTTAAAATATGCGAGTGCCAAGAACTTAGCTGAAATTCTACAAGGTTTAGTCACAGGGCAGTCAGTTTCGTCCTCATCAAATTCTAGTGCTAGTAAATCGAACTCAATTAGCAATCTAGTTTCAAATAACCAAAATTCAGGTTCATCGACGGGAACTTCAACTTCTTCAATTTCCACGCCGTCAATTAATCTTAACAATAGCAGTAATAATAGCCAAAATAGTGGTGTTACAAGCTTTAATAGTGCTGGTGTGAGTATTATTGCAGATAGCACTCAAAATGCTTTGGTTGTTAAAGCTGATCCGCAATTGATGCGTGAAATTGAGGCAGCCATTCAGCAATTAGATACTCGACGTCAGCAAGTCTTGATCGAGGCTGCTATTATTGAAATTGTAGGTAGTGATGCTGATCAACTTGGTGTCCAATGGGCTTTAGGTGATCTCAATAGCGGTGTTGGATTAATTAACTTTTCGAATGTTGGCTCTAGTATTTCTAAGCTCGCAGCAGGTTATCTAACAGGTGGGGCGGCTGGCGTTGGTTCAGCACTTGGTACAGGTTCATCCATTATTCTGGGTGACTACAAAGAAGGTGCGAATGGCTCTCGTAAATTATATGGTGCTCTCATCCAAGCGCTAAAAGAAAATAAAAAATCAAATTTATTGTCTACACCATCCATCGTGACTATGGATAATGAAGAAGCGTATATCGTCGTAGGGCAGAATGTTCCATTTGTAACAGGGTCAGTTGCGACGACTGGAAACAGTACGGTGAATCCTTACACAACTGTTGAGCGTAAAGATGTGGGTGTTACTTTAAAGGTGATCCCTCATATCGGTGAAGGTGGTTCTGTTCGACTTGAAGTGGAGCAAGAAGTTTCAAACGTTGAAAATAGTAAGGGTCAGGCTGCTGACTTGGTGACAAGTAAACGAGCGATTAAAACTTCAGTCCTCGCAGATCATGGACAAACAGTCGTGTTAGGTGGCTTGGTTACCGATCAGACTGATGTTAGTCGTCAAAGTTTGCCTGTTCTTGGGGATATTCCTTATCTTGGTCGTTTGTTCCGTTCAGATAGTCGTGGCAATGAAAAACGTAATTTACTTGTATTTATCCATCCAACCATAGTGGGTGATGCTGAGGATGTGCAACGTATATCTCAACAACGTTATAACCAGCTATACAGTCTCCAATTGTCTATGGATAAAAATGGTAATTTTGCAAAATTACCTGAAAATGTTGCGGATATTTATCGCCCACAACCTGCGGTAAGTAGCTCACCATACCAAAAAGTTCCAACAACAACACAAAAAGAGGCTGTGGTTATCACAAAGCCTGTCGTTGTAGTTGAGCCTCAAATACAACGAAAAACGGTGCAGCTTCCAGCCAAAGCAACTGAACGCAGTAAACATACAGTGACAACCACGACGACTCGTCCTGCGTCTTCACAGTAGATGCACAGAAGCGCTTATGTCACAATGTTATGATTGAAAGAAATTATGATAAGGATAAACATCTATGACTTGGAAATTACAAGCCATTACAGGTGAATTTACAGGGCAAGAGATTAGTATTGAGCGTGACATGCTGGTGGGGCGGGATCAGGACGCTGAAATTTTGTTGCAGCTCAAGGATATTTCACGAAAACATGCTGCATTACTGTTTAGAGATGACCATGTTTGGGTAAAAGATTTAAAGTCTACAAATGGAACATTTGTGAATGGTGAGCGTGTTGAGCAGGAACAGGAAATAGAATTGCATGATGGGGATATGCTCCAGTTTGCCAGTTTTATATTTATGATTCTTGCTCCTGAGCGTTATAAGGCTGATTTACCTGAAATTGAAGTTGAGCCAGTAGCGGCAACGAATCACGATGCGGGTATGCCAACGCTTGCAGAGCGAGCTGCGGAGACTTCGATTAATCGAGATGGTATGCCACAACAAGTTGGAATTCCAAAACCAGCACCAATTCCTGAAGGTATTGATGTTCATGCTGCTGCTGAACAGCAGCCGATTGCGATTGAAGAACCTATTTCTCGTGTTCAACAAGAAATTGAACAGCAAAAAAATGCATCGATTGGTTTAATTTCAATTGTTGTACTCATCATTTTAGCTGTGATTGCTTGGTTATTCTTTAAATAATTATATTAACCTTTTACAATCAAGGCATGCCCATATGGGCGTGCCTTTTTATTTCTTGAGTCGAAATCTATGTCTGTTGCTCAGTTACAACAACGAAGTTTAATTTTATTTGATTTAGATGGGACGCTTGTGGACTCGGCGGCTGATTTATATCGAGCAATGAATCTAAGTTTGGAAAAACTGGCATTACCATTGGTAACAGAGGTGCAGATTCGAGCTTGGGTAGGCAAAGGTGCGGCTAAACTATGTGAGACTGTCTTGGAGCATTTGTTTGGGCAGATTGATGCCCAGCAGCAGAAGCAATTGCTTGATACTTTTGTTGAGATTTATGAACAAGAATTATGTGTAAACACCAAAGTATATGAAGGTGTTTTACCATTTTTGGATTACTGCCAACAGCATAATATTACGATGGCTTGCGTAACTAACAAACCAGAGCATTTAGCGCAAGGTATCCTCGATATTTTGCAGTTAAGCCCATATTTTAAGATGGTGGTTGGTGGTGATAGTTTAGCTGAACGTAAACCTCACCCTTTGCCTTTTTTACACTGTATGCAGCAACAAAATATTACAGCCTCGCAAACTTTGATGATCGGTGATTCGAGTAATGATGTGGAAGCCGCTAGACGTGCAGGTATTGATTGTATTGTGGTCAGCTATGGCTATAATCATGGGGAAAGTATCTATGACTGTCAGCCACAGCAAGTGGTCGATAGTTTGGCAGAATTGATAGAAGATGATTTAGTCAGGAGACAAGCATGAGGTTTGTTATGGTTTTTCGATGGCGGGCTTGAGAAGGCACTACAGAAAAAACGCACAGAAATTAAAACCATAGAGAAGATTCATGACGACCTTAGTACAATTTGAGCAATTAAAATCAGCAGGCTATAACACCATTCCTGTGTATCGCCAACGTTTAGCCGATACAGAAACCCCACTTTCTGTTTTTGCACGTTTTAAAGAACAAAAACAAGCTTATCTCTTTGAGTCTGTTGAAGGGGGTGAGAATTGGGCGCGCTATTCAATGATTGGTTTAGGGGAGTCGATTGTTTTTTCCTGTAATGCAGGTGTATTGACCATTCAGCAAGCTGATGGCTCGCTTCGTCAGCAAGACTGCGCTGATCCATTTCAGTATATCCGTGATTTTCAAAGTCAATTTAAAGTGCCAACCCAAGTTGAATTGCCTGAGTTACCAAGTTTTACTGGTGGCTTGGTTGGGTATTTGGGGTATGACGCGGTACGTTATATCGAACCAAAACTTAGAAACGTTCCCACGGCTGATCCTGTGACGTTGCCAGATCTTTGGTTAATGTTGTCTCAAACCGTGATTGTGTTTGATAATTTAAAGGACACTTTGTTTTTAATTCATCACGCAGATTCGAGTCAGCCTGATGCCTATAAGACGGCTCAGCAGAAGTTGGATCAACTTGAACAGTTGCTCGCTACGCCTGTCAGCTTACAAGCGAAACCTCATACTGCGCCACATTTCGAATCCATTACGGGTAAAGAAAAGTTTCTAGAAACCGTTGAGAAAGTAAAAGAGTATATCCGTGCAGGCGATGTGATGCAGGTTGTGCCTGGTCAACGTATGGTGTCTGACTTTGATGGTGAGGCTTTACAAGTTTATCGTGCATTACGCCATCTCAATCCATCGCCGTATTTATTTCTGGTGCAAGGACAAACGCTCACAGATCAAAAGCCATTTCATATCGTGGGTTCTTCGCCAGAAATTCTTTCACGCTTAGAAAATGGTATTGCAACAGTACGTCCTTTGGCTGGAACACGACCACGTGGTAAAACCAAGGAAGAAGATCTTGCCTTGGAACAAGATTTACTCGCAGATGAAAAAGAGATTGCTGAGCATCTCATGCTAATCGATTTGGGTCGCAATGATGTTGGTCGCGTTTCTAAAATTGGTAAAGTGCAAGTGACTGATCGTATGGTGATTGAGCGTTATTCTCACGTCATGCATATCGTGTCTAATGTGCAGGGTGAAGTACGTGATGACGTGGATGCTTTAGATGTGTTTAAAGCAACCTTTCCTGCTGGAACCCTTTCAGGCGCGCCAAAAATCCGCGCTATGGAAATTATTGATGAAGTAGAGCCAGTTAAACGTGGTGTATTTGGTGGTGCTGTAGGTTATTTAGGCTGGCATGGTGAAATGGACATGTCGATTGCGATTCGTACCTGTGTGATTCGTGATAAAAAGGTCTATGTACAGGCAGGGGCAGGCTTAGTTGCAGACTCAAACCCTGAATCAGAGTGGAATGAAACCCAAATAAAAGCTCGCGCAGTGATCAAAGCGGTTGAATTATCATCAAACGGATTGATTTTATGAGTTTTTAACGGTTTTTTTGAAAAAACCACTTGCATCGATTCAGAGTTTTGCTAAACTGCACACCGTTCCGATACGAAACGTACGAAACACTAAGAAAGAGCCGGCATAGCTCAGTTGGTAGAGCAACTGACTTGTAATCAGTAGGTCCACAGTTCGAATCCGTGTGCCGGCACCATCTTAAAGTGCGGTAGTATAGCGTAAAGAACAGCACTGTGTAAGTGTGATATGGTGAGATTCCCGAGCGGCCAAAGGGGGCAGACTGTAACTCTGCTACGAAAGTTTCGAAGGTTCGAATCCTTCTCTCACCACCATCTAACTTCGATTGAAGTGGTAAGTACCAACATGCGGGAGTAACTCAGTTGGTAGAGTGGCAGCCTTCCAAGCTGCATGTCGCGAGTTCGATCCTCGTCTCCCGCTCCATCGAAGATGTCGCTCTTATAGCTCAGTGGTAGAGCACTCCCTTGGTAAGGGAGAGGTCTCGAGTTCAAATCTCGATAAGAGCTCCAGATATACAGCTTAGTAGAATTTCTACAAAATTTTTAAAGAAGCAGACTATTATAGTCTGCTTTTCAAGTATTGGGTGTCTAGTTTTTTAGGCGAATGTCGATAAAGAAAGTTTTTCAGGGTTGTTTTTCTCTAAACTGGTGTCGACGTAAACGAGGAAAATCAAATGGCTAAGGCTAAGTTTGAACGTAATAAACCACACGTAAACGTGGGTACAATTGGTCACGTTGACCATGGTAAAACAACTTTAACTGC
>NZ_NHRQ01000014.1:0-36974 GCF_002165335.1 Acinetobacter sp. WCHA29
AGACGATCTAAACTGATTTTGAATCATATTTTTGCAGCCTTGATGGCCTACGTCGAGATACAAAAGAACCAGTTTGAGCGGATCTTTGAAAATGTATATCGTTGGCAGAAGAAATTATTTAGACCAATCATCAAAGACTTCATTGATGACTTTATTCTCGATAAAAATCATCTCCTACCACAGAGAATCTATAAATAATAGTGCGTAAGTCCTATAAAAAAAGGTTCAATTACTTTACTGAATATTTAGGGTCTGTTGACACTTACTGTTCATAATTAACCCTATAAAGGTAGCCATAAAAATATACAGGCTATAGCAACAGAACTTTGATAATTTCTTTTGCTTTAGCTTGCATATACATTTGGTTACCAGGATGAAATGTCAATAGACCCTAATCATTTCATAAGTATTATTTATAAATAACAGGCATCTACAGTTTTTTTACAAATGATAATCTGTAATGAAAACATCACCTTTTTGTTAATTTGTGTGTTCAAGTCGATATTTTTGTAGTATTCTTTTCATAAGATTGTCAATAAAACTGTACAATTTATCAATAAAAAATCAATTTTACATTTTTTGTGGGTTCTGAAACATGATAAGCCGATTCAAAAAAAGTGCTGTCTCAAAAACTTCATTTATCGCTTTATTTGGCTTGTTTATTGGATTTCATAGTTCTATTGCATTTGCTCAACCAAAAGCAGGAAGTAGTATCACCAATATTGCAAGTGGTGATTTTGAAGATGAACAGGGCAATCTGCAAACCATTAACTCTAACCCTGTGATTCTGACCGTTCAGGCGATTTATTCACTGAGTCTACAAAGCAATCAGCAAAATATTGGTACGATTGGCAGTAAATTAAATTTTCCTCATGTGCTGACCAATACGGGGAATATTGCAGATAACTACAAGCTTGCTTTGACACAACTCACAGATGACCAATTTGATCTGGAAAATATCGCAGTTTATGTAGATCGGGATCAAAATGGTGAACCTGATGATAATAATAATTTACTGAATTCAACCACAAGTTTTCGTTTAGAAGCAGGCGAGTTTGCCTCATTAGTTGTCGTTGGAAGTATTCCAACCAACGTAACTGCAAATAACGTTGCTAATTTTAATTTAACAGCTACAAGCCAGCATGATAATGCGATCGCTATGACCGTAAGTGATACAGCAAAAGTTGTTGATGATGCTGTAATTCAAGTGACGAAATCACAGAATATCAGCACAGGTAAAACTGGCACGGAAATTACTTATACCTTAGCTTATTCAAATACGGGCACTGCGGCAGCAAGACTCGTATTGAGAGATATATTAGCTACAGATGTAACATATAAATCGGGTAGTGGTAGTTGGGGGAATGGTTCAGGATCGTTAACGGATGCCGATGATGTTGAGACGGGTGCAAATGCGCCAATAAAATATAAAGTGAGTAATGGGCAAGTAGATGTAGAGCTTGCAAGTGTGGCAGCTTTAAGTAAAGGTACGGTAAGTTTTAAAGTCACTGTGAATGCGAATGCTGCTGAAAAAGTTGCGAATACCGCTGATTATCAACAATATAATGCATCAAATGCTATTCTGAAAAATACGCTAACGAATACTGTAATTTTTAACGTTCAGCAAACCTTAGGTGTTGTACTTAACTATAGTCCAAGTAACGCGAATGATGATGGCGAGCCAAACGGTGGCTTGAATAACTTACAGACCCAAAATAATACTTTTGGGGGTGTAGCAAAAGAAATCCAGTTTGATAATTATGTTTGGAATACAGGACAAGCGACTGATACTTATAATTTAAGCTTCGTTAAAAGTAACGTACCAAGTTGTGCTGTAGTTCGGTTATATCATGCCGATGGTCGTACATTGCTGACAGATACTAATGGCGATGGTGTAATTGATACAGGCGGATTGGCTTACGGCACTTCAAAAAGAATTAAATTAGGAGTTTATTTCCCATCGAATTGTACTTCTACAAGTACAATGGATTTCGACATTACCGCAACTTCCGTAACAGATACTAGTGTAAAAAATAGTACGCGTGATCGATTAGTCAATACAGTTGCTGTGGGCGAAAGCGATTTGTATAACAGCAACAATTCAGGTGTGGGGGTTGGGAATGTTACTGGTTCAGGTGGGCAAGCCTTATTGGTGAAAAACGCTGTAAAAGGTGCAACAGCTGTTTTCCCACTTGTTATTCGAAATAACAGCACGACCTCAAATAATTATAATTTATATGCATCGAGTACAGAGATTGACATTAATAGTATCAATACGACGTTACCAACTGATTGGGTAGTGAAGTTCTATAATGGTGATGCAACATGTCAAACGTTACAGGGAGAAATTACCAGTACTGGCAACATGGCGGCTGGAACAACTAAACAGTATTGCGCCGTTGTCACTGTTCCTGCGAATACGACTTTGACAAGTTTACCTATTTGGTTCGCTATGAAATCACCGATGAATGCTCAAGGTGACAGTATTAAAGATCAAGTTGATGTAGCAGTACGCAAGTTGACTTTAGCAAATGATCAACAAGGGCGGATTAATGTCGGCGGTACGGTTGTATATCTGCATACATTAAAAAATATGGGTACATTTGTTGAAGGTGATACAAGCGGAAAAGTAAGTCTTAGCGTAGTCCCTCAAAACATTAATGATGGTTTTATTTATACTTTGTATTACGATGCCAATAATAATGGTGTATTAGATACTACAGATCCGATCGCTACTGATTTGTCTATAACAGGTGGATTAAACCCTCAAAGTTCAGTTCAGCTAATTTTAAAAGTTCAAGCTCCATTAACTGCAGTAAATGGTATTTCTAGTGCAGCAAATATCGTCGTCTCTGCCACGAATACAATCCAAGGTTTAACACTTACAACAATTCAAAATACAGATTTAACAACAGTTGATCCTACGCAACTTCGTCTGATCAAAGAACAGTCTAAAGATGAAGCATGTGCACTTATGAATGTTGCCACTGCGACCTATGCAAGTAACCCATTGACGATTAAACCAAATCAATGCGTTACCTATCGTTTAACAATTAAAAATGATGGTTCAACACCCGCAGCGAATGTTGTGATTAATGATGTGGTACCTGCTTATAGTATTTTGCGAAATGCATTGCCGCCGTCAGTGAGTAAGGGTTCTGTAGCTGTGAGTGGAGATCAAATATCTGGAAATATTGGAGCACTTGCACCACAGGAGCAAGCAGCGTTGTATTTTTCTATTCAGGTTACACCTTAAGTTAGGCGGATGCTAGAAGATGAATATAATCAATACATTAGAAAATATCCGCAACAGCAAGATCACTTTAGGGATTTTGTTGGTTACTTTGTTGGGAGTGCATCAGTCTAGCTCTGCTGCTGTTCCTACACGCCAAATCATTAGTAATATGGCGATAGGTGAATACAGTGAAGAAGGTTCAACCGTTGTTCAAGTCAGCCGTTCGAATTTAGTTCAAACAACGATTCTTCCAGTTTATTCTGTTAATTTGACGGCAAATAACACTAAAAATGTCGTAGCGGGTCAGACTGTATATTTTAACCATACTTTGACTAACACGGGTAATGAAGTCGACCAGTATACCTTTGCAGTGACAAATAATACTGGAGATAGCTATGACTACAGTAATCTATCTGTATTTTTAGATAAAGATAATGATGGCGTGCCTGATGGCGCAGCGATTACTTCTTATTCTTTAAGTGCGGGCGAGTCAGTTGGTCTTATTGTGGCGGCAAATGTACCAAGTGGTGCAACGGTTAGTCAAAATGGATCATTAACATTAACTGTAAATTCTTTAAATAGTGCATCTGGAACAAAGACCAATGTCGATACAGCAACTGTTACGAATCAGTCTGCTTTAGTTGTTCGTAAAAAGTTTTCTCAAACAAGCGTGGCAAATGGAGACGTTGTTACCGTTCGTTTAGATTATCAAAATTTAGGTAGTACAGCGACAGGCTCTGTAACTTTAACAGATACACTCAATTCAAGTTTGGTTTATCAACTAAATGCTGGTGAGAATTGGAACGGTACAACTGTAAATCCAAGTACTGGGAGTAACGATCCAGCAGGAATCAATTACAGTGTGACATCAAATACTGTAACTGCAGTCATTAGCTCAGTACCAGCAAATACAACTGGCTATATTGAATTTAAAGTTAAAGTAAATAAAACAACTGCTGGACCAATTAATAATACCGTTAATTTTGGGTATGATCATGATAATAATACAACAACAGCAAATATATCTGATCTCAGTAACATAGCTGTACTTAATGTTGCTTCAATTTATGATGTCAAAATTAATGGTAGTGCAACTGATGTAAACAATAGTGCTACGGTTGTTGCTTCTGCTGCGGCTCAAGGTGGGGAGCTTAGCTTTAATAACTATGTTTGGAATAATGGTAATAATACTGATGTATTTAATGTAACAATGACAGGTAGTACATTTCCGACAGGTAGCCAAATTGAATTTTATCGTGCAGATGGCGTAACCCCATTATTAGATAGCAATGGAGATGGTATTCCTGATACAGGTTTATTATCCGCAGGCGTAAATTTACCAATCGTTGTTAAAGTACGTTTACCTAGTAGTTATGCTGTAACGACTGATACGACATTCGAAGTTTCACCTCAAGCTCAGTCTTTAGGTGATATTAGCAAAACGAGTTTGATTAAAGATCAGGGTAATTTACTTGCCACAACGGTAGCACGTTTAGTTGATTTGACGAATAGTCCTGAAAACAATGGTTTGGGTAATGGGAATGTTAATAATGCTGGTAATCCGTGGAAAACCGTGATTGCGGCAACAAGTACCAATCCTGTTGCCGGTGGGCAAGCAATATTTCCATTAAAAATCAGTCATACAGGAGTAGGTGCAGAATATTTGCTCAGTGCCAATGCCAGCAGTGATTTTAGCAGCATGACTTTACCCGCTGGTGTTAATCGTGTGCGTTTTTATACGTCAAGCAATGGAACAGATTGTAGTGGGTTGGGTAATGAAATTGGTAAGACGATTTATTTAAATAATGCGGAAACCCAACTGGTCTGTGCGGTTGTTGAAGTGGATAAAGTCAATAAAGACGTGACTGTACCAATTTATTTTCGTGTGATCTCAACCAGCTTTGTTGGTACGGGTAACCCTGCTCAGGATACAATCAAAAACGCAGTGGAGATTCAAAGTGTAAATTCCAAGCCTAAATTGGAATTTACACCAGATTTACATGGTCAGGTCACACCCTTGGGCACAGTGGTCTATCGTCATTTACTGACGAACCCTGCTGCTACAGACTTTACGGGAAGCTATGGTTTTATCATCAACAATAGTGAGTCTAGCTTTAACAGTGTGCTATTTCTGGATGTCGATGGGGATGGCAAGTTCAGCAGTGGGGACTTAAATATTCGTACATTGGCGGACTTACCAGGTGGCAAAGTGGCAGCTCATGAGCAAATTCAACTCTTATTACAAGTCACGAATGTTGCAAATAACAATCTCAATCAGGCGAATACAACGGTTGTGAACTTAACAGATAGTAGCAATCAGGTTTTTGCCTCTATTAAAGATGTGACTACAGTCAAGCAGTCACAATTAACCCTGACAAAATTGCAGGCACGAGATTTTGATTGTGATGGCACAGCTAATGAAACATACACAACAAATACTTTAACTATTGGTAAGCAAAGCAATGGTCAAGGCCAATGTGTCTTATACAAGGTTATTTTAAATAATTCAGGTGCTACTGCTATGAGTACTGCATTTACCTTTAGAGACATGACACCTGCCTATACAGTTTTATCTCAATCGCCTATCTGTACATCATGTAGTAGTATGACGGCTCCTACAGTTGGTAATGCTGGCGCGGTTTCAGGAACATTAAATAGTGTGGCTGCAAACCAAAGTTACGAATTTAATTTCGGGGTGCGCTATGTGGGGCAGTAATTCAATGGAAAAATTCAAGATGATGAAACTGGCTAATCATGCTGTTCTAAAACTTTTGATTTTGTTTTTTTCACTGGTCAGTAGCATCAGTATTGCTCAGGCTGCTTATCAGCGTAGTTTTATTAACCTGAGTTTTGAAAGTCCTAAGATTGCAAATACGGGTAACGCCTGTCGTGTTTATATTGACAGTACCAAAGTTCCTGGTTGGTTAACCACACATCCTTATTATCAAGAAGAAGTCAATGGAACATGTACTTATACTGCAAGTGGTAGTGGTCAGATTATGGAACTGTGGTCAGGACCTCGGGGTATTGGGGGGGGGAGGCACAGGCAACCTGGTTGCTAAAGAAGGAACGCAGTTCGCTGAATTAAATGCCGAACGTCTTTCAGAAATATCCCAAAATATTTGTTTGGTCAATGGCGAGCAAGTCAATTGGAGATTTAGCCATAATGGACGAAATACCAATCCTGATACCATGAATTTTCGTGCAGGTACGCAAGCAGTAGTATCAGTCGCAACTGGTACAACAGGGACGGGTAATATAACGTCATGTAGTGCTGGTACATGTAATCCTGTGCAAAGCAATACTGTACCTGTAGGAAGTACAACTCGATGGGCCGATTATAGCGGAAGCTTTATTTATACTGGTGCAACAGGACAAACAACCATTGGTTTTCAGTCCACCTCGGGTTCAGCAACCTCAGGGAATTTTTTAGATGGTATCCAGATTGAAGTCAAGCCGATTATTGAATTTACATCTGCTAATTATTCTGTACCCGAAAATGGCGGTAATGTTCAGCCCATACAGGTAATTGTGGTTGGAACTGTGCCACCAGCAGGCATTCCACTGGCCTTTACAGTTAATGATGGTACAGCACAGCTAGGTACAGACTATAAAATTAATGGTGGGGTGGCCAATACTTTTACCATCACAATACCCGCAGGTAACTATGGAAGTGGTACACCCTATATCCTGAATGTCCCTGTAGAGATTATCAGTGATACCGTTCCTGAGCCTGATGAAACTTTTACAGTTACAATCAATCAAAGTAATGCATACCATGTCATGTCTTCAAGTGGTTGTGGTGCATCAGGCAATGGCACGGCAACCTATACAATTATTGATGATGATTACCCTCAGGATGTGGATGTAAAAATTGAAAAAACTCAGCGTAAAGGAACGAGTGGATCATTTCAATCACAACCTCTAATGGTAAAAACTAATGATACAGTTCAGTATCAGTTAGTGATTACCAATAAAGGAGAACGTGCAATTAGTTCTACAGGGGTAGCTAATTTTCAGGATGTCGTTCCAAATAATTTTAATTCAGTTTCTATTGCTGTAGCTGCCACTAAAGGTGGAACAGCAACTGCTTCAGATAAATGTACAGCAAGTTTATCTGGAAACACCTTGTCAGGTACTTTTAGTGGTCCTAAAGGAGCGACTTGTAGCGTTACTATCTCTGCAATAGCAGTGTCAGGCGTTGCCACAAACACGGCAACAGTGGAAGCTACTGCAAATAATGATATTTTTCGTGACGACAACACCAGTAGTGTACAAACAACCATTGCGAGAGCATTGATCTATCTAACCAAGTCAAGTATTGGTGGAATAGGTTCATTTGATTTTTCTTTAACAGGTACAAATAAAACCAGTGCGACCGTTGTTACACAAACACCAATTGATCAATATCAGGTTGACGGTGGTACAATATTTACAGGCCAGCCTTTTGCAGTGACCTCGTCATCAGGGGGTGTAAACATTTCAGAAACAAATGTGGCTGGTTGGTCATTACTGGGTGCAACATGTCGTGTTCGAAATGATGATGGCACGTCTGGTGCGCGTGTTGGCACTGCACCAGCATCAGGAACGGGTACAAAAACTTATGCCTTTACCTCCACTGAAATTAACAATAACCCAAATATAAACTGCAATTTTTCTAATGTTAAAGTGCCAATTGTCAAGATTGCAAAAGAATCTCGTGGTGGTACAGGTACATTTACTTTTACCAATAGTAATTTATCCAGTACATCGACAAATGTGGCAACAACCTCATCAAGTTCTTCCACTAATATTGGTAAAGGTACTTCTGCTGCTTTAACAGTGAATGACACTTTTTCAGATGTGACGATTAGTGAGCCAACTGTATTGACGGGTTATGTATTAAAGAATGCGAAATGTACTGATGCCAATAGCTCTATTACAGGAAATATTGGTGAGTTTGGGGATTTAAGCGGGTCAACGGTGACCATTTCATCTGGTCGACTAATTACTGGTGGAGCAGATATTACCTGTACTTTTATTAACAGCACACCAAGTTTAACAATTAAAAAAATTAGCCGTGGTGGTGTTGGGAAATTTGATTTTACTGCAACTGCAAATAGTGGCATCTTAAATCACTCCGTGACCACAACAGTTCCAGAAACTGCCACATCAGGTACAACCCAATATTTTTCTCCAAGTTTATCAACTGATGTGGTTCTAACTGAATCGAATATGCCGACAGGATATCGGTTGACCGATGCTGTATGTACGGGTATAGGAGCAAGTTCAGTCACTGTTAATAAAACAAATGGGACAGTCACTTTATCCAGAACGGGAATTGCAGCAGGGGCAGATATTGTATGTACTTTAACCAATACCCTTACTACGCTCACTTTAATCAAAAAATGGGAAAATGCCTTAGCTGGTGATAGTGCAACCGTGAACAGTGTTGGCTTTGCCACAAATGCGACAACAGGGCTTTCAGTCGCGGATGCCACGGGAGCAAACTCTACAGCAGGTGCACCAATTATTGTTCCGCTGGGCATGCTTGGAACAACAGGAAGTATCATTGAGGCATTTAGCAAAGGCGATGAAAATGAGTATGTGGGGAATCTCGTCTGTACTGGCAACACTACGCCTTTAAATGGTAATAAATTAACGATTAATACAAACGATGCAGAAATTATTTGTACCTTAACCAATAGTCGTAAAGACTTGGTTCTAATATCAGGTAAAGTCTTTAATGATAATGGCGGCAACGTCAGCAATATTGTGGCAAATGCCTATAATGGAATCATTGATCCAAATGAGCAGGGCATTGCTGGCAGTTCGCTTAAACTTGCCAATTGTTCTGGTGTCGATCTGAACGTAGTGTCAATCAGTAATGATAATGGTGATTATCGTTTTAAAGTGGAGAAAAGTGTTTTAAGTAATCCATTCTGTATTATACAAACCAATTTGCCTGAATACACCTCCGTCAGTGGATCAACAACAGGAACGTACACACGTAATACGGATACGATTACGGTGCCAAAAACCACAGCCACAAGTTATCCAAACAATAATTTTGGTGATGCCAATCTCAATGTGGTTTTAACAGAAGATGGACAACATACCATTACCGCTGGTGAAGTAACTGATTATCCACATCGTTTGACTACACAAGCACCTGTACAGCTAACTCAACTTATCCGAAGTGCTTCAAGCTCAAATAATGATCAGCCCTGGCAGGCACTGGTTTACCAAGACAGCAACTGTAATGGTGCTGTTGATGCTGGTGAGACAGTATTTGATCCAACGCCATCTAGCACTGTTTTATTACAACCCAATACCGAGATCTGTCTTGTTCAACGAGTACTTTCACCAACCAATATTTTTGCTGGTGCCCAGCATATTGGAACGTTACAGGCAAGCTATCAGGTCAGTTCACTTAACATTTCCAAGCAGACCCAACAACGTCAGGATGTGACACTTATTGGTAGTGCTGGTTTAACACTGACAAAAAAAGTTCGTGCAGTTGCAAGTTGTCCTTCACCATCTTCCGATACAAACGCATTTGTAACGACTAATCAGGCTGCTAAGCAAGATAATTTAGAGTATGAGATCACCTATAAAAATAACAGTACCAAGAAACTACAGAACGTAAAAGTGAAAGATAGTTTACCAATTGGTACTAATTTTGGCAGTATGAGTTGTAGACTTATACCAAGTGGAAATACTTGTAATACAAACCGTTCCGGTGATTATCTTGAATGGAGCTTGACTGGGTTATTAAATCCATCAGCTTCAGGCACTCTAAGGTTCTGTGTGTCGCAAAAGTAAATTATAGATAAAGTATGCCGAAAATATTATTGATTTGGCATACTTTGTGCTGATAGCTGGTATAGAGTTTTTTAATTGTTTGAACCAGTAGATGTTTTTTTACAAAAAAAGTGATTTTTTTCAACAAAAATACATAAAAGTATTGTATTTTAGTAATGTTAAAAATTATTTTGAACTTTGTCTATAGAATAGAATATGTTCAGAAGTTTAGGATGTTGAGTGTGGAAACAATAAACATGCATTTAAAAGATAATTGGAAAAAAGGTTTACTTGGTGCAGCTAGTTTGGTTTTGGCGGTTAGTGTTTCTGCTGAAACTAAAGTTGCAAAAGATCCTGTATCCGTAGAATTAAAAACCTATCTCATTAGTGTAAGCACAGATGGGAAGCCAGTAGCTAAGTTAGTCAATAAAGTGAAGCCAAATGATGTAATTGAGTATCGTGCAACGTATACAAATAATACATCAGGAAAAATTAAAAACTTAGCTGCGACGTTACCAATACCCGTAGAAACTTTATTTTTGGCGAAATCTGAGCCAGAAAACGCGCAAGCAAGTACAGACGGTACAAATTTTGCCCCGATGCCTTTAAAACGCAAAGAGGGTAATCAAATGGTGAATGTTCCACTGAAAGATTATCGTGCATTACGTTGGACGATCGCAGAACTTCCTGCTGGGAAATCTGTAACGGTATCAGCGCAAACGCGTATTAACAGTGACAAAACCAAAAATTAAACAAACTGACATTGAATATTCAACAGGGGTAAGTTCCGAATGTCAAATCAAACTCAACGTTTAAAACTAACGCAATTAGCAGCTTCGATTGCATTTGTTGCAGGTGGTGCAGCTTTCCTTCCTTCAGCACACGCAGCAGCTCCTAGTGCGGGCACAAACATTAGTAACATTGCATCTGCAAGCTATACAGATAGCAACGGTTCTAATAAAACTGTGACATCAAACGTAGTTACTACGACTGTATTGCAAGTAGCAAGTTTCACGTTGATCGCTGATCAAACTAAAACTGCTAACGCGAATGGTCAAGTATCTTTATCTCACACATTAACAAATACTGGTAATGGCACCGATACTTTTAACGTAGCTGTTGTCAATAATGATACACGTGATAACACGCAAGATGCGTACGATTTCAGCGGTTTAAACGTTTATCTTGATGCTAACAAAGATGGTGTTCCAGATAGCCAAACTCCTGTAACAAGCGTAACTTTAACAGCAGGCCAATCTGTTAACTTAATCGTACAAGCAACAACAGCAAGCAACAACATTTTTGCTAATGATCTTGGTAAGTTAACGGTTTCAGCAACCAGTGGTTTTGATACAAGTTTAACTGCTAAAAACGTAGATACAGTTAAGATTACCAATGGCGCTGTAATTAGTTTATTAAAATCTGCAAGCGTTAGTAATGTAGATGCTACTTCATCAAGCCCTGCAGCACGTGAAGTTGAATATACTTTAGCTTATCAAAATACGGGTAACACGACCGCAACTAACGTTACGATCACCGACGTACTTCCATCTGGTTTAACTTATGTTACTGGTTCTGCTACAGTAAATGGTACAGCTGTAAGTGATGCAGCTGATACTGATGGATATAACTTCACTTTAGGAACAGCGACATTAGTTATTCCTACAGTTGCTGCAAACAGCAGTGGAGTATTGAAATTCAAAGTTCGAGTAAACCAAAATACTCCAGCCGGTATCATTACAAACATTGCTGAAGTTGATCCAGATGGTCCAGGTACAGAAGGCAAAACACCTTCGAACCCGAATGATGTAACAGTTTTAGGTGTTAAAAAAGGTACAATTAACGACAGTACGACAGATGCCTTTGCTGATAATCAACCTACAGCAACCTCAACGCCAGATGTCATTACTAAGTCAACAACTCAAGGTACGCCAGTTGTTTTTGGTGTTACTGGGGAACCAATCGTTGTACATAACACTGGTAATGTTACTGAAGCATTCAACATTACTGTAAACAAAAATGCTTTACCAACTGGTAGCATTGTTGAATTATTCAAAGCTGATGGTGTAACGCCATTAACTGATACGAATGGTGATGGTGTTGCAGACACGGGTCCAATCGCAAGCGGCGCTACATACCAAGTTGTTGCTAAGGTAACACTACCTTCAACTTATTATACAGCAACAGCAATTAACACAATTTTAACTGCTACTCCAGTAACTAATCCAACTGCAACGCCAGATACGATTACTTTAACGATTAGTGAAGTAACAGCATCTACAGTTGACTTACATAATGGTGATGCAACAAATAGTACTGGTGCTGTTGTTGGCGCGTCAGGTAAAGATACGGGTCAATTTATTGATACTAAATCAACTAAACCTGGTCAAGCAACTAACTTCCCATTAACTATTGATAATAAAGGTGCAACTGGAGATAACTATAATTTATCTACATCACCGACATTACCAACGGGTTGGACAGTTCAATATTACTTAGCTGACGTTGCAGGTAATCCAACAGGTGCTCCAATCACGAATACAGGTAATATACCAAGTGGTGGTACTGTTAAACTTGTTGCAGTTGTAACGCCTCCAGCAAATGCTCCAGCAGGTGATCAAGAAGTTATCTTTAAAGTTTCTTCTCCTGCTACTGGCTTAACAGATGTAATGTCTGATCGTGTAACAGTTGAAACTAATCGTATCCTTAGCTTGCAAAGTGACCGTACTGGACAAGTTGCACCAGGTGGTACGGTTGTTTACAAGCATACCTTAACCAACAACGGTAACATCGTTGAAGGTGCGACACCGAATACATTACCGTTTACATTAACGAATGACCAAACTGCAAATGGTTGGGTAACAACCTTATATGTGGATTCGAATAACGATGGTGTAGCTGATGCTGGTGAATTAGTCACAGGTAGTGATCTTGCAGTGAAAACTGGAAGTATCGCTCGTGGTGCATCTGTTAACTTACTCATCAAAGTTCAAGCTCCAACAAATGCAACTGCTGGAACACCAAGTGCAGTTGTATTAACGATCAAACCAACAGTTGTTGGTGGTCAGTCTGTTGCCGATCTAGTGAACACTGACTTAACGACTGTAACAAGTGGTCAAGTGCGTTTAGTGAAAGAGCAATCTTTAGCTAACTGTGTAACGGGTGCAGCTGGTACTTATACTCAAAATACAGTTTCTGCTAAACCAGGCGAATGTGTGAAGTATAGAATTACTGCAACGAATGAAGGTAATGCTGACGTAACTAATGTTGTGATTAGCGATGCTACACCTGCATATACAACGTTGAAAGTGATTGCAAGTGCATCTCCAGTAGCTACAAATGCGACATTAAGTACTTCAACTGCTGCATTAACTGATGGTTCAACAGGTACTATCGCTGCTGAGAAAACACCTCTTGTACCTAATACAAGTGCGGTATTAGAGTTTGTAATCAAAGTAAATAATTAATATTCATTAAGTAATTTCGATTGCTTAAAATGAATTGATTAAATATGTGGGCATTTGCGCAAAGCAGGTGTCCACAACAATAATTTTAAAGTTTTTTCATTTAGATTATTTAGTTGAAGGGTAGAGCGCTGTGCTACAACAGAAGCAAATTCGTGCAAGTCGAAACATGTCTTTCATGTTATCAACGTTGACAATATCTATATTGTCTGCGCAGTATGGTCATGCCGCGAATATTCCTGATGTAGGTAGTAAAATCAAAAACGTTGCTTACGCAACTTTTACAGCAGCAAATGGTAAAGAACAACAATCAGTTTCTAATACAGTCGAAGTTAATGTTTCAGCTTTGTATGCTATTACTTTAACTACCCCACCAGTACTCGATGTCGAACCTAGTGTGCGAGTAATATGGGCCAATACTTTATCGAATAATAGTAATGCACCTGTTAATGTTCAGCTAGAAGCATTAACAATTAATGAATTAAATAATATTAAAATCTACATAGATAGTAACAAAGACGGTCAATTTGATACGAATGATCAACAGTTAACAACTAATGTAGCTTTACAGATTGGCCAAAGTGTCAATTTGTGGGTTGTTGCTACCACAAGTTCAAATTTAACAGAAGGTCAGCAATTTAATTTACCAATTAAAGCAACAGTTGTTGAAGATAAAACAGCAATTGCAATCGCTACAGATAGTGCAATTAGCTATGGTGCAAAATTAGTTGCAACTAAAGAAGTACAACAAAAAACTTTTGAGCCTTCTGCAAGTGCAAATTATGACTTAAATTACACGCTCAATATTAGCAATGAAGGTAAGAAGCCAGCTAGACCAACCGATGTCATGGTGGATGGTCAAACACAAAAAATGGTTTTGTTGGTTGATGATTTACCACCTAATACAACATTTAAATCTGCTTTAGTAAAAAATACTCAAGCAAAAATTTTATACAAGCTTGCCAATAATAGTTATAGCACTATTGCTCCAAGTGATGTTGCACAGATCAACCAGCTTGTTGTCGGTTTTCCACAAATTGCTGCAAATACATCTGAGCAAGTTGATCTTGTTGTTAGTATGAACCGCAATATTGCAAAAACCACAGTAAAAAATACTTATAAAGTTTCGTATGCTGTCACTGATAGTCAGAAAGATGTGTTATCAAACGTTGCATCTACTTTAGTTAGCGGCTCAGCAGATATTACAAATAATTCAAGTGATTTTAAGAATATTTTGGCAACTGGTAGTGTAAATAAGCCGCTGAATATAGAAGCTAAAAATGCAAGTTGTAATGCTGATCGTTATATTCCAGATCGTGTGAAAATTCGAATTAAATCTACAAAAACAGATGATTTAGAAGAAGTTATTGGTATTGAAACTGGACCAAATACAGGTGTATTCCACTATACATTACCAACAACTCTTTCAGATAAAGGCATTCGATATGATGCAGTTTTACAGACACTTAAACGTGATAAAGTTGATATTAGTTTAACGGATTGTTTGGATGCGCAAGGCCAATCTACAGGAACAATTACCGACATTAATACAAGTGTGTTAATCGATCCGTATGGTACAGTATTTGATGCTAAAACGGGTTTACCTGTAGCCGGTGCTACAGTTACTTTATTGGATCAAAATGGTCAACCAATTGGTGATAATGTAGCATTTGAAATTGATCCTCAAACAGGTGATAAGATTTCTATACCTGCAAAACAAGTGACTAATAGTGCTGGTGAATTTATCTATCCACTGGTGAAAGCAGGTACATATAGTTTTATTGTAGACACAAACACTATTCCGGGTGACAAACGTTATACTTTTATTAGTGATCGCAAGGTATATTCAAGTTTCCCAGCAGATAAAGCGGTTGATTTAAAGTGGTCTTATGCAGGGCAATTCACATTAAATAATGGTGACCCTGCACTCAATATCGATATTCCAATTGACCCTGAAGTGGATAATACGAATTCATCTTTATTTGTAAAAAAAGTTGCTTCAAATAAAACTGCTGAAATTGGTGAATTCGAAGAATATACGGTGAATGTTGCAAATCGTGGAACGGCAGATTCAACGAATGTTTCGATTACCGATACACTTCCTCGAGGCTTTATTTATGTTCAAGGCTCAATGCGTGTTGATGGTAAAAAGGTAGCAGATCCATTAGGTGGTAAGGGACCTTATTTAACACTTGGACTAGGTACACTCACTCCAAATAAAGAAGTTAAAGTACAGTATCGCGTTTATATTGGACCAAATGCACTCAATGGTGATGGTATTAACCGTGTTCGTGCCAAAGATGCGAAAGGTATTGAGTCTAATGAAGCATCAGCAAAAGTAGAAGTTACGCCTGGTATGATGATTTCTGACGGTTTTATTGTTGGTAAAATCTTCACCGACTGTAATCGGAATGGCGTCCAAGATGCTGGTGAAATAGGTGTTCCTGGTGTTCGTATTTATCTTGAAGATGGTAGTTATGTTATTACTGATAGCGAAGGTAAGTATGATTTTTATGGAATTAGTGCAAAAACGCATGTTTTAAAAGTCGATCGTACAACTCTACCGATTGGTTCTGAATTAGTATTAATAAATAATCGCCAAGCAGGTGATCCAAATAGCCGTTTTGTCGATTTAAAACGTGGTGAATTGCATCGTGCCGATTTTGCGATAGCTGAAGGTGTTGGTCAATGTTCAGAATCTTTAATTGAACGGGTGCTAGAGCGTAAAAAACGCATTGAACAAGAGAATACAAATTTAGAGCAAATATTACGTTCTGATTTAACGATTGATCCAATTTTTTCTAAAGTTACGGATGTTCGTGGACAGCCATCGAGTGGCTGTATTTCAGCCGTTGGAGTTCAGGCGAATTGTAATCTTGATTTTTCAAAAGAACAAATTAAAGAAATCAAGCAAATACAATTTGAACCCGAAAAGTCTGGTGTTCAAGCATCTAGCGTTTTACCAAGTTCTTCAACTCTTGCTCTGCCAAATGAAGAGTCTGTAGATACTGTTAATTCTGCCAAAATGATTAATCTTGAAGCAGCTTTAGAAACAGCTGTGAATAATCAACTAGAAATTTTAAATCTTAAAGATGGGCAAGTATTGCCTTATCCTCAGACCTCCATTCAAGTTAAAGGTGCAGCAGGCACTCAGCTTGAGCTCTGGGTAAATGGCACACAGGTTTCTGAGAAACGCATTGGTAAACGTGCTGTATTGCCGAACATGCAGGTTGCAGGTTTAGACTTTATTGGTGTTGATTTAAGTACGGGGCACAACACGATAGAAGTACGTCAAGTAGATATGATGGGCAATACTCGAGACATTAAACGTATTAATGTTATTGCACCTGATCAGTTAGATAAGTTGCAACTTGAGCCGAGTAAAACGATTCCACAGGCAAACGGACGCGATCGTTTTAATGTTAATTTAAAAATTGTCGATCGACATGGTACGCTTGTATCAAACCGTACACCTATCACATTAGATAGTTCAATCGGTAAGATTGACTTAGTAGACTTAGATCCAAAACAGTCAGGTATTCAAGTATTCGTTGAAGGTGGAACTTTACTTGTTCCAATTCAAGCGCCAATTGAAGCCGGTGAAGGAACATTATCAGTTGAAAGTGGTATCTTCCACTCAAGCACACCTATTCGTTTCTTACCTGATTTAAGACCGATTATCGCAGTTGGTCTGGTTGAAGGTTCTTTTAATTTCAAAAAGTTTGACCCTAAAGAATTGAGTGGTATTAATTCAAATGATGGTTTTGAAGAAGAATTAAATGAGATTTCAGCTTCAAAAGACGGTAAGCGCAATATAACGGGTCGTGCTGCATTATTTTTGAAAGGTAAGGTAAAAGGTGAATACCTGCTTACACTTGCATATGATTCAGATAAAGATAAAAACCAAAGATTATTCCGTGATATTCGTCCAGATGAATATTACCCAGTTTATGGTGACTCTGCTGCCAAAGGCTTTGATGCTCAATCTACTAGTAAATTGTATGTTCGTGTCGATAAAGGACGTTCATATGCAATGTATGGTGACTACGTAACACGTACTGAAAATGATGAGGGCTTATCTTTAGGTCAATACAACCGTTCATTGACAGGTGTTCGTAGTACAGTAGAAGCTGATAAATATAAAGTTACTGCGTTTGCTGCACAGACAAATACACAACAAGTTGTGAATGAACAACGTGCTATGGGTATTTCAGGTCCTTATAGTTTAGGTAATGGTGTTAATGCGCAAGACGTGCGTGAAAACAGTGAAAAAGTAGAAGTTATTACGCGTGATCGTAATAATTCGGGTTTAATTGTTGCACGTACAAGTTTGACTCGTTTTACTGATTATGAGATTGATACTTTCAGTAATAGTATTTATTTGAAAGATCCGGTTCCAAGTGTTGATGCTGACTTAAACCCAGTATATTTACGAATTACAGTTGAATCTGATCAAGGTGGTGAAGAATATACGGTTGGTGGTGTGTCTGGTTCTGTAAAAGTCACCGATAATGTTAAAGTGGGTGGTTCTTATGTGAAGAGTAATAACCCACTAACTCAAGATCAGTTAGCAAGTGTGAATACTGTCGTTAAATTTGCCAATGATAAAGGTAAATTCATTGCTGAGTTTGCTCGTTCAGAGAATATTAATGATGACTTAAATTCATCGACGTCAGGAAATGTGAAACCAGATGCAACTAGTAAGTTATCGGGTGATGCTGCACGAGTTGAATTAAACTATTCTTATAAAGACTTGGAGATGAAAGTTTATCATAACCAAGCTGATAGAGAATTTTATAATACAGCGGCACCTATTACTGCTGGTCGTAAAGAGAGTGGCATTAAGGGACGTGTACAATTAAATAAAATCGGCTTAGCTAAGCTTGAAGCGATTCGTACAGAAGATCAGTTAAGTGGCGTAAATCAGGGTGTTTCTGCCAGTATCGAACGTGCGATCAGCCGTATTGTCGCGGTTGAGCTGGGTCTCAAGTATTACGATGAGTCTAAGAATCCAGCACTGTTGGGTGCTTCACAAACAGCGCCGTATCATGGTTTAACCGCACGTACAAAAATCACCACACAGCTTCCTTGGCAGGGTTCAAATGTTTTTGCTGAATATGAGCAGGATGTTTCCGAAGCTGAGCGCCGTATTTTTGCCTTGGGTGCGAATTACCAGATTAATTCAAAACTCCGTGCTTATGGTCGTCACGAATTAGTTTCAAGCATTGGTGGTCTTTATGATCTGAATAGTAATCAACGCCGCAATGTAACAGTATTCGGTCTTGATAGTAAATATAACAATAATGGAACAGCCTTCAGTGAATATCGTGTTCGGGATGGTATTAGTGCGAGAGAGGCTGAGGCAGCAATTGGTTTACGTAATCGATGGGAACTTGAAAAAGGTTTTTATGCAAATACGAGTTTTGAGCAAACTAAATCATTATCAAATGCCAATAACTCAAATTCTGATAGCACAGCAGCATCTTTAGGTATTGAATATTTAAAGAACCCTAACTGGAAAGCTGTTGCTCGCATTGAAGCACGTTGGACAGATCAATCAGATACGATATTGAACAATTTAGGCGTTGCTTATAAATATTCGGATGATGTGACATTATTGGCAAAAAATGTTGTTAGCCTAACAGATAGCAAAAATGAGAGTAGCGGTGATCGTTTAGTGGATCGCTTCCAATTAGGATTGGCTTATCGTGATACAGAACACAATCGTTTTGATGCACTAGCTAAAGTTGAATATCGTTATGATGATAATAAAACTGATTTAAACAATCCGTATCTTAAACATGTTTATATTTTCTCGAACCATTTAAATTATCATCCAACACGTGATTTTACCTTGTCGGGTCAATATGCGGTGAAAAATGTGCAGGCTACATTCTCTGGTTTAGAGTCTACAGGTATGACACACATGTTCAGTGCAAGAGCTATATATGACATCAATGAAAGATGGGATGCAGGAATACACACAGGTGTATTATGGTCTGATATGAGTTCAGGGCGTCGAGTTCTCGTGGGTGGTGAGGTTGGGTATCTCGTTGCAGCAAATCTATGGTTGTCAGGTGGCTATAACTTCTCAGGTTATAAAGATGATGATCTGGTAGATAGTGATACTACAATTCAGGGCGCTTATGTTCGTTTTAGATTCAAATTCGATGAGAATCTATTTGCTGGTAATAACGCTGGAATAAATGCTTCGAGAGAACCATAAACATGAAATATCTTCACAATAATTTATATAAAATGTGTTCTTATTTTTATATAGGGGTTTCTGCTAGTTTGCTTGCAGTAAGCACTTCTGTATTTGCTGAGTCTGCATCTGAGCAAATTATTGTTGGAGAGCAATCTAGTTCTTTGGTACAAGATGTCAATCAACAGAAGCCTTATAATCCTAAAGATAAGCAAGTTGCGGCATTACAAACACGTCTGATACCTTATTTAAAACCATCTGAAAATATTGCATATTATCAAGCGATAAAAGCCTTAACATGGTTAAGTTACGCTGCCCACGAAGGAAGTGAAAAGAGTCTAAGTTCTGCGAGAACTGAAGCACTTCAACAAGCAAAATATATTATTGATGCTTTAGAACAAGGACAAATTGAAAAATTTACGCTGACAACGGCTATTCTTTCTAATTCAAGTGTCATGCGCAGAGACCTTTGGGCAAATGCTGAATTATTAAAGCAAACTGAAGGTTTTTCATGTGCTCAGGCTGAGATTGCTCAAGCAGAAGTGATGTTGGTTTGGGCAGCAGCAGAACATTGTGAACTTGGATGGAGACACTCAAGAGAACTGTTTCTATCCGCTCAAAGTTTAATTGATCAATCAAATCTCAAAGCATCGGCGTGCAAGTCTGCAACAACATTAGAATTACCTAAAATTAATTATCCATCTTTACAAGAATTGAATGGTGATGCTAAAGGTTGTCATGGAGTGAAAGGGAAGTGGCCAATTTGGTCGCCTGAACAGAAAGTTGTTACTGAACCACTGGTAGCTAAAGTTCCATCCAATGCGCCAAATGTCGTTCACTTTGCTTTAGATCAATCAAACTTGTCAAAAGAATCGATTGATGTGTTAAATCAAGTTGTAACGTTCTTAAAAGACAATCCAACCTACACCTTGACTCTGTATGGTTTTACTGATGCTCGTGCAAGCGAACAGTATAATTTGAAACTTTCCATGAGACGAGCGCAGAGTGTGCTTGCATATCTTCAACAACAAGGGATTCATTTAGATCGAGTTGCTGTTGAGGCAAAAGGTAAAAATCAAACAATTAACGATGAAAATCAGAAGTTTGGTCATGCATTAAGTCGTAGAGTCGAATTAGTCTATGTTGATCCAGAAGGTAAAGAGGTATCAACTTTCAAGCAACGTCAGGATCTCCAAGTAGAAAAATAATACTCTGTTAAAAACAGTGAAAGTACGTTAAAAAGAGAGCTTTAAAGTGTACTAGCTCAAACCTGATCTGACAGTTACCCATTTTTTATTGTGCCTGTCAGGTTAAATTTGAGCTAAATTCTTCTCAGCCCAAATCCGTTTTCCATCAAGTAAAGTTTCAAGTGGTGTACGACCACAGCACATTTTTCCTTGATGAGTCCGTTCAGTATTATAGAATTTCAGCCAATCGTCTAGATCAACTTGTAATTCTTCCAATGAGCTATAAAGCTTCTTCCTGAACGTAATTTGATAGAACTCTTGCAATATCGTCTTATGGAAACGCTCACATATACCATTTGTTTGTGGTGAAGCAGCTTTTGTCTTCGTATGGTCAATGTCATTGACTGCTAGATATAACTCATAGTCATGTTGCTCCACCTTGCCACAGTACTCAGTGCCTCTGTCTGTAAGAATGCGAAGCATTGGTAAATCCTGAGATTGATAGAAAGGTAATACACGATCATTCAGCAAGTCAGCCGCTGTAATCGGTGTTTTGGTTGTATAGAGCTTACAATGAACGACCTTGCTATAAGTATCGATAAATGTTTGTTGGTAGATCCGCCCAACTCCTTTGAGATTCCCGACATAAAAGGTGTCTTGTGCACCTAAATATCCTGGATGAACTGTTTCAATTTCACCACATGCCACATCATCTTCATGCTTACGTTCAAGTGCAGCAATCTGATGATCATTTAATTCGATACCATCCTGTGCCACTTTAGCTTCGAGTGCTTTCAAACGCTTCTTAAAGTTCTCCAAATCATGGCGTAACCAAATAGAGCGAACACCGCTCCCTGAAACAAATACACCCTTCTTGCGTAATTCGTTACTAGTACGATGCTGCCCATAAGCTGGATACTGAATTGCGAAATCAATGACTGCTAGTTCTGTAGCATCATCTACACGATTTTTTAGATTAGCTACTCGACGGGACTTATTGATCAATGCATCCATGTCACCAGACTGTACTAGCTCCTGATAGCGATAAAAAGTATCTCTAGAGACACCCATCACTTTACACGCTCTAGATACATTCTGAAGCTCTTCAGCTAAATTGAGCAGACCTACTTTGTGTTTAATGATTTGATTGTTAGTATGCAACATAAGAAAGTTACCTTTTTTGATTAAGATTTCGACACCTTTATCAAAATGGGTAACTTTCTCTTTTTCAAGAGTGATGTCCGATCAAGTCTGAACTAATACATTTAAAGCTCTTTTTTAACGTTCAGCTTTAGCTAATTCTGCATCAATATAGCTAATGATCATGGTACTTAGACCTTTGACCATTTCATCGAAACTAATTTGTGGATTAGGCAAAATGAGATGTCGTGCCACATTAAAAATACTACTATTGATGCTGATATAGGCCGTAACACTCAAATTGCTCACTTTCAAATATTTAGGGTGGCGCATCATGTATTTCATCAGAACTTCCATCAATGCCATTTCAATTTGCCCAATATAGCGTTCATATTTAAGTTCAGTTGCATATCGTAGACAGATCAGGTAACGGTCATTGTCACGGGTCAACAAGTCACGGAACGTATAGAAAATCATTTCAAATAATGGTTCTAACTCCATTTCGACTATAATAGGTGTTAGTTCTTTAACCATGTCTAGAACTTCTTTGACAAATGATTTTGCCATTGCATCGTAGATTTCTTCTTTATTTTTAAAATATTCGTATAAAGAGCCGACGCTGACGCCTGCAATATCTGCGATGTGACGTGTTGTGGTTCCACTCGTACCATTTGTTGCAACAGCGATAAAGCCTGCTTCAATAATCGTATCTACTGTTACTTTTGATCGAGTTTGACGTGGTTTTCGAGTACCCATAAATATTGTTATATAAATCCGAACATAATGTCAGATTAGCATGCTCCACATGGAAGTAAAAGATCAGCCTACATAATCCGAACAAACAAAATTACATACTTTTGAATATCAAGTTATGCAGTGTAATAAAAATAATAATTTCTTTTATATCAATGAAACATATAGATGACTTAAAGTATTGTAAATAAAATAAATAATTGATATATATTGTATTATTTCAAATTTAGTCAATTTGATATTTTAATTTTAAATAAAAATGTCTAACTTTTTGTGTTGATCATTACCTTATTAAATTGATTGTTTTACCCGAATTGAATCCGAACATAAGATCGGTTTACATTGTTTCTAGTAGGAAATTAGGTTCACAAAAATCTCCCGAATGTTTGTTCGTAACTCAAAGAATATGTAGCTATACGAAAAGAGATGAACCTGATTCAAAGAATGTAAAGGGCAAGTGACGCTCAAGTGAAGTAGGTAGGTGTAGCCATGATTAGCAACACATTAAAGAAAGGTTTAAGTTTATTTAAATCTAACCCGATAACTGAGCAAATTGATTTTGCAAGTAAAAAAAGTATTCCAATCCGCCATCTGGCAATTGGGTTTGAAGGCAAACAGGTTGATCTTTCGTTTTATATGAATAATCAGTTTGCGACACTTTTCTTTGCGACACTTTCAGTATTCCTGACTTATGGTGAAGATTTAGTGATTGAAACTGCACGTCACCATCGTGATTTACTCAAAGATCCTATTTTAAGACAGCGAGTGACGTCATTGATTGGTCAGGAGGCGATTCACTCAAAACTTCACAATGAGTTTAACGATGCGATTGTTGAACTGGATTATCCGGTAAAGCTCTATCGTTTTCTGGGAGAAAAATTCTTTGATCATATTTTCTTAAAGTTTCCACAACCATTGAAACTTTCATTAATGGCTGGAATTGAGCATTTTACTGCTGTGCTGGCGGAATACATGATGGCCCATGAACAGAACTTCTATTTCTCCGATGATGCCAAAACACGTGCTTTGTGGATGTGGCACATGCTGGAAGAGTCTGAGCATAAAGATGTGGCCTATGATGTGTATCAGACTTTAAATGGTAATTATGCTTTGCGTATTGCAGGTTTCTTTTTGGCATACGGGACAATTTTAGGTCTGATTCCATTCGCAACGCTGTTTGTTCCTGTACTGCGTAAACCATATGAAATGTCGACTCCTAAATTCTGGAAAGATGCGGCACGTGGCGTGAAACTGGTATTCAGTCCAAAAGATGGTGTGTTTGGTAGTACACAGGGACGAATCTTTGATTATTTACGTCCAGATTTCCATCCAAATGATCATGATGCGTCTGCTTATTTTGCATATTACGAAAAGAAATTATTATCAGAAGGTGGGGCACTACATCCATTTTTTGTGAAGGAATTTACGCCAAAAGTGCAAGCTGCTTAAAACAGTTTTGAGATGGAAATAAATTTGTATTGATCAATACATTGGTTAATTATGGAATTACGATGAGACTATTTGGTAAGAAAAAAAATAAACCAAGCCAACAAGCCTTTGCTGTGGTGACAGGTGCAGGCAGTGGCATTGGGCGTAGCTTTGCCCTTGAACTGGCAAAACGTGGCGGCACAGTGGTGTGTTCAGACATCAATCTGGATGCAGCAAAAGAAACGGTGGCTTTGATTGAAGCACAAGGGGAAAGGGCCTTTGCGGTGCAATGTGATGTTGCGAAAGAAGAGCAGGTTAATCAATTGGCTGAGCAAGCTGAACAATTGATGCGGAGCCCTGTTACTTTGGTGATTAATAATGCAGGTATTGGTCTTGGTGGTAAGTTTGATGAAATGTCATCAGAAGACTGGAAATGGTGTATGGATATCAACCTATGGGGGGTGATCTATGGTTGTCGTGCTTTTGTACCGAAATTCAAACAATTAGGTCATGGTGCAATCATTAATGTTGCTTCAGCAGCATCCTTTACCGCAGCACCGGAGATGACTGTTTATAACGTTTCCAAAGCGGGTGTACGTGCATTATCTGAAACGCTGTCAGCAGAACTTAAAAAGTCGAACATTAAGGTTAATGTACTTTGTCCAACGTTGGTCCCGACCAATATCATCAAAAATGGCAAAGTACCACATAAGGGTCTTTTAGATTATGCCTTGACCAATCTTGCGTTTACGACCAGTGATAAAGTCGCAAAGTTGACATTGGATCGTTTAGACAAAGGTGAGCTTTATACCATCCCACAAATTGATGCCAAATTATTCTGGTTGATGAAACGTACTGCACCAAATTTATATGCAAAATTTTTGGGCACATCGTACCGATTAATGAAGTAAATCCTATCGGGTAAAAGATTTTGATGACTGAAATAAGATTAAAGATACGCTTATTTCAGAGCAATAAATGAAAGGAAATTTTAATGACAGCTCAAGCAAAAAAATTAAATTCTGCTGACAAAAAAGCATTGCCTGCACACATTTACGATACATTTATCGTAGGTGCAGGTATTTCAGGTATTGCAACTGCAATCCGTCTTGATCAAGTGGGTTATACCAACTATAAGATTATTGAAAAAGCGACGCGTGTCGGCGGCACATGGCGTGAAAACACCTATCCAGGTTGTGGTTGTGATGTTCCATCAGCATTATATTCATACTCATTTGCGCCAAGCGCTAAATGGAGTCATTTATTTGCTCGTCAGCCTGAGATCTTAAGTTATTTAGAAGAAGTTAGCGAAAAATTCAATGTAAGTTCGAAAATTGAATTCGGTACAGAGTTGTTGGGCGCTAAATGGGACAATGAACGTAATTTATGGGTGATGGACACCAATAAAGGGCAATTCTTGTCGCGTACTGCGATTTTTGCCACAGGTCCAATTACTGAGGCACAAATTCCAAAACTGGATGGTCTGGAAACCTTTAAGGGTGAAATGTTCCATTCAGCAAAATGGAATCATGACTATGATCTAACGGGTAAACGTATTGCGGTGATTGGAACTGGCGCATCAGCCATTCAGTTTGTGCCACAAATCCAGCCAAAAGCTAAAGAACTCTATGTATTCCAACGTACTGCGCCGTGGGTCGTACCAAAGCCTGATACTGACTTGGGCGATATCAGCAAAAAATTAATTGAAAAATTTCCATTGATTCAAAAAACTTGGCGTCAAGCGGTTGCTCAATCATTGAATGCAATCAACTTTGGTTTGCGTAATCCAGCCGTATTAAAGCCTGTCGGTGAGTTAGCGAAACTGATTCTACGTTTCCAGATTGAGGATCCTGAATTACGCAGAAATGTAACGCCAAACTTTACCATTGGTTGTAAGCGTTTATTGTTCGCTAACAACTATTATCCAGCCTTACAACAACCAAATACTAAACTCATTCCACATGGATTGGTCAAGGTTGAAGACAATACTGTGGTGTCTGCCAATGGTGAACGTCATGAAGTGGATGTGATCATTTGGGGGACAGGCTTTGAAGTTTCACATCCACCTATTGGTAAGCGTGTTTCAAACGAGAAAGGTGAATGCCTGAATGATTTATGGAAAAGTAGTTCTCCAGAAGCATATTTAGGTACAAGTATTGAAAATGTACCAAACGCATTCTTGGTATTAGGTCCAAACGTACTGGTCTATGACTCATTCATTGGTTTGGCAGAAGCGCAACTGGATTATATTGTTGATGGTTTATTGAAAATCAGAGACCAAGGCATTGCCAAGTTGAACATCAAGCCTGAAGTGATCAAGCATCATAATGAGCTGGTGCAAAAACATCTTAAAACCACAGTATTTAATGCGGGTGGCTGTAAGAGTTATTATTTAGATGCAAATGGCCGTAACTTTGCTGCATGGCCGTGGTCGTTGAAGAAGTTGAAGCAACGTTTAAAACGTATGGACTTGAATGATTACCAAGTGACATACCAGACTGAAAAAACCAACTAATTTTTAAATAAATCGTGAAAGGGCAGTAAATTTTATCTTAGGATGAAATTAACTGCTTATTTTTTGCCAAATATAAAGAACTTGGGAAAGAGATATGAAAGAAGGACAATCCAGCCGAACGGCTGAGGCTGAGGCTGCGGCGGCATTAAGAGCAAATCACTTTCAGAATGCTGAAAATCCAGTATTTTCTGATCCGTTTGCATTTGAGTTGACTAGTCAGGGCTGGAAAAAATTACTAACGACACCACTGACCGTTAAAGTAATGAACTCATCCACGTTTAACCGAAGCTTGGGGTTGTTGACAGGGCAGGTGGTTGGGCGTTCACGTTATGCCGAAGATGCTTTGCAGCAAGCAATTCAACACGGTATCCAACAATATGTCTTGGTTGGGGCTGGGCTGGATTCGTTTATTTTACGCCAAGCTCAACACTATCCTGATCTCAAAATTTTTGAAGTGGACCATCCTGATACTCAGGCAGCAAAACAAAAAAAGCTGAAAGAGTTTGGAGAAATCCCGACCAATGTTGAATTTGTGCCAATTGATTTTGAAAAAGAGTCTATTGCCAATGCTTTAGCTCGAAGTGGCTTTCAACAAAATCAACCTGCATTTTTCTCATGGTTAGGTACAACCCATTATCTTGAACCGCAAACGACACTCCATACTTTAAAAATTATTAGCAGTATTGCTGCTGCAAAAAGTGAAGTGGTGATGGATTATTCAATTGATTATCGTGAATTATCTGGAGTAGAACGTTTTGGAAGTATGTTCGTTTCTCAATTCACACGTTTCTTAAAAGAGCCGTTAATAGGACAATTTAGACCTAAAGCTTTACATCAAGCTGTAAATCAAATGGGCTATCAAGTGGCTGAAGATCTGTCGGGATATGGTTTAAGCGAACGATATTTTAAAAATCGGGCAGATCATATTCGTCATACCATAGCGACACATATGTTGCATTTACGTTTAAAGGTATAAGTTGGCATCACAAACTGCTTTATCATCTTTGCTAAAGCAGAGTTAGGTTATTGAAACACCACCAATTTATTCAGTTGTCGAATTGTTGGTTGGCAAACCGGCCATCGAATAGACCGTCAATTGGTGTGTGACACATTTAATTATGCGCTTGCACCTCAATATCCAACGAATATCATGGTCCATTCAGACCAAGGCAGTCAATACTGCAGTCGTGATTTTAGAGCACTATTATTAACGAATAACTGTCTTGAAAGTATGTCACGCAGCCTTGCGCAGTATACTGCTCATGCTGGGATAACGCAGTAACAGAAAGTTTTTTTCATACATCAAAAGGACATGTGGTACATGACAGTGTATTTTCTACAAAAAAAAGAGGCAAACTCTGTCTTGTTTGAATATATTGAAGTTTACTACAATCGCGTCAGAAGGCATTCCGCAAACGGCTGGTTAATCCCAGAAGCCTTTGAACAGAAACATTTTAAGAGTTTTGAGGGCACCGACTATCCACAATACTGTGTAGGATCAAACAAAGCCCATTTCTATTTAGGCTCTTGTCTCTGAGCAGAATTCATTTCATGTCTGACGATACTTATATTTTCGTATATTACTTTACGTAATCTATTTATCGCACCTAATGGTTTATGTTCAGGTAGAGAATGCCAAGGCGTAAATGAAAGGTTTTCACAAAATTTATTCTGATCAGGCGTACTAAAAACCTGTTGAGGAATATGAATGGTTGCAACTTTATAAAAAGGAGCCTTGTCTTCTTTCCATTCATTCATCGAAGTTTCTACAAGCATTTTATTTGATGTTCTTGGTTGTATAAGAAATTCCATACATACATCTTTCTTATTTAAGGTATTTTGTAGAGCTGCCCTCAAAAAGTTAGGATCTGATTGATTAAGCATAGTATCCGCACTTAGGGAGCAAGGTCTTGCTGAATACTTTACTACTTGACGATCAGCACCTAATCCTAATTGATAGGGAACCATTGACCAATAGCGAGCTTGAACTGGATTCGATATTTTTGAATTGCTTGCTCCCAATGCGTTGAGTGTTCCTTTAAAACCTAATGCGAAAGGGATATGCAATTTTTTTAAAGTACTTTTGCTATTTGTATCTTCTATAAAAGATAAATAACGTAAAGGTTCATCTACGAAAAATACAGGGTGGTTGATCATGATAAAATCTTGAGTCAGCGCTTGCTCATCATTTTCCAAGATTTTTTTACCTTGGACACCTAACAATTTTATTGCCATACCACGCGCGTCCTTTGTACCATCTGCTCTTGTGGCATCACCAGAAGCATTAGAAAAACGAATCCATGCTGAATAGGTCTTATCAGGAACAAAAATTCCTTGGGCTAAGTTTTTGGGTATAGATTTTGATACATGAAACTCTGCACGTACGCAGCCATGCGCTTTTGGGTGCGCATCTCTCAATGCATTGCCAGAGGAGTATTGACTTCGAATTGATTGAACAATTTGCTCTGTAATTTGATTCGCTATTATTTCTTCATCAGGCTGTAATTTTTCACCGAGTTCTCTATCAATGGTTGGATAGGGAAGTTGATGCATATTCGCTATAGTTTTTTTTTGCTGAAGGTTGTTAGAACAACCGCTTATGTTTACCAAAATAGGAGTCATGGCAAATAACAACAAACTGAAACGTATCGATGGCGTATAACTTGACATTTACTTGCTCCTTATCCCATCGCAGTTATTGTTGAGTGCGATGGATCGATACACTGTGTGGTAAAAGATGTTGTTATCGGAATTATTGCTATCCTGTATTTTAGTACATCAAAACTTGAGTAAGAATACAAGCTGTTCTTAGTTATTGATTTTATATTTAACTTTTATCGAAATGTGGGTGTTTATAGATGATGTTTATGTCTGACTTTTAAAATATGCGCATAAAATCTTCGTTCATAACTGCATAATCAAGTTGTTTTGCTACGGTTTGATGTGCTTGCCAAAAAGGGTTGTCGGTCCACCTTTGTTCTTGCTTGTATAGGAGGTAACGACGATTTTCATAAGTATTGATAATTTTATTAGGGTGTATTGACACTTTTAGCTTAAAAAATAGCGAAGTAATAAAATCAAATCTCCAAACCCAATTTTACTATTCGCTATGCCTCGTACCATGTTGACAGATCAACATTGGCAAAAGTTGAAAGTTATTCTGCGTAATTTATCCATTCACCACAACTCAAATTTACGCAATTTTATTGAAGCTATTCTCTATAGAATTAGAACAGGCTGTCCGTGGCGAGATATTCCTTCTTGTTTTGGTCATTCAAACTCTATTTTCAAACGTTTTAATCGTTGCTCAAGCAGCGGTAAGTTACTTAGATTATTCAAATTACTAGCCTCATGCCTCGATATGGAGTGGATTTTTATTGATGACTCTCATGTACGTGCTCATCAACATTCTACCGGCATAGCGAATCAATCTATTTCTAAAAGTGTAGGAGGTAACTCCTCAAAAATACATTTGATTGTTGATGCACATGGCAATCCTATTGATTTCATGATTACCGATGGAACCACACATGATGTTAAAGTTGCACCTGATTTAATATCAACATTAGATTTAAAAGAGACAAAAGTAGTATGCGCAGATAAAGGCTATGATTCAGAACCACTTAGTTGAAAATATGTTTTGTTGATTAAAGTAATTTAGAGGAATAGCTACTCGATATGACAAGCTCAAAAGAAATTATCAAAGTTCTGCTATTAATCTCCTTTGGCTAAGTGTTTTTTTACAATCTGCATAAAAGCTATTGATTGTTGAGGAATAGCTACTCGATATGACAAGCTCAAAAGAAATTATCAAAGTTCTGCTATTAATCTCCTTTGGCTAAGTGTTTTTTTACAATCTGCATAAAAGCTATTGATTGTTGAGGAATAGCTACTCGATATGACAAGCTCAAAAGAAATTATCAAAGTTCTGCTATTAATCTCCTTTGGCTAAGTGTTTTTTTTACAAGCTGCATAAAAGCTATTGATTGTTTATGATAAATAGATCAAGCAAAGATATTTGAATAGTATGGATAAAGATTTTAAGTCAGAAACTTATAAGGTAGATGAAAGTACGACTGATACCATTCTATGGTTGATGCAGCATCAGGATATTTTTGATTCTTTCCATTTTGATGTACATACTCAAGAGTTGTCAGTCACACATGCAGCAGGTGTGGATATTATTCGTGTAGGAATGTTTTTAAATGCCAAATACGGTATTTTAGTGACATCAATTTAATATGATCGAAAAAAGCCTTGTCAAATAACAAGGCTTTTTTTGTTTATGCACTCATAGCATCTACGGAGAGTTCAGCAACAGTTGGTTTCGGTTTTTCTGCTGTTAAACCTAATTTAGCAAATAGGATTTGGTCTTTACCTTCTCCAGCATTAGGCGTAGTCAATAACTTATCACCAGAAAAAAGCGAGTTTGCACCTGCCATGAATGCAAGCGCTTGATCTGAATCACTGAGTGATTCGCGTCCTGCCGATAATCGAATATAACTATGAGGCATAATAATACGTGCAACAGCAATAGTACGAATCCATTCAGTAACATCTAACTTTTCTACATCTGCAAGCGGAGTACCTTCAATTGGAACAAGCATGTTAATTGGTACGGATTCAGGGTGAACGGGCATAGTAGAAAGTTCATGTAATAAACCAATACGGTCATTACGAGTTTCACCTAGACCAACAATCCCACCACTACAAACTTTCATCCCAGCCTGACGCACGTGATCAAGTGTATTTAAACGGTCATCAAAACTACGAGTACTGATGATGTGTGAATAATATTCACGAGAGGTGTCAAGGTTATGGTTGTAATAATCTAAACCTGCATCTTTTAAGCGTTCAGCTTGTGACTGATTCAGCATACCTAAAGTCATACAAGTTTCTAAACCGAGTGCTTTTACTTCTCGAACCATTTCTAACACATAGGGCATATCTCGTTCGTGTGGATTGCGCCAAGCAGCGCCCATACAGAAACGTGAAGAACCAGAATCTTTTGCTGTTTGAGCTTCACGAATGACTTTATCTACTGCAATACGCTTTTCTGCTTCTAGTTTTGAGTCGTAATGTGCAGATTGCGAGCAATACTTACAATCTTCTGGGCATTTACCTGTTTTGATTGAAAGCAGTGTGCTGACTTGAATGGTATTTGGCTGAAAATGCTCACGATGAACGCCTTGTGCTGCAAATACTAAGTCTAAAAAAGGTTGGTCATATAAAGCTTGGATTTCATCACGAGTCCAGTCATTACGTAAAGTCATTGTTATATCCATGATGATTGATTACAAACATTGAGATTAATCATACAGAAATCGTGCCAAAGCCAAAGGGCAAAAAACATCATTTTTCTATTCAGGTACGTTTATTTGCTGCAATTGTTGTTGAATTGCCCACTCAATATGTACATTGACAATCTCATCGTGTAGAGCTTTTGCTTCTTGCAATTGGCTCACGATTTCAGCCGAGTATGGAGCATTTCCCAAGCCGATTGCAATATTCCGTTTAAAGGATTGATAGCCTGTGCGGCGAATTGGACTACCTTCTGTTTTTGCAAGAAAAGTTGCTTCATTCCACTGCCAGATCTCTAGTAAGCTAATGTCATCTAAACTATGTCTTGGGTCAAAGTCTGGAATTGATGCAGTTTTAGCAAAGCCATTCCACGGGCAAATCAGCTGACAATCATCACAGCCAAAAATACGATTACCTATTCCTGAACGTAATTCTTCAGGAATGATTCCTTTATATTCAATAGTTAAGTAAGCAATACATTTCCTTGCATCCAACATATAAGGTTCAACAATGGCTTGTGTTGGGCAAATGTCGATGCAAGCAGTACATGAGCCACAATGGGCTGTTGCGGGTTGATCAAAAGGGAGGTCAAGCGAAGTAAATAGCTCACCCAAAACGAAGAAAGAACCTGATTTTTTATGAATGAGTAAAGTATGTTTTCCTGTCCAACCCATACCTGCACTTTCAGCAAGTGATTTTTCAAAAATAGGTGCTGAGTCCGCAAACGGGCGTGATTCGAAATCGCCCACTTTTTCTTTAATACGACTGGCTAATGTTTTAAGTCGACCACGCATGACTTTATGATAGTCACGTCCACGCGCGTAGCGCGCAATAATGGCTGAATTTGGTTCAAATGGTACATAACGGGGCTTAGGTGATGCCACAAGATAGTTCATCCGCACACAAATAATGCTTTTAGTTCCAGGTACAAGCAATGTTGGATCAGCACGTTTTTCTAAATTCTCTTCCAAATAGTGCATATCAGCATGGTAACCCCGTTTTAAATATTCTTTAAAACGTGGCATTTGATCTTGAGCATCAGGTTTGGCAATGACACAATCAGAAAAGCCCAAGTCTAAAGCTTGAGTTTTTATCCATGTTTTAAGTTCTTGAGGATCAAGCTGCTGAAGCTCAATTTTATCAAGTGATTTTCCAGAGGATGTGGTTGAAGCCATAAACCAATAATTAGGGGATAACATGCAACGTTCAGTTTACCATAGCCAAAGCATTCAAGCATGGGAGCAGCGTTGGTTTGCGCAGCAAAATTCATCTTTAGGATTGATGCAACAAGCCGCTTGGACAATCTCACAACAGTTAATTGAAGCATTTAATAAAAACAAAATTCAAAAGATCGCAATTTGGTGTGGACAAGGTAATAACGCAGGTGACGGTTACTATATCGCTGCTTTTCTAAAGCAACATGGATTTTACATCACGGTTTATGCAGCTGAACTCGGTCAATCTTTAGATTTAAAACAAGCTGTACAATATGCACTGTTAAATCGAGTTGATATTCAAAGTATCGATTATTTATTGTCGGAAAATGCGAATCACCAAGAAATTCCAACTTTTGATTGTCATATTGATGCTCTGTTTGGCATAGGTCTCAATCGAATGCTGGACCAAAAATGGCAGTCGATCATCCAGTTGTTTAACTCACAGATTGGTTTAAAGATTGCTATCGATATTCCGAGCGGGCTACATGCCAATACAGGTCAGGCTTTGCCATGTGTAATACAAGCAGATCAAACCTTTACAATTTTAGGTTATAAGGCAGGACTGTTTACTGGGCAAGGCAAGGAATATGTGGGAAACCTACATTTAGTCAGCTTAATCCCAAATGATGCAGAATTAAAACCACTTGCATATCTATCACCTGAAAAAATTGTATTACCGAAACGCCAAGCTTTTGGACATAAAGGAAGTTATGGGCATGTACTTGTCGTTGGTGGTCATGCGGATATGGGTGGAGCGGTGATTATGTCTGCTGAAGCTGCGTTTCATGCTGGAGCGGGGAAAGTCAGTGTGGTCTGTCATGCCAAACATCATCAAGCTATTCTGGCACGTTCACCGAATATTATGGTGCGAGATATTAATGCTTTAGATCAAGAATCGATCCAACATCTATTAACTCAAATTGATGCCGTCTGTTTCGGGATGGGCTTAGGGAGAGATCCATGGGCAGAGCAGATTTATCAGCAATGGTTCGATTTACTCAACCAAAATTCGCATTTAGAAGTCGTATTGGATGCAGATGGGCTTTGGTTTTTAGCAAAGCATCCGAAAAAATTGAATCCTCATCTATACGCAACGCCGCACTCAGGTGAAGCAGCAACTTTATTGGGTTGTACGGCTGCGGACATTGAGCAAGATCGTATTGCAGCAATTTATCAGCTACAACAAGAATATACAGGACAATGGGTGCTTAAAGGTGCAGGGAGTCTGACTTTAGATGATCAATTATGGATTTGCACTCAAGGCAATGCAGGAATGGGTACAGGAGGAATGGGGGATGTGCTCGCAGGTATGATTGCCAGTTTAAAAGCACAATTTCATGAGCAAGTCGCATTGCATGAAATTGTGAGTTTGCATGCACAGGCAGGGGATTTACTTGCTGAAAATGGTATGAGGGGTTTGCAAGCACAAGAAATGGGCAAAATGATTTACACAGTGGTAAATCAACAAAACTAACGCCTTCTACTACTTGAACGACTTCGCCCACGAGCCATACCACCGAGCGCATTTAACAACGCCATTTTGCTCATACTGCCTGAAGCATGGGCATGACAGATTGCAGCAGCTAACGCATCGGCTGCATCAGCCTGTGGTTGAATGCTTAAGTTCAATAAACGCATCACCATCATTTGAACTTGCTCTTTTTCAGCAGCGCCGTAACCTACCACTGACTGTTTGATTTGACGAGCAGTATATTCCGCGACTTGTAGGTCTAAATTGACCAATGCCGCAATTGCCGCACCACGGGCTTGTCCAAGTTTTAAGGCAGAATCAGGGTTCTGCGCCATGAAAACTTGTTCAACGGCAGCCTCAGTAGGACCGTGGAATTTAACAATACGTTCAACACCTGCAAAAATACGTTTTAGTCGTTCAGGCATTGCTTGAGTTTCAGTACGAATGGTTCCTGCATCGACAAAACGTAGTTTATTGCCATCTTTTTCGATAATTCCATAACCTGTTAAGCGTGAACCAGGATCAATACCAATAATTAATGACATGTCGAACTATAAAAATGAAAGATTGTTGATATTGTTACATAGCAGGCTTTTCGCTGCATAATATTTTTGTAGGATTTTGAATTATAGGAAAATAGTGGATTTATTAAACAGAGTTAGTTTTATTGAGTACATATTCCAAAATTCGGTCTCTTTTGAATAGATCAACTAATAAGGCTTATTTTGGTTGGTTTTTAGTCAATTTGTGTTTAATTTGAGCGTTAGGCAGTAAATTATGTGATTTTTCTAAAAAAAAATTGCATTGTGGGGGAGATAGGCGTATAAAGCATCTCATTGATCAAACATGTTGATCAAGATGTTGATGCGGGATGGAGCAGTCTGGTAGCTCGTCGGGCTCATAACCCGAAGGTCGTTGGTTCAAATCCAGCTCCCGCTACCACTTTAAAGTTAATTGAATATTAGCTCTGTGATTATTGAGTTGTTGTTATCTGAAAGATTAGACGGCAATTAAGTTAGCTGAAATAACCCTAAAGAAAGCTAAAAATTATTAGATTCTAGAATTGTAGTTTACCTCTCTCCATATATCTAGCGTTATAGTAAATCCAAATCGATCACTTGAGCTCAGAAATGAGTGATTTTGTTTTGAAAATTATTAATGAATGGCGTGTAGCCAAAGCCAGCAATGGCAATGAAATTTGTGTGCAAATTATCCCGATGAAACGTCAACAAAATACTTTGGATGGTTTCAAATGGGTAGAGGTTGGAAAGAAAATCCAGCTAGAGTCGGGTCGAGAAGTCAATTTTAATCTAGATGGGAAAAGCTTCTATACCGATGTTAATCAGCTTTATCGATTAATATAGATAATTTAAGCACTTGAAGCATCTATTGGTTAAAGATAGGTTGGGTTAAATCAATATTCATAATTTGATTTAATTCATAAATGAACAAAGTTTAAAGGTTTAAAAGTATGTCTGATACAGTTACTGGTACTGTTAAGTGGTTTAACGAAACTAAAGGTTTTGGTTTCATTCAAGCTGATTCTGGTCAAGATGTTTTTGCTCACTTCAGTGAAATCCAAAGCAATGGATTCAAAGTATTAAACGAAGGCCAACGCGTTTCGTTTGTACTTGGTCAAGGTAAAAAAGGACCACAAGCAACTACAATTAAAGTTATCTAATAAGATTGCTTGAAAAAAAGCTCACTTTATGTGGGCTTTTTGTTATATCCAAAAACTATCTTTTGATTTCTAGTTGTGCTTTGCATGAGATTCTAAGCTTTATAGAGGTTGATCTTCTGACTAAAAGCCGAATTTTGTATAAGAAAGCAATCAGTAAATTTGTATATAAGAAAATCTTAAATGGGAAAGATAAAATATTTTTTAGGATCTCTTTTCAGTAAATCTTAAGTTTTATAAGTTGTGTAACTACACTATCAAAGCTAATTTTTTGATTTAGCAAAGAACGTTATTTTACATGATTTGGTTTATTAAAGCTCAACCTCTTTCATTCAAGAGATAAAACTTTCAATACTTTCATAGATGCACTATCTCGTATGACTTAAAATTTGCTATGCTTGCAGTATCTGTCAAATAAAGATAGATTAAGTTAAGTCAGAATGAAAATTTTGATTTAATTTATAAATGAACAAATTTTAAAAGGTTTAAAAGTATGTCTGATACAGTTACTGGTACTGTTAAGTGGTTTAACGAAACTAAAGGTTTTGGTTTCATTCAAGCTGATTCTGGTCAAGATGTTTTTGCTCACTTCAGGAA
>NZ_NHRQ01000014.1:37070-67819 GCF_002165335.1 Acinetobacter sp. WCHA29
TGTTAAGTGGTTTAACGAAACTAAAGGTTTTGGTTTCATTCAAGCTGATTCTGGTCAAGATGTTTTTGCTCACTTCAGCGAAATCCAAAGCAAAGGTTTTAAAGTATTACAAGAAGGCCAACGCGTTTCTTTCGTACTTGGTCAAGGTAAGAAAGGACCACAAGCAACGCTCATCACTGTTATCTAATTTTTAGACCAGTAAAAAAAGCCCACATATGTGGGCTTTTTTGATGTTTTTTATGTGCGAGAAAAGCATCAAAATAATTTTTAAATATAATTATTTGATTGAGATAAATGAAATTTTACAATTTTTGAAATGTTAAAAGCGATTGTTTTTTAATAGGATTTTTTAGTAATACAACTATTCGCCCCCAATTTTTCATCTACAGTTAGATAATGTTTGTGCCGAAAAAGTAAAGTGGTGTATATTAAATAATAACTAGAAGAATAACACTGTTGATTCAGAAAATCTTTCATCTCGTAGTTTAGATAAACCTTTCGTGTTATCAGATTTAATCTCAGAGTTTATGATTCCAAGTTACTTGCTGCTAAGCATTCCAAATATTTCTAATAGGTTAAATATATGTCTAACACTGTGACTGGTACAGTTAAATGGTTCAATGAAACTAAAGGTTTTGGCTTTATTCATGCGGATTCTGGGCAAGATGTATTTGCTCATTTTAGTGAAATCCAAAGTAACGGTTTTAAGGTTTTACATGAAGGACAACGTGTTTCATTCACTATTGCTGATGGTAAAAAAGGACCTCAAGCAACTGGTATTACAGTAATTGCTCAAAATTAAACATCTGAATTAAAAAAGCTCACAATAGTGAGCTTTTTTAATTTTCGGATAGTATCTATAAATTTTAATCATCATTATTTCTTGTAATGTACTTATTTTTGTCACAATTTAACCTATTGGTTAAAAAATTGCTCTAGCATATTATTAGACTTTTTGCTAATTTTAACTGGTGGATTATTTAGGCAAATTAACAATTGCCGTACATTAAATGAGCGCAAAGTTATGGAAAACTTAGAGCAATTGACTCAAGGGCTTGAGCAAGAAGTTCATGTACATTGTAAACGATCTATAGGTACGTTGTTGTTTAGTTTCCTAGTTTTGATCGCAACGAGCTTCTAGTGAAAAAAGCACCTTAGGGGACTGCTGTCTCACAAATATAACAAAAAGAACCTCAACTGAGGTTCTTCTTGTTTATTACACTTTTTGTCAGGTAAAAACAAAGCCTTCAATGGTTTCCTTTCAAATAAATTCACCTGAATAATTCTTAATAATCTTTGAACACTCCATCCTTCTTGTGCCATATGTTTCGCAAAACTCACCAGTAAATACGCGATTAGTGCAATCCATATTTGTGTTTGTATCGCATTGCGGCTACGGCCTGGAAACGATTTCAATTTTAGGTTTTGCTTGATCGCTTTAAAAAATAGTTCTACTTTCCACAGATCTTTATAAATTGCAGCAATGGTAGATGTAGCTAAATGAAAGTTATTACTTAAAAACTTAAACGTTCTTTTCTTTTTTTCATCATAAAACTTTAAACGTCTTAATCGCTTAGGTGCACCACGCTTTTTAGCATGATCACTACTCAACTCAATATATTCATCCGCAAGAATCCCCTTACTAGCGAACACATCTTGTTTTGATTTCACCTCATAAACTGTCTTTGATCTCAACCGAGTAACAAAGCTGAAATTTTGGTTGGTCATTTCTGCAAACCATTGATAATCAACATACCCTTTATCAAATACAACGATACTTCCAGGCGGGAATTTAAGTGTTCTGCCTTGAACCATGTCATTTTCAATACCATCACCAAGCGCAACAAACTCAGGAATAGTGTTGCTATGATTTAATCCAACTGTAAGTTTTATGCTTGCTTTGGACTCATGTACTTTTGCCCATTCACACAATGACAGTGAAAGATCAATATGACTCGCATCAATTGAATAGAGTTGATTTTTAAATCGAAATTTATGAGCAATCTTGGAATTTTCACGATGTTGAAGTAGTTGGATAAACAATTGTTGATACAAGCGAGCGGGTTGTTCTTGATTGATTCTTGCTAACGTACTTCGTGCAATTCTTTGGGTACCAAGGTGATAAAGCTTTTCCTGTTGTGATTCGAGATTAGATTCAATATTAGATTCAATATCCCTCAAGCTTTGACGGCATGATGGTTGGGACATTAATATTGCAATAAATTGATCCCATCGTGTTGCTGATCTTAATTTTTGTCCTTGATGGTATTGTTTTGCAAGACGTTCAAAATCTTGTCTCAAAATGGGCTTGAGTAATTGATGACATACCGTATTCTGATGTGAAAAAACCTGAATCCTTGTAGTTGAAGTGTTTGTTCGCACTTATATTTTAACTACTTTGGACTCAGGTTTTTTTATTTAAGTCTAACTATGGGATAGCAGTACCTAAGGTGCTTTTTAGAATGATTAATGATGACGATGTTTTTTCTTTTTCCAATGACGTTTGTTATCTTGGCGATTGTCATAATCACGATCTTGACCAACTTGACGACCTAATGCTGCACCGCCCGCTGCACCAGCTGCCGCTCCGATATATCCACCTGTGGTTCCACCTACATTTTTACCTACAGTGTAGCCACCAACACCACCTAGACCACCGCCAATCGCAGCTTCAGTACGAGTACGTTTGCTACTTGCAGCCGCCGCACCGCCAGCACCACCGACAGCAGAGCCAATCATCGCACCATTATTACCACCAATTTCTTTACCAATTGCTGTACCAACAACACTACCTAAAGCAGAAGTTGCTGCAACACGTGTGGCATTATCAGCATACACGCTGGTTGCTAGAGTTGAGCTTGCTAAAATTGCGCTCAATAACAAAATATTCGCTTTCATTTTGACTCCATGTTCCCAGTAATGGGACATCTTTTTAATGACTGCAAATGTAACAAAGTTTGAGAAAGAAAATATGGAGATGCCGACAGAAATTATTACTACTTAGTAAGGAGAATGTAGTATTTTGTTAATAACAATCCTGAATAAGGTGAAATAAATATTTGTAATCAATCAAATACTGATTTAATTCACAAAAAGAGGCTTAAACGACAAGCACTCTTTAATGGCTTGTAATTAATCTAATGGAACTTTCTTACTCGACTCTTCTTCTAATTTGTGTTGATGAGAATTTATTTCTTGTTGATGACGTAAATGATCGAGATCACGAATGTTCTTTTGGGTCGCTGTGACGCCAAACAAACTGAGTAAGAAAGACATAATGTAGTACCCTTTTTCACTTAAAGTGAGCGTAGCGTTAGTTAAACTAAATAGTAATAATCCAATGCAAATACCAACTGATGCCCAACAAAGCGCAACATAAATCATAGTTACAGGTATTTCTTCTAATTGATCCCGTAATGTTTTTTGTAGTGAGATCGTGGAGAACAGTCCATATAATAGAATGATCAAATAATAGCCTTTTTCATGCAGAGGCATTTCTGCATTCCACAATCCAATCATAAAACCAACAACACCAATAAGAACCGCAAGCCAGCTTGCGGCTGTGAAGGCGAGTGTAGGGCGGTTTATTAAATTACTCATCGTTTATCCTATTGTTTTATTATTCTAATTTATCTTTGATTATTTATATCGAAGCTCAGGGAAGAGAACAACCTATACATACTAAAAAACGCAGAATTTGTGATGAAATAATAGGGGATTGGTAAGTTACCTAGTTTCTCTATGTCTTTTAAGCCTTAGAATCTGTAAACTATGCGCAATTTTTTGATTTTGCTCGTGCTTCATTATTTTGATCGGCACTGAGTCTTTAGTTTTGAGATATTCCGCCCATGAAAGCATCACTCCGTTTAAGACTGGATCAGCTTTGTGATCGTCACGAAGAGCTGACTGCATTGCTCGCTGATGTAGAAGTAATTTCGGACAATAAACGTTTTCGTAAATTGTCTCGCGAACATAATGATTTAACAGAAATCACTGAGGTTTGGAGCAAATATCGTCAAGCTGAAGAAGATATTGAAACGGCTGAAATAATGAAATCAGATCCCGATTTCAAAGATATGGCTGAAGAAGAAATTAAAGAAAATAAAGCGCTTCTCGTTAATCTCGAAGAACAATTAAATGTTCTAATGATTCCGAAAGATCCAAATGATGCCAATGCAGCCTATCTTGAGGTGCGTGCGGGTACAGGTGGTGATGAAGCTGCGATCTTCTCGGGTGATTTATTCCGTATGTATAGCAAATACGCTGAAACACAAAGTTGGCGTATTGAAGTACTTTCTGAAAATGAAGGTGAGCATGGCGGTTATAAAGAAATCATTTGCCGTATTGACGGCGAAGGCGTCTATGGTCGTTTGAAATTTGAGAGTGGTGCACACCGTGTTCAACGTGTACCTGCGACTGAATCTCAAGGTCGTGTACACACTTCTGCGTGTACTGTTGCGATTCTGCCGGAAGTGGATGTGGATACCACAGTTGAAATCAATCCCGCCGATCTGCGCATTGATACCTATCGTGCATCAGGTGCAGGTGGTCAGCATATTAACAAAACCGATTCTGCGGTGCGTATTACCCATATTCCATCGGGTGTGGTAGTGGAATGTCAGGAAGAGCGTTCGCAACATAAGAATAAAGCCAAAGCGATGGCATTGTTAGTCTCACGTTTAGAAAATGCTAAACGTGCAGCCGCTGATGCAGCAACTTCAGAAATGCGCCGTGACCTCGTCGGTTCAGGTGATCGTTCTGAACGTATTCGTACCTATAACTACCCTCAAGGTCGTATGACTGATCACCGTATTAACCTGACTTTATATAAGTTAGATGCAATTATGGAAGGTGATTTAACGGAATTGCTGGATAGCTTACATCGTGAATATCAGGCGGATCAGTTGGCGATGCTTGCACAGGAAAATGGCGGCTAATGAATATTGCTCAAGCCTTAGAAATCAAAGGTGAAATTGATAGCTATGAACGTCAAGAGGCGGCATGGCTACTTGAACACCTACTAGGTATCAATGCTTTAGAACTCAAATTAAGACTTGAGCAAGAGTTGACTGAAATACAGGAACAGGCTTTTTTAGATGGGCTTGCACGTATCGAACAGGGTGAGCCTTTGGCTTATGTCACAGGTTCACAACCTTTTTGGACGTTGGATTTAAAAGTCACCCATGACACTCTAGTGCCACGCCCAGATACCGAAATTTTGGTTGAAACGGTGCTCAAACTGCCACTCGATCAACATGCGAATATTGTTGACCTAGGCACAGGAACAGGCGCAATTGCTTTGGCGCTCGCAAGTGAGCGTCCGCAATGGCAAGTCACTGCAACTGATATATACGCACCAACTTTAGATGTGGCGCAGGACAATGCAGTTCGACACGGGCTGATGCAAGTGAAGTTCGCTTGTGGGGCTTGGTTCGAGGCTTTAGAGCAGCAACAGTTTGATTTGATTGTCTCCAATCCGCCGTATATTGATCCTGAAGATGTACATATGCAAAAGCTCAAGTCTGAACCTGAGCGTGCTTTGATTGCTGATAAGAAGGGTATGGCGGATATTGAAACCATTATTACCCAAGGCAAAGATTGGCTTAAACCCAATGGTTGGATTGTGCTTGAGCATGGCTATGATCAAGGCCAAGCGGTACGAGATATTTTTGAACAACAAGGTTTTAAGCAGATTCAGACTATCAAGGATTATGGTGGCAATGACCGTATCAGTCTAGGACAAAAAACTATTTAAGCTTCTATTTTACTAAATAGTGTTTTCGCACGATACGCACCGGGACTAACGCCTGTCCATTTTTTAAAAGCGCGATGAAATGCACTTGGATCATGAAAACTTAGATCATCACTAATACTTTGGATAGAGTCATTAGTTTTGCTGAGTCGTTCAATTGCAATATCACAGCGAATATCATTTTTAAGCTGCTGATAACTCACACCTTCTTGTTTTAAACGGCGTTGAATGGTTGCCGTTGACATATTTAGTTGTTGGGCAATTTCTTTGAGTTCATCCCACTCTGAGGGTGGTTGTAAAAGCAGTTGACGACGGATTTGCAAGCTTAAAGAATTTTCATTTTTAAAGCGAACAATTAGGTTGTAAGGCGTTTGTCTGAGAAAGTCATTTAAAGCCTGTTTGTCTTTTTTGATTTTGTGTTTGAGGTAGTTTGCATCAAATTCAATGAGATTTTGATCAGCATTAAATTGAATATCTTCGCAAAAACGAACACGATAATCCTGTATTTCGACAGGTTGATGACATTTAAAGGTCATTTTCTGAAAAGGGATGCGCTGGTCACTTAGCCAACACATTAAACTATGGACTAACATCAAATAGGTCGAATAAGTAAACATGCGTTTAGGATGTTCACGGTCATGCAAAATTAAGTATGCTTTTGCACCTTGTTGAATCAATTCACCGTGAATGTCATCCAACACTAAACTCAGAAACTTTAAGATTTCTTGAATAGCTTGTTCTAATGTTTCTGCACTGAATGCTAATTTTGCTAATAAGCTATAGCTCCCTCTGCGCATAGGGTGGCAATCCATCCCTAGAAACTCATCATTCATATGCTCTGCTAGCTCAATCCACAATCGTGCACATTGCATCACTTGAACACGGGCTTTGGTTGAACTGAGCAGTTCGACTGAAACGCCTGCTTGATTAGCGATATGAAGAATATCTAAACCTCGACTTGCGGCAACACTCAATGCTTCACGAATTAAAGCAATTGAAATTGTATCCTTAGCAGAATTAAGATCGAGATCGGTGCTTTTGCTCATATAGAAATAAAATATAGGAGAGTAAATAGGTTGAATGCTCAAAAGTCGCATCACTTTTGCTACTTTTAGGAATTGTATCGGAAAAAACTTGGCTTTACTCTCGCTTATAAAAATTTATATCTTTAATTTACGAGGAAATTTAGATGAAAATTCAAGGAAAACATTTTGTTATTACTGGTGGTGGCTCTGGTTTAGGTGCTGCAACAGCAGAGGTTCTCGTTAAGCAAGGTGCGACGGTTACCTTAGTCGATATGAACACTGAAGCGGGTGAACAACAGGCACAAGCATTAGGTGCACAAGCTGAATTTGTAAAATTAGATGTAACTGATGAACAAGCTGCAGAGCAACTCTTTAAAGATGTTGTTGCAAAATATGGCGCGGTATATGGACTAGTCAACTGTGCAGGGATTGGACCCTCAGCAAAAGTTGTGGGCAAAGAATCTGTACATGATTTAGCTATGTTTTCAAAAACCTTACATATCAACGTAACGGGTACATTTAACATGTTGCGTTTCGCAGCAGATGCAATGAGTAAAAATATTGTTGCTGAAGGCGATGAAGATCGTGGGGTGATTGTAAATACAGCTTCAGTTGCTGCTTTTGATGGGCAAATTGGACAAGCGGCTTATTCTGCATCAAAAGGTGCTGTAGTTGCGATGACGCTTCCGATTGCGCGCGAGTTAGCACGTCATCAAATTCGTGTTTTAACCATTGCACCAGGGATTATGGAAACTCCAATGCTGAAAGGCTTACCTCAAAATGTACAAGATGCCTTAGGGCAAATGGTGCCTTATCCATCACGTTTGGGACGTCCTGAAGAATTTGGTCGTTTGGTTGCACATATTGCTGAAAATTCATATTTAAATGGTGAAGTGATCCGCTTAGATGGCGGTATTCGTATGGCTGCGAAATAAATTTATTTAAATCATTTATAGATTTATTTATAAAACAGTTGTGAATGAAAATTTACAACTGTTTTTGTTTTGATATGGTTTATTCATAAACTAGCTTTGAGTTTTAGTCATTTCTGCTGGTTTTTGTACAATTTTGCAAATCATTCATTCACTCAATAAGGGGTGTATAGATGAAATATCCAATTTTGATCTGTTCTGTATCTAGCTTGTTTTTAAATGGTTGTGTTGGAAATATGAATCCAACAGGCGGCAACTCAAATCCTCATTCTTCCAACTGTACGTTCACTTATGCAGTAACTTAAATCATGCATGTCATGCGTCAATGAAGGTGCCCCTAAGCGAGCATGGTGCTGCCAATAAATAGCTTTTAAATCAGTATATTTCTGATGGACATACATCTGTCGCTTTCGCCAAGCATAGTATCCCGAAGTGCTAACACTTAGACATTTACAGGCACAAGAAACCGTAACCTTAGTCACAGCTATAAGCTGTTAAAGTCGATAAAATATGTGATTTTGTAATCACTTCGAATATATTACTTAATTATCGGATCATAAAATCAGCATTAGGTTTATATATGCATATTGATTTAAACAGCGACTTAGGCGAAAGCTATGGTGCTTGGAAAATGGGAAATGATGAGCAGATTCTTGCGATTGTGAGTAGTGCCAATATTGCATGCGGTTTTCATGCAGGCGATCCTGTCAATATGTTAAATACCTTAAAACAAGCGGCTGCTCAAAATGTTAGTGTGGGAGCGCATGTTTCGTATCCAGATCGGGTTGGTTTTGGTCGCCGTAATATGGATGTATCTTATGATGAATTATACGCAGACGTGCTTTATCAAATCTCAGCGCTGCAAGGGTTGGCTCAAGTCGCTGGAACAAAAGTGACTTACGTCAAACCACATGGTGCTTTATATAACACTATTGCCACCAATTTAACTCAAGCTCAAGCAGTGATTGATGCAATACAGCATTCAGATAAAAAATTAGTGTTAGTTGCATTGGCGGGTTCGCCTTTAATTAATTTTGCTCGTAAGCAGGGAGTTGGCGTTATTTCTGAAGCGTTTGCTGATCGTGCTTATCATCGTAATGGTGAACTAGTTTCACGCCGTTTAGAAGGTGCTGTTTTACATGATGCAGAAGTCGTAGCTCAACGTGTACTGAGCATGATTCAGAACGGAGGTATTGAATCGATTGAAGGGGATTTCACTACAATTCAGGCAGATACCATTTGTTTGCATGGTGATACCTTTGGGGCGGTACAAATGGCAGAAACGATTCGCCAAGTATTGTTAGAAAATCAAATTGAAGTTCGTGCTTTTAGTCTTTGAATGAGTTTTAAACATTTTAAAAGAGCTGTTTTATGCGATTTCTATCCGTTAATTTAGATTGTTTTTTGATTGAGCTTGAAAGTTTAGAAGAAACAATGGCGGTTCATTACTGCTTAAAACAAGCACAGCATCCTCATATAAAAGAACTTATTCCTGCGGCACGTAGCATACTGATTTATTTTGATTCGTTATTGGTCGAGATGCATACACTCATTCGATGGATTTCAAGCCAAAGAATCAGTCAGGATACTTTGCGTCAAGGGAAGGAAATCGTTATCGGTGTGCGCTATAACGGTATTGATTTAAATAATGTTGCTGAATATTTAGGAATAAGTACTGAACAAGTCATTCAGAAACATACCAACTCTTATTGGCAAGTTGCATTTATTGGCTTTGCTCCCGGCTTTGCTTATCTAACCAATCCTGAGCAAGTATTTAGGAGTATTCCACGCTTAGCATCACCACGTAAAAAAGTTAGTGCAGGGGCAGTAGGTTTAGCAGGCGAATATAGCGGTATTTATCCTCAAGATAGTCCGGGAGGATGGCAGTTGATTGGACAGACTGATGAGATATTGTGGGATATTCATCGACAACAGCCTGCTTTATTACTGCCGAGTGATCATGTCATCTTTAAGGATGATAGTCATAATCCAACCCAAATTTGTGTGCCTGCTCAGAGATTTTCTCAAAGAAAATCGATTAAAAAACCTGCTGTGTTAAGCGTTAAAAATGTTGGCTTACAAGTATTGATCCAAGATGAAGGACGTAAAAATTTAGCTGAGCTAGGCGTGGGGCGGGCAGGTGCTATGGATCAAAAGGCATTTCGTCAGGCAAACTTAATTGTTGGCAATCCACAGAATGCAGCCGTCATGGAAGTTTTAAATGGTGGATTGCGATTACAGGTTTTAGAAGCAACAGTTATTGCTGTGACAGGTGCGGAAACGGAAGTATGGATTACTTATATTGGCGCGGATAAAGTTAAAGTGGCTTTGTATCAGCCGATTGCTTTAGATTATGGTGATGAAATTTATATTTCAGCACCGAGTGCAGGGATTCGTAATTATATTGCGCTACGAGGCGGTATCGCTGTTGAGCAAGTACTAGAAAGTGCTAGTTATGATTCTTTGGCTGAATTGGGTACAAAACCAATTCAAGTGGGTGATGAGATTCATTTTGCCCAATTAAAAACGCAGCCTGTCAGCTTAAATCTAATACCGATTAAATTACCTAAACGAGATGAGATTATTGAAATAGATCTCGTGTTAGGGCCGCGTACAGATTGGTTTGCCGAAGAAAGCCTTGATTTATTGTTTAAACAAACTTGGTTAGTGAGCACAGAGAGTAATCGAATTGGATTGAGATTAGTGGGTGATCAGCCTTTAACGCGACAATTCGAGCAAGAATTACCGAGCGAAGGTTGTTGTACAGGTGCTTTGCAAATTCCTCCAAATGGTCAGCCTGTATTATTTATGAATGATCATCCTATTACAGGGGGTTATCCTGTGATTGCGGCGGTCGCATCCTATCATTTGGACTTAATTGCACAGATTCCAGCTGGTTGCCATATTCAATTTCGTAAAATTTATGATTTCATGGATGTCAAAAAAGATGCATAAAAAACATAAGCTGCTGATTGCGAATCGCGGAGAAATTGCTGTACGCATTATTCACGCATGTAAAGATATGGATATTACATCAGTGGCGATTTATGCAGATGATGATATTGCCAGTTTGCATGTTCAACTTGCAGATGAAGCTTGGGCATTATCAGGACAAACAGCACAGCACACTTACTTAGATATCAATAAAATTATTGATATTGCGTATAAAGCCCAAGTGACCATGATTCATCCTGGTTATGGTTTTTTATCAGAACGTGCCGAATTTGCCCAAGCTGTGATGGATGCGGGGCTGATTTGGATTGGACCATCTCCTGAAACTATCCATAAACTTGGTGACAAAATACAAGCGCGTAAAATTGCACAGTCGGTAAATGCACCTTTGGTTCATGGTACTGAACAACCACTTCAATCAGCTCAAGAAGCCGTATATTTTGCGAAACAGTATGGTCTGCCGATTGCGATAAAAGCTGCGTATGGTGGTGGTGGACGTGGTTTAAAAGTTGCTTGGCAATTGAATGAAGTTGCCGATTTATATGAATCGGCTGTGCGAGAAGCATTCGCTGCTTTTGGTCGAGGAGAATGTTTTGTTGAACAATATTTAAATAAGCCTCGGCATTTGGAAGCACAAATTATTGCTGATCAACAGGGACATATTGTCGTTGTAGGAACGAGAGATTGTTCTTTACAACGCCGTAATCAAAAGCTAGTCGAGGAAGCACCTGCACCATTTATTAATGAGCATATTGAAGCTCAGTTAGTGCAATCTGCTATTGCAATTTGCCGCGCTGCAGATTACGTCGGGGCAGGTACCGTCGAGTATTTACTTAGTCAAAATGGTCAACTTTCGTTCTTAGAGGTTAATACACGCCTACAAGTTGAGCACACAGTTACTGAGCAAACTACGGGCTTAGACTTAGTTGTAGAACAAATTCGAATTGCTTTAGGTCAACCACTTTCGATTCAAGAAATGCCAAAACCAATAGGACATGCAATTGAATTCCGAATTAATGCGGAAGATCCAGCACGTGGTTTTATCCCAGCATTTGGACAGCTTACTCGTTTTCACCCACCATCAGGAATTGGTATTCGTCTTGATACGGGGGTGATGACTGGAAGTGTTGTTTCAAGTCATTTTGATTCTTTAATTGCGAAATTAATTGTGACTGGTGCAACTCGCGAGATTGCAATTCAACGGGCTAAAAGAGCGCTTGCCCATTTTGAAATAGAGGGCATTGCTTCAGTATTGCCATTCCATCGTGCAATCCTGTCAGATGCTGACTTTATTGATGAATTTAAAGTACATACACGTTGGATTGAACAAGATAGTCGCCATGATTATCCTCACTATTCACGTAGTAAACTGAGCAATCAAGTTGAATTACAACGTTATCCAATTGAAATAGATGGAAAGTTGCATCAGATTGGCTTACCAAATGGATTTTTTAGTTTAGTTGGGACACAACCACCAAATCAGAAACCAAATGTTTCTGATCAGAACCAAAGTAGTAATAGTGTCTTAGCACCGATGAGTGGTGTAATCACCGTGTGGAAAGTTCAAGAAAATGATCATGTAAACCAAGGTGAGACAATTGCAATTATGGAAGCAATGAAAATGGAGGTCCCTGTGATTGCTCCACAAACGGGGAAAATTCAAAAGCTGATAGAGATTAATCAGACTGTTGAAACGGATTCAAAAATTGCTGAGATAAATTAGAGTTTGTGTATATAAGACAGCTAAAGGATATGCCATTAAACCTCTAAAATGAGATCTAATGGCTTTGGCTAAATTAACGACGTTTATTATAAACTGCCAGAGCAGCAGGTAAATTTTTACGCATATCACCAATACGTTGACTATTTGATGGGTGAGTTGATAAGAATGATGCACCACCAGCACCATCTAGACGATCCATTTTTTCCCAAAGACTAATTGCTGCATTTGGATTATATCCCGCTTTAGCCATCAGCATTAACCCACCAAAATCAGCGCGACTTTCTAAACTACGAGAATAGGGTAAACCAATACCAATTTGACTACCTAAAGCAATTGCCGCATTACCTGCTTCACCAATATTCGCACCCGCATAAGTCGTACCAATCCCAATCGCTAAGTTTGTAAGTGCTTGTGCACCAATTTTACTTTTGGCATGTTCTTCTAAGGCATGGGTCATTTCGTGTCCCATAATTGCTGCGATTTCATCATTGGTCAAATTCAGCTTGTTCACAATACCCGTATAGAAAACGACCTTCCCACCTGGCGCAACATAGGCATTTACAGTATCTGATTTTAGTACTGCTAACTGCCAATCAAAACGCTGACCGGTTTGGTTCATTTGGTCAGCATACGGTTTTAAGCGCAAAAATACTGAATTAATACGTTGATAAGTATTTGAGCTCATATCCAATTGATTCTTGGCACGAGCTTCCTGTGTCATCTTTGCAAAGCTTTGAGCGGACTGAGCATTTAATGTGGCACTGTCAGCACCTGCCATATCTGCAAATGATGCACAACCTGAAATCGTTATTACAGTCATTGCACAAAGGCTTAAAGCCAATTTTTTCATACTTATTTGCTCCAAATCAGTATCTTATAAATATACCCATGATTAACAAGAATTATAAAAAAAGTTTGCAAGGCTTTATATTCTGATTATCTCTATAATCATAGTAATTATGTAAGCAGAATTGATGAAAAGCTAAATAGCTTAGCTTCATCTGGATAAAATTAAAGCCAGTGGTTTGCACTGGCTTTGAAATTAGCTTAAAGCTAGAGGGGATTAATCCTCATCATCAAATTCATCTTCAGAAAATGCGTTATCATCTAAAGAAGTATCAAAAATTAAAATTGCTTTACCATCAGTTTGAATCATGCCTTGATCTTCAAGTGTTTTTAAAACACGACCAACCATTTCACGTGAACACCCCACAATACGACCAATTTCTTGACGTGTAATACGAATCTGACGACCATTCGGTAGAATCATTGCCTCAGGCTGCGCAGATAAGTCAATTAAACAACGAGCAATACGACCAGATACATCGATAAATGCTAAGTCAGTGACTTTACGCGTTGTATTCTTCAGACGGCGAACAAGCTGAGCAAATACAGCATAGCTCAGGTCAGGGTATTGTTTGCTGAGTTCGTGGAAATTTTCATATGAGATTTCTGCAATTTCGCAAACATCTCGAGTACGTACTTCTGCGGTACGTTGAGGGTTATTTTCAAACAGCCCCATTTCACCAAAGAAATCACCTGGATTGAGATATGCAACAACAATCTCACGCTCATCATCTTCACGTAATATGATTGACACTGAACCTTTTAATATTAAATACAGTGATTTTGATTCCGTTCCAGCGTCAACAATCGTGGTGCGTTTAGGGTATCTATTAATATGAGCACGTTTTAGCAATGCTTTAACTGACTCAGGTAATTGACCTGGAGACAACGCATCAGTGCTAAGATGTGAAAAATTTGAAGTCATGCTTAAAATTTCCGAATTTGGATAAAACCGATCGCACAGGCCCCATGGAGCCTTTTCTACACAGAAGAGATGAAATTCCTTATCAACTCATTTTATGTTAGTGTACAAGAACTGAAGTAAATTTATAACGTTTTTCGGGTAGTTGCAATGCAAACAAGTGTACATTGGTTAGAGAATGTTGCTTTTGAAGCGAAATCAGAAAGTTGTCACAGTGTAGTGATGGATGGTTCTGCTGAGTATGGTGGTGAAAACCGTGGGCCACGTCCTATGGAGTTGATTTTAATGGGACTTGGTGGGTGTGCTTCGTTTGATATTGTGACTATTTTAAAGAAATCACGCCAAGATGTGACCGATGTTGTATGCCAGTTAAAAGCGGAGAGAGCTGATTCTATTCCTGCGGTGTTTACAAAAATTCACTTACATTTCGTAGTAACAGGTAAAGCGGTTAAAGCAAAGCAAGTTGAAAAAGCAGTTGAACTTTCAGCAGAAAAATATTGTTCTGCGAGCAAAATGTTGTCTGATGGTGGTGTAGAAATCACACATGACTTTGAAATTGTAGAAGCTGATTAAGACTTAATTATTAAGTTTAACTAAAAAGTGATCTATTTGTTTAGATCACTTTTTTATCGACATAGTTTTTATTTTAGTAATAATTGTGGGTCTATCCGTGCATCATTTAAACTCATTCCCCAGTGCAGGTGTGGACCAGTGACTCGACCTGTATTTCCCACTAAACCTAAAAGTTCACCTTGAGTAATATGTTGTCCCTTTGAAACATCAATTTTACTGAGATAGCAGAACATACTGATTAAACCTTGAACGTGATCAATCAAAACAGTCTTAGCATTGAAAAAATAATCACCAGTTTGAACGATAATGCCATCTGCTGGCGCTACAACTTTTTGGCGAATTGGTGCTGGAATGTCTAGACCTGAATGTGGGGCGCGTTCTTCATTATTAAAGAAACGTTTGCGTCCAAATGAGTTACTAAATTTGCCTGCTGTTGTTGGAATAAAACTTGGAAATTTAGTCCCCTGCATGTCGTGAATTCTGTGGTAATTGAGCGATAGCCATCTGAATAAGGAAAAGGCAAATACTAGCTATTACAATTCTTCTTAAATGCATAACGATCATTTTTAAATGAAGTAAAGACTTAAGGTAAAAGTTTCACCCTAAAATAACAATATGGATATTGTTTAAATCAGAATAGATAGAAAATTATACAAAATATACTTGAAATAGATTGTTTATATACCCATATTATTGCTGAGTTTTATAAAGTTTAATTTAAACAAAATATTGAAAAATATATAAATTTTATTTGAAATTTTAAAAAGTGTTCCCATCTTAGTGATAAGTTAAAAATTTGTTGTGAGGAATAACAAGAATGCGCTTTGAAAAATTTACGAACCGTCTACAGCAAGCTCTTTCAGATGCACAATCATTGGCAATGGGTAAAGATCATACTTCTATTGCGGGTATTCATATTTTATCGACTTTACTAGAAGAGCCTGCCAATTTAAGTTTGTTGCAGCAATCAGGTGCACGCTTGCCAGAGTTAAAACAAAAGTTAGAACAAGCAATAAGAAATGCACCGACTTTATCAAATCCAACTGGAGATATTAATCTTAATCCTGAAGCGGTAAAGATCTTAAATTTAGCTGATCGTTATGCGCAAAAAGCAGGTGATGAATTCTTATCAACAGATTGGGTGTTATTAAGTTTAGCGGAAACGGGTGAAACCAAAACGATATTAAACAGCGTTGGGGTAACACCAGATAGTTTACGCAAAGTAATTGAAAATATTCGAGGAAATGACAAAGTCATGAGCAATAATCATGAAGATCAACGCGATTCATTGAATAAATATACCATTGATTTAACAGAACGTGCTTTGGCTGGTAAGCTTGATCCAGTTATTGGTCGTGATGATGAAATACGTCGCACGATACAGGTTTTATCACGCCGAACTAAAAATAACCCAGTCTTGATTGGTGAACCTGGCGTGGGTAAAACTGCGATTGTTGAAGGTCTAGCGCAACGAATTATTAATGGAGAAGTTCCTGAAAGTCTAAAAAGTAAACGGGTATTGTCTTTGGATCTAGGTTCGTTGCTTGCAGGTGCTAAATATCGCGGTGAGTTCGAGGAACGTTTGAAAGCCGTTCTGAATGATCTTGCAAATCAAGAAGGTGAAGTCATTCTATTTATTGATGAATTACACACGCTTGTAGGTGCAGGAAAAGGCGATGGTGCAATGGATGCAGGTAATATGCTTAAACCTGCTTTAGCACGTGGTGAGTTGCGTTGTGTTGGAGCAACAACTTTAGATGAATATCGTCAATATATTGAGAAAGATGCTGCCCTAGAGCGTCGTTTCCAAAAAGTACTCGTTGATGAACCAAGTGTGGAAGATACCATTGCGATTTTACGTGGTCTAAAAGAAAAATATGCAACGCATCATGGCGTACAAATTTTAGACTCAGCAATTATTGCAGCTGCAAAAATGTCGCATCGTTATATCACGGATCGTCAATTGCCTGATAAAGCCATTGATTTAATTGATGAAGCTGCTTCACGTATCAAAATGGAGATCGATTCTAAACCCGAAGCTTTAGATAAACTTGATCGCCGTTTAATCCAATTGAAAATGCAATTAGAAGCAGTGAAGAAAGATGCAGATGCTGGCAGTAAAGCTGAAGTGAATCATCTTGAACAGCAAATTGCTGAAAAGCAAAAAGAATATAATGATCTAGAGGAAATTTGGAAAGCCGAGAAGACACTCGTTGAAGGTGATAAGAAAGCTCAGGTTGAATTGGATCAAGCACGTGTTGCTTTAGAAAAAGCAAAACGTGAAGGTGATTTGGCTGAAGCAGCACGCTTACAATATGGCGTGATTCCTGAGTTGCAAAAACGCTTGGAACAAGCGGAAGTCGCAGAGGAAAATGAAGAACCGAAGCTAATTCGTACCAAAGTGACTGAAAATGAAATTGCTGAAGTAGTGAGTGCGGCAACAGGCATTCCTGTGGCGAAAATGCTACAAGGTGAACGTGAAAAACTACTGAATATGGAAGACTTTTTACATAATCGTGTAGTCGGGCAACATGAAGCTGTGGTTGCAGTTTCCAATGCAGTCCGCCGTTCACGTGCAGGTTTATCTGATCCGAATCGTCCGAGTGGATCATTCTTATTCCTTGGACCGACAGGTGTGGGTAAAACTGAGTTAACTAAAGCATTAGCAAATTTCTTGTTTGATAGTGATGATGCAATGATTCGTATCGACATGTCTGAATTTATGGAAAAGCATTCTGTCAGCCGTTTAGTGGGTGCTCCTCCGGGATATGTGGGTTATGAAGAAGGCGGGGTTTTAACAGAAGCTGTTCGTCGTAAGCCATATAGTGTGGTGTTATTTGACGAAGTGGAAAAAGCGCATCCAGATGTATTCAATATCCTGTTACAGGTATTGGATGATGGTCGCTTAACTGACTCTCAAGGTCGTGTTATCGATTTTAAAAATACGGTCATTGTGATGACATCTAATTTAGGCTCACAAGATGTACGTGAATTAGGTGAAGGTGCAACTGATGAGGAAGTTCGAACAGTGGTCATGAGCGCTGTAACTCAGCATTTCCGTCCAGAGTTCATTAACCGTATTGATGAATTAGTCATTTTCCATTCGTTGAAAAAAGCTCAAATTCGTGGTATCGCGGATATTCAATTGGATCGTTTACGTTCACGTCTGAGCGAACGAGATATGGCTTTAACTGTCGATGATAGTGCATTTGATCTATTGATTGATGCTGGTTTTGATCCAATCTATGGTGCACGACCACTAAAACGTGCAATACAGCAACAAGTTGAAAATAACTTGGCTCAGAAAATTTTATCTGGTGAATTCCAGCCCGGAGATAATATTCTGATTAAAGGCGATAGTGGGCAGCTTGTGTTTGATAAAATGAAACTTAGCTAAATCTAATTTGAATGATTGGCTAAAAAGATGGTGATGAAAATCACCATCTTTTTTTATATCAGTGCAATTTATCTGATTTCTTAAGGAATATTACCAATGACATTGCGATTTTATGAAAAGCTTGGTAGTTTCGGAATAAATAAGAAAAAAATTCAGGATGAATTAAAATGGAGAATAAGCAACATTATTGCACTTATATTGGTGTAATTATGTTCATAACAGCATTTCCAATAGTAGGTTGGGCTGTGCAACCGATGACAGAGGGAACTTTAGCCTTACAAACAGGTATGTTGACCAAGGCGCTGCCTAATATTATCGAAAAAGCTCAACGAGATGCGATGAAGCCAGAGGAAGAACGTTGGCGTTCTCAACGCATATTGAGTGACCGTAATTTGCGTGAAATAAGGATCAGTATGCTTGCTGAAGGTGCTTTATCACCTTATGAAGAACAAAAGAAAACGTCTGTAATGGATGTGCGGGAAAAGAAGAAAGCAAGTATGAAGCCCCATGATGAGGCTCCAGATAACTTCATGATTTATGAGTTTGATTCTCCTAATGTAAAAAGAACCAAATTCACATTTAAATAATGAGAAAAATCATTCCTTAAATTTGATTATGTTGGATTTTCCAAGCACGATGAATTTTTTGATTACGTTTAAAGTCTAAGCCTATCGTTTCAGAAGTAATTTCTTCGACATGATAGATTGCTTCGATTTCTTCATCTAACTCAAACCCACGATAGTTATTTGAGAAGTACAAAGTACCATCACTGGTTAAACGATTCATTGCACGTTTAAGCAGGGAAACATGATCACGCTGTACATCAAATGTACCATAAAACTTTTTTGAGTTAGAGAAAGTTGGAGGATCAATGAAGATGAGATCATATTGTTCATGACCTTCTTTTAACCATTCAAAGCAATCACTCGAAAAGAACATATGTTGTTCATCAGCATGATCCACCGTTAAACCATTCAATACAAAATTTTCTTTTGACCAATTCAAATAAGTATTTGATAGGTCGACACTCGTAGTACTTGCTGCACCGCCAAGTGCTGCATGTAAGCTAGCAGTTGAGGTATAGCTATAAAGATTAAGAAAGTGTTTGCCACGTGCTTCTTTGGCAATTCTTAGACGAATTTGACGATGATCTAAGAATAAACCAGTATCTAAATAGTCTGTTAAATTGACGAGAATTTTAGCTTTGCCTTCCTGCACAATAAAACGTTTAGACGCAGTGCTTTGTTTCTCATATTGATTGGTTCCCGTTTGCTTTGCACGGGTTTTGATAAAAATTGCGTCACGATTTAAGCCAGTCACTGCACGAATGGCAGCTAAACCCAAATTAAAACGTTTTTTGGCTTTTTCAGGATCAATTGTTTTGGGTGGTGCGTATTCCTGAACATGCAAACGATCTCCATATAAATCGACGGCAATGTTAAAATCAGGTAGATCGGCATCATACAAACGTAAGCAAAAAATATTTTCTTTCACAGCCCATTTTTTTAAGGCTTGCATATTTTTTTGCAAACGATTGGTAAAGTCTTCTGCACCTTCAATTTTTTCAAATTGCTGAGGTTGCCATGTTGCCAAAAAAGGTTGGGTGACGGTTGCTGGCTTGATGGTACCAAAACGCACGTAGATTGGTAATTTACCATTCATCAAACGTAAAGTTTGAGGTTCGGTGATAGCCAGTACATCTGCTTGTTCAATTTGTGCTGCAATCACGGCAACAGGCTGATTTGGAAAATTCTTCTGTAATAATCCTGATAAACCTAAATAGAATGATCGACTAGAGGCCTTATCACCTAAACGTTCCCCATAAGGAGGGTTGGTGACAACAAAGGCTTTTTTACCTTCAGCATGGAAATCATCCCAATCTGCTAAAGTCCGTTCTTCAATTTGAATTTGGTCGAGTATTTTTTCAAAACCTGCTGCAATGATGTTTTGGCGAGTGGCTTTAACCGCTTCCCAATCCGCATCGTAGGCATAAAACTTGGGTAGAGGTTGCTCTAAAGCCTTTGCATGACGTTCTGCTGCTTCTGCTTTCAGTGATAACCACAATTCACGATCATGCCCATGCCAACCATTAAAACCAAAACGTCTGATTAAACCTGGTGCACGATCCGTTAAAATCATGAGGGCTTCAATAATGAATGTGCCTGAACCACACATTGGGTCAAGAATTAGATCAGGTTGTAGTTGTTGTAATTGTGCTTTTTGTAAGATTGCTGCTGCAAGGTTTTCTTTGATCGGTGCATCCGTCATAAAACGGCGATAGCCACGCTTATGCAGAGAATCACCTGATAAATCTAGGCAGTAAGTATGCTCAGTTTTGCCAGCCAATACATAAAGTGTAATTTCGGGTTGTTTAATATCAATACTTGGGCGTTTGCCAACCGCCTCCATAAATGAATCAACAACACCATCTTTAACTCGTAGTGTAGCAAACTGTGTATTGACTTTAATTTCGCGTTCTACATGTAGGCGAACAGCAAAGGTACTTTGTGGTGCAAAAACAAGAGACCAATCAAAGCTAATCGCACCCTCGTAGAGTTCTTCTGCAACATCACGCGCGTCATGTGTGAATTCAAGTTCATGGGTATGTATTGGTAACAACACACGAGAGGCTAAACGAGACCACATACAAACGCGATAGGCATTCTCAAGTGTGCCTTTAAATATTAAACGCCCAGCAAAACGTTGGATATTTTGAATGCCTAAATTCTCAAGTTCTTGTTGTAATAAGGTTTCAAGCCCGTCAGCACAGGTCACCCAATAGTCTGTTAGACGTGGTTTAGCGTTCATTCAAATTTCCAAAAACATTTTTAGCAATCGACTATTTTAACTGATTTTGGAAGAGAAATACGGTTTTTCTTTTGATGTTTAGCCTTATTATGTTCCATAGATTAATTCTAATTTGTGGTCTAAGGCATATTGTGAAACTCTTTGGATTAGTAATACGGTATTACTTATTTAGATTGAATCACGTCTTTGCTTTAAATTTTCAGCATATGTTTTTTACTTATCAGATAAGTTCACCATGTCATAAAATAATTTTTATTTGTTTTGAATGGTTGGTACATATTTTGCTTTCTAAAGCTGGATTATCAAGAAATACTTCTCCCAACGATGTGAGGACTTTATGAAAGCAAATACGAACCATGAACTTGTACTAAATGCCGAAGCTTTTTCTGTTGCAACTCAAATGTATGTGCGTTTAAGACGAGTCTGTAGTCGTGTGATTGATGTGATGTATTTGGTGCATGACCAAGCTTATGCTAGATATATTATGCAAATTGCACTGGAAACGCGCGATGCCGAATTAGCGCATTATGTTGAGCGTTTAAGTCATTTGCTTGATTTATATCCTGAGTCTGAATCAACATTATTTGTAGCAGAACCAAAGCAAACAAATGATGAAGAACTTTACTTTGCCGAAGTCACTGAAGAGGAAATCTATCGGGCACAAGTATCGCATCACTATATTGGTGCTCTCCGCTAGCCGAATCTGTTGCAACTCTCTCATTTAATGCAACATAATGGTGAAAAGTTGTTCTGCGAAAGTAGAGAAATTGGGCTACACTATGCAAGTTTTGGTGATTCGACCTATAGGAATCTTTTATGCATATTGCAGCCCTGCATCAACCAAGTCAGGTTCAATTGAATCAACAAGGAAATTTAAAGCACTTCTTAACCATTGAGGGTCTTTCTAAAGAAAGCCTAACCAAGATTTTAGATACCGCACAAAGTTTTTTAGACGATAATAATAATTTGATTAACCGTCCGTTATTAGAAGGGCTGACGGTGATGAATCTTTTTTTTGAAAACTCTACTCGAACTCGCACTACATTTGAGGCAGCTGCAAAACGTTTGTCTGCAAATGTTCTGAATATTGATATTGCACGTTCAAGTACCTCTAAAGGTGAAACCTTACGTGATACGCTTTGGAATTTGGAAGCGATGGCTGCGGATATTTTCGTAGTTCGTCATTCATCTTCTGGGGCAGCACATTTTATTGCTAAAGATGTTTGTCCTAAAGTGGCAATTATCAATGCAGGTGATGGTCGTCATGCGCACCCAACGCAAGCGATGTTAGATATGCTGACCATTCGCCGTGAAACCAAGAAGCCATTTGAAGACTTAACTGTTGCGATTATTGGTGATATTAAACATTCGCGTGTAGCACGTTCCAATGTGGCTGCTTTACAAACACTAGGTTGCAACGATATTCGCGTGATTGCACCAAATACGCTGTTACCAGTTGGTTTTAATGAATATGGCGAAAATGTACGCCTGTTTAATAAAATGGATGCAGGCGTGACAGACTGTGATGTGATTATTGCCCTGCGTATCCAGAACGAGCGGATTGATTCACCTGCATTATCTTCACAATCTGAATTTTACAAAATGTATGGACTTAATAAAGAACGCTTGTCGCTCGCTAAACCTGATTGCATCGTTATGCATCCTGGTCCAATGAACCGTGGTGTTGAAATTGATTCAAGTATTGCGGATGGAGATCAATCGGTTATTTTGAAACAAGTAACCAACGGTATTGCAGTACGAATGGCGGTACTGGCACTTGCGATGCAAGGGCAGTTACAAGAACAAGGTTTAATTGAAGCGATTGCACTTTAAAGGATAGATCACATGAGTATTGTAAAAATTGAAAATGTCCGTGTGCTCGATCCAATTCAAAAAACTGATCAAGTTCAAACGGTTTATATTAAGAATGGTAAATTCGTTGATAGCGCAGATCAAATTGATGAAACGATTAACGGTCAAGGTAAATGGTTAATGCCAACCATGGTTGACTTGTGCGCACGCTTACGTGAGCCAGGGCAACAACAACATGGGACATTAAAGTCAGAAGGTAAAGCTGCGCGTGCAAATGGTATTTTACATGTCATTACTCCACCAGACTCAAAACCTATCGTACAAGATAATGGCGCACTTATTCATGGTCTGATTGAAAAGGCACAATTAGATGGTGGTATTTATCTACATATTATTGGTGCACAAACTCAAGGTTTGAATGGGAAGCAGCCGGCTAATATGGCAGGTTTAAAGAAAGGTGGTTGTACTGCTGTTTCTAATGCCAATGCAGCATTTGAAAATGATGATGTTGTGATTCGTACTCTTGAGTATGCTGCTGGTTTGGATTTGACCGTTGTCTTCTATGCCGAAGAGCCACAGCTTGCAAAAGATGGTTGCGCGCACGAAGGTTTTATCGCTTCTCGTCAAGGCTTACCAATGATTCCAGCGATCGCGGAAACAGTTGCAATTGCTAAATACCTTTTGATGATTGAAGCAACAGGCGTGAAAGCACATTTTGGTTTATTGTCTTGTGGTGCGTCAGTTGATTTGATTCGCGCAGCTAAAGCCAAAGGTTTGCCAGTCACTGCGGATGTTGCGATGCACCAACTACATTTGACTGAACAACTCACTGATGGTTTTAACTCACTTGCGCATGTTCGCCCACCATTACGTTCTGAACAAGACAAGGCGTTATTGCGTCAGGGTGTGAAAGAGGGTGTGATAGATGCAATTTGTACTCATCATGAACCATTAAGCAGTTCAGCAAAAATGGCGCCTTTTGCAGAAACACAACCAGGAATAACGGCTTTTGATACTTATGTAGCTTTGGGTGTACAACTGATTCAAGAAAGTCTGTTTGAACCATTAGAGTGGGTTGAAAAAGTGACTTCAATTCCAGCGCAGGTTGCAAATATGACTGAACGTTGGCAGCAAGAAGCAGGTTGGGTGTTGGTTGATCCAGAACTAGAGTGGGTAGTATCAAAAGAGACAATTTTATCTCAAGGTAAAAATACACCTTTGCTAGGCCAGACCTTGAAGGGTAAAGCGGTACAGACATTCATCTAAACTTTGTTTCTGAGCAGAATAGGTTTTGTGACTTATTCTGCTTAACTTTTTAGTGATTTAATTCATTATTAGAAATTTTCCGTAAATAATTTAATAATGGATAGCTTTGCTTGTATATAGGTCGAATAAAAATGAGAATTACATTTATTGGTGCAGGGCGCGTTGCTTGTCATTTAGCAAAAGTATTACATCCTGATCACCAGATTGTACAAGTTTTTAGTCGTGATTTAGAAAAAGCAAATCGTTTAGCATCTTTAGTGGAAGCTACTGGGATTAATCATTTTGATCAATTAAATCCCAATACTGATCTCGTTATTATTGCTATATCTGACCAATCCATAGCTGATGTTATTCAGAAAATTAATCATTATTTACAGCAAGCATTAATTGTTCATACCTCAGGAAGTACCAGTTTAGAGGTGCTTTCAACAGTACATGAGAGATCTGGCGTATTTTATCCCTTACAAACTTTTAGTCATGAGCGTGCGATTGATTGGGCAGAAACACCTATGTTTGTCGAGGCAGTTCGGCACAATGACTTGGAGTTGCTCGCTTCATTAGCACATAGTCTGACTCCGAAGGTTTATCAATATAGTTCTCAACAACGTCAGACATTACACATGGCTGCTGTTTTTGCATGCAATTTTAGCAACTACTGTTATGATCTTTCTAAACAAATTGTTGATGAGCAACAGGTTGATTTTTCTTTACTTTATCCATTGATTTTAGAAACTGCTCAAAAAGCAACGATCAATAATCCTAAAGAAATGCAAACAGGTCCTGCAATGCGTGGTGATGAAAATATTCTAAAAATGCATCAACAGTTATTAGAAAAGAATTCAGGAAGCGATCTTGTGGATGTTTATAAACTTTTAAGTGAAGGTATTATGAAACGACATTTACACGGAAAATAATGATAGGGAAACCATTTCATTTTATTTGTGATGGACAAAATTTGAATGATTTTTAATATCAAGAGATGTTAGAACATCATGTATTTGTATATTAGAAAATCGAGCGATTATCTCTAAATACATTGAGCTGATATAATTTGTTAAATATCAGCTTAAAAAAAGAATGTAAATGTGCCTCAAGCTTAATCAATTTTTCTGTTTAAAACGATGTTTACATTTGAGACAAAGATAGTCTTGGAAAATATTTTTGTCGATCGCCACACCTGCTTTTTTCCCAAAAATATTACCCGCGATTCCTCCAGTAATTCCGACACTAATTGCACCTACAAATGTTCCAATAGTCCCACCCACAATGACGCCTAATGGACCTGCTACAGTACCAATCGTGGCACCAACTGATGCACCTGTTGCAGCTCCACCCACTGTTCCAGCCGTAGTTCCCGCCGCCGTCATTAGAACTCCGCCTGTTGTTTTTAGTAATTTGTTATGATCACGTACTTCGATTTCTGTAGAACCACATTTGGGGCATTGCAGTATTTTTTCCATAAAACCAACCTATCTTCATCATTGAGTTAAATCATTACAGTGAATAGCACTCATTGTTTATGAAACGATAACTTCTTAAAGGGATGTAAAAATTATCTGTTTCTTATTTTAGCTAAATATGAGTAAAAAATATTTATAGATCATGTAAATAGAACAACTTAGGTTTGATCAGGTTTGATTCTAGAAAGTCCGTTCGATAATAACGGTTTGAGAGATATAGTTTTTATCGTCTATGGACATCAGAGAGCATTCAGTTTTTGTTCTTTTAAGATTTAAAAAATTAATATCAGTAAGCCAATATGAGATAAATAGCATTAAATAAATAATATTTAATGCTATTTGTATTTGAAATTTTAAGAATCACTACTTAATTTTTTTAAAAATAAAGTCATTGATCTTGTGACCAGATTCAAGTCCACGACGCTCAAATTTGGTTACTGGACGCCATTCAGGGCGAGGGTAGCTATTACCTTTACCTGCTAAATTTTCCATGTCTGGACGATTATCTAAAATATCAAGCATCCATTCTGCGTATGGCTCCCAATCGGTAGCAGCATGGAAGGTACCCCCAAGCTCTAACTTCTGTTCAACCAGTTGCATACGTTCATGAATCACAAAGCGGCGTTTAAAGTGACGCTTCTTCTGCCATGGATCTGGGAAGTACAGTTGCACACAGTTAATGCTGTTGTCAGGCATTTCACGTAATACTTGAATCGCATCTGCATCAAGTACAAATAAATTCTTCAAGCCAGCCATACCAGCTTCATACACGCATTGTGCAATTCCTGGTACATGTACTTCGATTCCGACAAAATTACGTTCTGGATTGGCTTTTGCCATGAGTACCAAAGAACGCCCCATACCAAAGCCAATTTCAACAGTTAAAGGTCGTTCAGGATGTTCAAAGTGTTGACGTAAATCACCAACTGGGTATTCCAAAATTAAATCACGATAATCTTCTAAAGCAGTCCGTTGTGATGTATTAAGCGGAGCTGAACGACGCATAAACGTCACAATTTCACGGTGCTCAGGCAAATTGTCGAGTTCCGTAATTTGCGTTTCTAACTGATCGTTTGACATGATTCTGGAGATATAAATATAGAAATGCCGTATTTTAAGTGTTCATCAGGTCAAGTCAAATCTTTAAATGATTTTATTTGATCATTTGTTTTTCCAAACGATCAAAAACTTGTAAAAAAATCTTCATGTTTTTGTCACAGAGATTGAATAGCCTAATGTCGATTTAAACATTAAGTAAAAATTTATGAAAAATTTTAAATTCCATTCGATTGCAATTTGTTTAGGCTTATTGGGGGCTTCTTCGGTATTTTCTGTGGCACATGCCCAGTTGATGTTTAGCCAATATATTGATGGTAGTAATAATAAAAAAGGATTAGAAATTTATAATCCAGATCAAACAGCCGTTAATTTAGCTGATTATGAGATTCAACAGTTTAATAATGGTGGTACATCTAAGCCATTTGTCTATCCTTTAGTCGGAAACCTTGCGAGTAAGGGGCGCTTTTTAGTTGGACATACTGCCTTACAAACTGAGTTAGGGGATAAGGTCAATCAAGTCGCTGCACTTTCGTTTAATGGCGATGATGCCATTTTATTGGTTTATAAAGGCAAAGTGGTAGATCGTTTTGGAAGATTGGGTGAGCAACCAGTTTCTGGTGGCTGGGGCACAACAACAATTAGTAAAGCGAATAGTTTTACTCGCTTGCAAACGGTAAATCCTGTAGCTGAGGTTGATCCTAAAACTATATTTGATTTTGATAATTCTTGGCGTGCATGGAAGGATCGGAATGATTTTTCAAATCTAACAGGCTCAACAACACCTCCTATTACTGAAATAGTCAGTTGCTCAAGTACGGACACCGCGATTGCAGATTTAAATAATAAAGCAACTCAAGGGCAAAACTATACGCTCCGTGGTGTGATCACTGCTGATTATCGTTATGAAAATGGTTTCTCTGGTTTTTATATTCAAACTATTGATAGTAAAGCTAAACCAAACGTGAGTAATGCGATTTTTGTTTATATTCCAGCGAGTAGCTCTGTTAAAGGTGGGCAAGTTGGGGATGAAGTGATCTTACGAGGACGTTTGACTGCGTATCAAAACCAATTACAGATTGATCAGTTACAGCAAGATATTTTGACTTGTAATAGCAATATGGCAAATCAGGTACAGCCAAAAAGTGTTGATTTACCGTTTCATAGTTTGACTGAATTAACTGCAAATTCACCGCAACTTTATCAAGGGATGTTGGTAAAACTACCGCAAACTTTAACCATCAGTGAAAATTATAACTATGGTCGCTTTGGTGAGCTGTCACTAAGTAAGGAGCGATTATTTATTCCAACAAATTTATATCCACCTTTATCTGCTGAGGCAAAAGCATTAGCACAGAAAAACTTATTATCGAAGATTATTTTAGATGATGGTTATAACAATCAAAACAGAACGCCTTGGTTGCCGCAGAGCTTCAGTGCAACAAATAGTTTGCGCTCTGGTGATCAACTTAAGAACATTGAAGGGATTTTAGAATACCGTTTTAATGGTTGGCGCATTCAGCCTATTCAGGGGCGTAGTCTCCCAGAATTGGTCACTAAAACACCATCAAGACCAAATGTCGCCACTAAAGATACGCGGTTGATACGTGCAGCAGCATTTAATGTCTTAAATTATGACAATGGCAAAACAGGATTTCCAACTGAGCGTGGAGCATCTAGTCAATCTGAATTTGATAAACAGCATTTGAAAATTATTAAAGCTTTAAAAGCAATTGATGCCGATGTATACGGTTTGATGGAAATTGCAAACAATGGCTATGATAAAAATAGTGCAATTGCATATTTAACCCAAGCTTTAGGCGCTGATTGGAAATATGTAGTTCCTGAAAATCAGGATCGTTTAGGAACAGATGTGATTGCTGTTGCCATTATTTATAACAGCAAACGTGTAAAACCTGTGAACAAGCCAGTTGTACTTGATTTAGGTGATAAGAATAGATCGACGATTGCGCAAACTTTCCAACCGATTTCTGGAAAGCAAATGTTCACGATTATTCCTAATCACTTGAAATCTAAAGGATGTACAGGTGTCGATACCAATACAACAGATGCTGATCAAAAAGATGGGCAGGGTTGTTGGAACCCAACGCGTGTGAAAGCTGTTGAACAACTCGTTCAATGGATGGCAAAAAATCCAACTCAGGTTGAAAAGCCAAACATCTTGGTTTTGGGGGATATGAATAGTTATGCTAAAGAAGATCCGATTCAGGTGTTTGAAAAGGCAAATTACAAAGTTCTATTAAATGACAAAGTTGTAGGGCAAGGTGAGCAGGCTTATAGCTATGTGTTTGGTGTATCAAGTAATGCGGAAGGCTATGGCGGCGCAGGCAATTTAGATCACGCAATCGCAGATGCAAATTTATATAGTAAAGTAAAAAAAGCATTTACTTGGCATATCAATGCAGATGAACCAACAGTCTTAGATTACAACGAAGAATATAAAACCGATGCACAAAAAGCATTATTTTTCTCAGAAGATGCTTATCGCTCTTCAGATCATGATCCTGTAATTGTTGATCTTGATATGAGTGATGCCGAGAATAAACCTTCACCGTCAAATACTTCATCGGGGAGTTTTGGATGGTTATCGATCTTAGGTCTTTTGGGTCTTGCAAGTTTTTCCAAGCGCTCGAGAAAAGATAAAGTGTGATCTATGCAAAAAGAGGAGGATAGAAGTAATCTATTCTCCTCAAAAAAATGATCTATTTGAGCAGGATATATACGATGATAATAAAAAGTTGACATAAGACTACTTGCAAAATCATGTAATTTCACTAATAGTCAGATCATTCAGTATTTTTTACTTTTTTTGACAAATTTGTGGAAACACATTTTGCAAATTATGGTAAAGCATTTTAGAACATAAGAGTTAGATAACAAGGATCAATTATGAAGTTGTATTACTCACCTGGTGCTTGCTCATTGGCAGCACATATTATTTTAAATGAAATAAATGTAGATTTTGATTTAGAACGCGTTGATCTAAAAACACATAAAACCTCGAAAGGGGTAGATTATTATGAAATTAACCCGAAAGGTTATGTTCCAGCTTTAGAGATTAATCCTGGTTTAATCTTAACTGAGAACGTTGCAATTTTACCGTTTCTGGCACAACACGATCCTAAACAGGATTTAATCCCACCATCGGGCATGGGGCGTGCCAAAGTCCTTGAATGGTTAGGTTATTTAAATTCTGAGTTGCATGATGCTTATGCAGTTTTCTCTAGTGGTAAGTTAACGGATGATGAAAAAACCAAAGCATATGCTGAAGTAGATCGTTTACTGAAATATATCGACAATTATTTAGCTGAATCAGAATATGATTATTTGGTGGATGATAATTTTGGTCCAGCAGATGCGTATTTATTTGTACTTACAAATTGGTCAAATCATATTGAACACGATTTAACACCATATATTCATATTATCGCTTTGCGTAATAAAGTCGCTGAACGTCAGTCGGTACAAATTGCAATGCGTGATGAAGGATTACTCGGTTAGTTTTCTCTGCATTAAAAAAGCCTCTGTGATCAGAGGCTTTTTTATAATCAAAAGATTATTGTTGCGCTTTTTCTTTTACATCAGCAGCGCCGTTTTCAACTGCACCAGCAACTTTAGCAGTTGCGTCACGGGCAGCAGCCTCAGTTTTTGCAGCAGCTTCAGCAGTTGCATGAGCAGTATGATCAGCAGCAGCGTCGATTTGATCAGCAGCAGTATCAACTGCTGTAGCTACATTGCTTGTTGCAGCATCAGCAGCATTTTTCACATCAGCGCCAGCTTGTTCAGCAGCGTTTTCTAAATGTTCGCCAGTAGTTGCCCCAGTTTCAGGCGCTTTATCTTTATTACAGCCTACAAGTGCAACAGTAGCAGCGAGACCTAATGCAACAAGTAATTTATTCATTTTCATGTTTCCTTTTCTTTGTGGCATCCAATAGGTATGGATAGCGAAAATATAAACATAAACTGTATGAATAATAAAGTTGAAAATTTGTTGATAACTTGTAAAAACACGCACTTACATTTTTGAAATGTAAATGCGTGCACATGTTTTTAGATTATTTTAAACATCAGAGCGAATCATATAATCAAAAGCGGATAGAGACGCTTTGGCACCTTCACCTGTCGCAATGATGATTTGCTTGTAAGGCACGGTGGTACAGTCACCCGCAGCAAATACACCTTTGACATTGGTTTCATTACGATC
>NZ_NHRQ01000015.1:0-62421 GCF_002165335.1 Acinetobacter sp. WCHA29
CTCGATCGGTCACTTTACCTAGGCAAAAAGGTTCCATTTTTGCCCATTGGGCATCAGTAAGTATGTATCTATCCATAGTACTATTATAAATTAATCAGTTGCCTTTGTTAATTCTCAACAAACCCTAGTAGACACTAAAAAGATTCAGTTCAAATTATTCAACGGTAAATGAATAACATCTTAATTGTTTAGAATTGTCTTCTATAGAAAACAATCATTATAACCTCAGACAACTGACAGTTTTTTTTAAATGTGTGCCCTATCTTTTGAATAATTAGTACTGAATTTAGGCAGATCAAACCGTCATTCACATCTATTCTACTTTGAAAGAGTCAGTTAAGTTGTTCGAAGTATAGGCTTGTATATTGTTAGCATTTCAAACTGACGATTAGCTAATTCTCAATTGCTCCTTACAAGTTTTATCCCATGTAATTCAATCCAATATTGGATGTGGGGTAGGTTTAGGGGTAAAACCAGAGCTAAAAAAAAGCCCTTGTAAAAACAAGGGCTTTTTTTAATATTTGGCGGAAGCGGTGTCCGTCTAACAAGCATCCTATACCGTCCAACCCAATATTTTAATTTTATTATTATCAATAATTTATAAAAATACTTGTCTGATACTATTTGATATAGTAGAGTCAAATCCATAACTTTATGTGGGTTTTAATGTGGGACAAACCACCTATGCCAAAGAAAGCAAAAGAGCTATCCGCTCTTAGTGTAGCAAAGATTAAGGAAAATGGTAGACATGCTGTCGGTGGTGTTGATGGCTTACATTTGCGTATTGCTAATGGCTCTCGTGCGTGGGTACTCCGAGTTGCTGTTGGTAAAAAAGTTGATGATCACGGCAAAGTTAAAATTCATCGTAGAGATATTGGGCTTGGGTCTTTTCCAGAAGTTTCATTATCAGAAGCACGAGAAAAAGCTCGTGAATTAAAGAAAAAAATTCGAGATGGAATCGATCCACTGCAAGAAAAACAGGAGCGTCTTAATGCTTTAAAAATACAGACACACCGTACTAAAACCTTTCGTGAATGTGCAGAAGTCGTTATTGCCAAGAAAACACTTGAACTTAAAAATTAGAAGCATATTGGACAATGGTCATCAACCCTTGAAACTTATATCTATCCCACTCTAGGGGACTTAATTGTTGGAACAATTACCAAAGTAGATATTGCTACAGTTCTTGAACCAATCTGGATTGAAAAAAATGAAACTGCCAAGCGTATTCGTGGTCGGCTAGAAACTATTTTTGATTATGCTAAGGCTATGGGATATTTTGTAGGCGACAACCCTGCTGAATGGAAGGGTAATCTTGAACCTATACTGGGTAACTTAAAACAGGAATCACGCCCTCACCCATCTTTACCTTATGAACAGGTTGCTGGGTTTATCCAGCATTTGAGGCAGAAAAAAGGGATTTCGCCTAAAGCTCTGGAATTTGCAATTTTAACCGCCTGTCGTTCTAGTGAGATTTTTGGGGCTAAATGGCAAGAAATTGATTTTAAGAATAAGGTCTGGATAATTCCTAAGGAACGGATGAAAGCAGAAAAGGAACATCGTGTTCCCCTATCTCAAGAAGCCATTACTTTGCTTGAATCAATCCAAGATCATACTCAAGCACAAGATTTCATTTTCCCTGCCCCACGTACTGGTGAAATGCTTTCTGATATGTCCTTAACAACATTAATTAAACGGATGCACGAACAAAAGTTTAAAGAAAATCAATTAGGCTATATTGATCCCAAACAAAATCGTATCATTACCACACACGGTTTTCGCTCTACGTTCCGTGATTGGTCAGCCGATAAGACAGATTACCCTAGAGAAGTCTGTGAGCATGTTCTAGCCCACAAACTTCCTGATGAAGTAGAAGCAGCTTATTTACGTGGGGCTTACCTTGAGAAAAGGAAAGGCTTAATGGCTGATTGGGCTAAGTTTTGTTTTCAGAAGAATTAGTACATGATGGTTTGAATCCTAAAAGATTCAAACCATCAAGATCACGTTATTTAATTATTTCACATTGATATTCTTTTCAATGTCACGAATTAAATCAATCATGCTGTCAAAGTCAAGAATTGTTCCATACAGCATTCCAGATATAACCATTTGCTGATAGTCCTTTTTCAAGGCACCTAAACTATCTGCATTTGGAATAAGCACAAGCTTACCCTGTAGGCCTTGATCATAATTGGCATAACTTGCATTAAAGAATATTGACTTATGCTTAACCACATCTTTAAAGAGGTCGTGATTGAGTACAGCCTTTTGTCCACTCTCATGACCAGCCAATTTTACCAAGTCATACCAGTGTCGGGATAGTCGATCAGCACCAGCTCTCAATCCTCGTTGGCATTCTGCATGAATGAGAGTAGACTTACCCATTAAGTGCTTACCACAATCATTTTATCGACGTATACAACGCTTCTTTGCAGATCAGTATTTCGATTATCGTCAAATTTCTCAGTTAATTTTCAATATATTTTATTCGATAATGTCCAATTAACTTTGGATAGAACTAATTGGAAATGGGGAAAACGAGATATCGATATCTTGATGTTAGCCATCGTCTATCGCTGAATCACAATTTTATTTGACTCATTTAATGAGTCGAATATACACTACAATCTACTCACTCCCATTCTTCACGCTTTCAGAGGATGACCAAATATGTATGATGACTGGATTTGGAAACAGCCTAACTGGACAACCTTTACATGGAAAGATGAAAATATCCTTCCTCTCAGCAGACACATTCATCAAAAAATTGGAATCCTACTTGGAAAAAGCCAGCATAATCCTGAAAAAGAACAGCTTACCCTAGACAACCTAATTGCCAATCTGGTCTCATCCTCAGCGATTGAAAATGAAACTCTGAATGTTTATTCGCTGCGTTCATCCTTAGCAAGGCATTTAGGTGTGTCACTAGACCAACCATACCCCAGTTCTGAACGTTCAGATGGTCTAGCCAATATCATGCTGGACGCTTTAAATAATTTTGAACAAGACTTATCTGTTGAAAGATTATTTCAGTGGCATCAATGGCTATTTAATGAAACTGACTGGACGATGCAGCGTATTCGTATTGGGCAGTTACGTGGACACGAACCCATGCAGGTTGTATCAGGGCGTATGGATTACCCTACTGTACATTTTGAAGCTCCACCACGAGATGCTTTAGAACAACGTTTGGATGAATTTATCCAGTGGTTTAATACGAGTAGAAACAATACCCTGCTTGACCCACTGATTCGGGCTGGAATTACTCACCTATGGTTTGTGACACTCCATCCTTTTGATGATGGTAATGGACGTATTACCCGTACATTGACTGACTTGGCTTTAGCTCAGATGGATCAACAAAGTATTCGTCTATATGCAATGTCACCTGTCATCCTAAATAAGCGTAAGAGTTATTATGAAATTCTTGAAGCCACTCAAAAAAGTGATTCTGATATTACGGATTGGTTACTTTGGTTTCTACAGGCACTCAATCAAAGCCTTGAGCAGACATTAAAGCGTATTGAAAGGACGCTTCGAAAAAGTACGTTTTGGCAGGTTTTTTCGGAAGTGGATTTACATGAGGGGCAGCGTAAAGTTTTAAATCGACTGCTTGATGGTGGGGAAAATGGCTTTGAGCATGGCATCAGTGCTTCACAATATCAGAAAGTGGCTAAAGTTAGCCGAGCAACGGCAACTCGTCACCTGACTGATTTATTGGAGAAAGGCTGTATCATAAAACTTGAAGGTGGTGGGAGAAATACAAGGTATCAAATCCAAAATTTAAAGGTTTAAGTCATTCTAAACCCTTACTACAACCCCACATAAAACTTCTCAATCAACTGTCGTGTTTTCACTAATAAATTGGATAATACACTGTCCCGCTCAAAAAGCTTGATCTTGTAGTTTGGCAACTCTTTCATCTCTTCCTTTCGCGGCAAGCGCTTATTAAACTCATAATTATCTAAAACCTGTTTCATTGCTTCAGGTTTAAGCTTTTCTTGCTCACAAAAATGCTGATAGGCTTGCTCTTTTTCTGCATCCCAAAACTGAGCAAAAGCCACTTGTACGCTTTGCCCATTGATCATTTTCGGCATGTTTTCTTCAATAAATTTTTGTATCAAGTCTTGCTTATCATGCAAACTAATATCACTGCCGATCAGATCATGTACTTGAGCTTCGTATTTCTTACGCTGCTCATCTGTTTCAGCATTCACTGCCATCTGTAACAGTGTCAGGATATACCCCACATTGATACGGTCACTGTGCAGCAAATCCAATTGGAAATCGACATCATCCAGCACAGAGACTTTTTCTTTTTTGGTGGTTTTCCGAATCGCTCGACAGAGATCAGCATATTTAGATGCAAAATTCGCAAAGTGCTGTTTATCAAGCTTAGTGTCGTCTTGATCATATTCAATGAAGGTTTGTAGCTGGGCGTTGTAGCGCATGACCTCACGGAATGCCTTGATGAACTCTAGTTGCTCATCCTCAGTCAGCAAGTCATCCACGGCTTGATAATCAGCAGTAATGGCAAACAGCTTTTCAACGGCTTGCTCATAGTCTTGTTTGATTTCCTCAAAGCTTGGCACAAGAACCGTTTTTTTGGCTTCTTTATTTGAAAATAATGCCAGTGCTTCATCTGTAGCCCGTTTTAGGTTACGGAAGCAAATAATATTCCCAAATGGTTTTTTATCATTGTAAACACGGTTAGTCCGTGAAAAAGCCTGAATTAGACCATGATATTTAAGGTTCTTATCGACATACAAGGTATTCAAAGGCTTTGAGTCAAAGCCCGTCAGGAACATATTTACGACCAACAGAATATCAATCTGCTTTTTCTTGACTCGATCTGCAATATCTCGGTAGTAGGCATAGAAGCCGTCACCTGAATTATAATTCGTACCAAATTGAGCATTATAATTGGCAATGTAGCGATCCAATTTATCACGACTAGACTGATTTATTTGGTTCGGAGTATCTGTTGACTCTTCTTGAATCAATCCATTTTGGTCGTTGCTCTCAACAGCTTCATTCGCACCGTATGAGAAAATAGTCGCAATGGTGAGAGGTTTAAATAATCGACCTTGCGCCTCATCTTGTTGTTGCTTTTCAGCTTGGACTTTTTCAAACAGTTCATAATACTGCGTTAAGGTATCCACTGAGCTGACACAGAACATCGCCGTAAATTCACGGTTTTTGGTTTTGGTATCATGCGTATCAACGATATAACGGGCAATCATTTCTAATCGCTGTGGATTATCATAAAGCTCTTTGGTATCTATCCCTTCAACATCTTCATCATAGTCAAGGTTATTCTGCATACCTTTAGCAGTATACTTACCACGATAATCTATTTGGAACTGCAATACATTGCGGTCTCGAATCGCATCTACAATGACATATTGATGCAAACACTGATTGAATAAATAATCTGTGGTGAGTTTCAAACCTGCTTTGGATTGACTATTTTCCTCAAAGATCGGTGTTCCCGTGAATCCAAACATCTGTGCATTACTAAAGAACTTTTTTATGTTTTGATGGGTATCACCAAATTGGCTACGATGACATTCATCAAAAATGAATACGACTTTTTTGTCTTTTAGATAATTGATCTGTTCTAAATATCGGTCTGTACTAATCGCACGATTCAGCTTTTGAATGGTGGTCACGATCAGCTTGTCATGGCGTTGATCGAGTTGTTTAACCAAAGTGTGCGTGCTGTCTGTGCTATCCACACTCTCGGCTTTAAAAGCATTAAATTCTCGTGAAGTTTGTGTATCAAGGTCATTACGATCCACCACAAACAAGACCTTTTCTACATCAGGCATCTTCATGATCAGCTGACTGGCTTTAAATGATGTCAGTGTTTTACCTGAACCTGTGGTATGCCAGATATAGCCGTTTTGTTCTGAATTTTGCACATGGGCAATAATCTTTTGCACGGCGTAAATTTGATAAGGGCGTAGCACCATCAAACTTTTACTGGTTTCCAACATTACCATGTATTGGGTCAGCATGTCTGTAAGATGCTGATGATTTAAAAATGCATCCGCAAAATCGACAATTTCATTGATATGTTTATTGGCAACATCTGCCCACGGAAAGGCAAACTCTATCCCAGTCGTACCGTTTGAGTAATAGCGAGTATTTGCGCCATTACTGATGACAAAAAGCTGAATAAAACTAAATAGCCCTTGCCCTGCCCAATACGCTTCACGAATATAGCGTTGGGTTTGATGAAAGGCTTCGGCAATTTCCATGCCTCGTTTTTTCAACTCAATTTGAACTAAAGGCAAACCATTGACCAAGAGCGTGACATCAAAACGGCTGGTTCGACCATTAAAATCACGATGATCTATCGTGATTTGATTGGTGACTTGGTATACGTTTTTGCTTGGGTTATCTGATAAAAAGAAAATGTGCTTGCTTGAACCATCATCAAATTTGACAGGAAACTGGTCACGTAGGTTTTTAGCTCGTTCAAATACTGTGCCTGTATTGAGAAAGCTAATGACCTGCTTCCACTCAGTTTCTGATAATGGTGCAAGTCCGTTGGCACGTTCAATTTGTGTTTTGAGATTAGACAGTAGTTGGCGTTCATCCTTGATGGTAACGGTTGCATAGCCCAGTCCTTGCAGTTGTGCAATCAGTTCATTTTCAAGTTGATATTCGCTTTGTACTGTCATTTCACCATCACTTTAAATCAATATTTAACAACAACTTAACCAATACAATAACTAAGCATAGTTTTAGCTATTTATCAAATTTTAGACTCTATTTAAACAAAATCTGTGCAACGCATATTTTTCATTAATCTCATTTAAAGACTTGATAAGAGGAATACCACATAGAAAACTTTTAAAGAATCAGTGCATTAATCTTAAAAACTGAGGATTATTCACCTTCATTTGCAAATTGTTTTTATATTCTTCAATTGTTCCTCGAGCACAGAAACGCTTACCTACCATGCCATCAATACGACCGAAGCGCTCTTCAAACCATTTGTAGTTATTGTCCCAAACTAAAAGCGTCAACGTTTGATTCGGATACATTCGATCAAGATTTAAATAATGCCGATTTTCTAAATGCTTAATCTCAGCTAACTGCCCACATGCCATCACGGTCTTACCAACATGGAATGGAGCTTTAATTGCCTCAATTTTAATTTCCTGCGAAAAAGCATTTAAGCTCGCCATAGACAACAAAGAAGTAATCAATATTTTTTTTAGCATAGGGAACACCTTAAGTATTTAATAGCTTGAAATCTGATTTTCAACAGAGCGAATCACAATTTGAGGAACACCTTTATAGCTTTCGATTAAGCCAGTGATACAAATATTGCTACCCTCTGATGTCGGCATGATGTTGTTTGACCACATCACTGCACTGAATTTATGTTTTGGATATATACCTCCAAAATTTATATACGTTGCTTTTGATGTTTGTGAAATTTGACTCACTTCACCACACACAGTCGTACTTTCTCCAATATGTGCATCTGCTTCATATACTGAAATCTGACCAGATGTCGATAAATTTGTATCGTCTATATTGCCTTCAAATGGATTTAAAACAGCCTGTCTTGGCTCTTCAATTTTAGGTTGATCAATTGGTTTAGTAGTTGATGCTGTATCAGTTTCTATTTGTTGCTCATGCACATTCGATGGCATAAATCTTTCTGGCAAGTCTTGATTTTGTTGAATGTCCACTGGCAATTGTCGTGTGGCATCTGCTATTTCTTCTGCGTTAAGAAGTATCTGATCTTCTCTAGCAACTGGAGATTCATTGTTTGAAAATAAAATATAGCCACCAATAAAAATTATCAGAGCAATCAAGCTAACAATTACAGCCTTATATTGTTTATTCTTGCGAGTCTGTTCTTGATATAAAGGATTTAGCCCTGCTAGTTTTTTAATCTCAAGCTCATGTTCTTGTTGCTTCTTTTGATACTCTAACTCATCTTCCCTTTTTTTCTGCTCAATTTCTTGGTCGTCTGCCATTCGAGAAAAAACAGCTAAAAAGAAAAGAACTGCAAAGATAATCCCTATAGTCTCTAACATCATTACCTCCTAGACAATTTGCTGTAATGAATTTAGAACCATTTGTGGCTTCCCTCTGTATTCCTCAATTTTACCTTGAATACATAAGGTATTATTTTCTACATTTCGCAGTTGTTTGCTGATATCAGAGTTACTATTCCAAATGACTACTGTAAATGTTGCTTTTGGATAAGGTTGATCAAAGTTCAAATACACCCCTTTTGAGAACTCTTTTAATTGGGCTACCTTACCGCATACTATTCGATTTTGACCAATATACATACTAGCTTGAATAGATTGAATATGATTAGCACTTGAAGTTGAATTTTGATCTGCCTGAACATCTGATGAAAGATAACTAGATGAAACTTGCTGTGTTATGGGTATATTTTCAACAGATTGTGAGGTTGATTTTATATATACCACTGCACCTAGCGCAATAGAGGCAACAAGACCTACTCCGATATAAATCTGTTTTTTGATTTCATTTTTAACTGAGCCAAGCTCTTGTGTTTGTCTTCCTTTCATCTCTGAAAGTTCTTTTTGTACATTTTGAAGTTCTTGTAAATGATTTTGTTTAAATGCATCTATACCTTTTCTGACATTGCTTAGCTCATTTGAAACATCTGAATGATTTAGTGAATTATTTGTAGTTTGCTGTTTTTCATAATCGGCTATTTTAGCTTCATATTCAGCGATCAGAACTTGAATCTGTTTTTGTTTAGATTTTTCAGTAATTTGATGGCTCACTTGAGCTTGTAATGCTTTACGAATCTCAAGGATCACTTGTTGCTGTTGTTGAAATGCTTTTTTATTGGTATAGCGTAAGACAATTCCAAATTGTTGAATTAAATCATTCTGACGCTCGAGAAAGTCATTAAACTTTTCATAACCCTTATTATTGATTTTTGCGTAACCGTCCAACTCAATTGGCAATTGATAGCCTTTGCTTTTATTAACGATCATGAAATCAATATACCGATTACCAGATTTATTATCTTTAAACGGATACTGAGCGATAACATCATCGGGGGAGATTTCTGGAATTTGACTTAAGATTTCATCTACAAATTTTTCTTCATACCCAACAATATGCTTAATCTTGTCTCTATTTTCATATTTCCACTTTTGCCAGTCCAACATTCCACACCCATACAAAAAAATTTAAAAACTCTAAACCTTAAAATTCACACAAACATCTGCTGTAACAAGCCTTTTTTCCATTGTTTAGCCTGTTCAATTTGCTGTGCCACCACTTCAATTTTTTGGTCGATGGCAGATAAGAAATTGGCAATTTTGGTTTGTTCTTCTAAGCATGGAACTTTGATTGGAAGCTGTTTTAAATCGCTCAAACCAATTCTTTTTCTTGTTGATCCTGTACTTACATCAGATGCACTTTGTCTAAAATCTTGATAATTAATTTGATAAAACATAAAAATAGATGAATAGTTTTGTTTATCAACAACTAAGCGGATTCCATCTGAACACATTACATAACGATCATGATGTTTAGGAACAATACAGCAACGAGCAACAGGATCACCCATTTTGGAAATTAAAATTTCATCTGGATAAATGTTACAGCTTAATAATTCATTAGCTTTTTCAGGTGACGTATAGATTTTATAGTCATTTAAAAATGCACCATCACCTATGTTCTGAAGTTGAATAATTCTAATACCTAATTCAGTGTAATCCTCAGACTTTAAATTTGACCCAAATGGACCACCTGTGAAACTCCACTTAATATTAGTATCTACAGAATCTATTAATGTCTTTTCCTCCCACTCCCCAAATTCCCTGCCATCATCCGCTTTAAAACGAATTTCCTGACTAAACAGCTTTTGCATCATGCCTTGTTTATATTGGCTAAGCAGTTCGTGTTTTTGCGTGAGTTGGCTGATTTTTTCATCGACTGCGGAAAGGAACGAGGCGATTTTGGTTTGTTCTGCTTTGGATGGGAAACCAAAAGGTGTAGCTTTAGCTTGCTCAATCGTAAAATGAGAAATTGTTCCAGTATGAGAAATACTTTTTAAATACTCTCTAAATTTAGGACTAATAAAAAAATTATAAAGGAAAGATCCTTCAACAATTCCTGACGATTTCATCCAAAGTAAATCGGCATCTTTAAAATAAAGAGGCTGATCATTTGGAACTAGGTAAGGAATACCAATAGTCCCTCCGCCAGTAACCAATAAATCACCTTGCTTAATTTTTCCTGATTTTTTAGCTAGTTCTTCAAATAACTCTAAAGAAATGTATGCTTTTTCATTTTCTTTATTCTTGAAAATAGAAACTACATCACTAGTACGAAAGAATGGAACGCCAGAATCCTGCCATTGTTCTTTAAAAACACGAGATGCTGAGGAAATTCCAATAATTTTTCCTAATTGCTTACTCGTCCAATCACCATCAAACTCTTTAAATCTTAACTTTGGCGCAGCCATTACTTAACCTCCACAAACGGCGAAGCAATGCCTAGCTCTTTGCAAAAATCTGCAATGATGGCATCGGTCTTTTGGCTCTCAACTTCCAATGCTTGAAGCTGTATTGCAATCGCATCTAAATCAATCTCGGTTTCCGCTTCAAAGGTATCTACATAACGTGGAATATTCAGGTTGTAATCGTTATCTTTGACTTCCTGCAAAGTCGCGACATGCGCATATTTTTCAATATTTTCACGCTTTTCAAATGCCGCAACAATCTTATCCAAATGCTCAGGCAATAACTTGTTTTGGTTCTTCTGCTTTTCAAAATCATTGCTGGCATCAATAAACAGAATATTGCCGCTCTGCTCACGGTTTTTCTTCAACACCAAAATACAGGTCGGAATAGACGTGCCATAGAAAATATTGGCGGGTAGACCAATAATGGCATCCACCACGTTCATCTGTTCAATCAAATACTGCCGAATCACGCCCTCACTGGAACCACGGAATAACACGCCATGCGGTAATACCACCGCCATAGTACCGTTGTCATCCAGTTGATACAGCATGTGCTGTACAAAAGCCATATCGGCTTTGGAGCTTGGCGCCAGTTTGCCATAAGCGGCAAAGCGTTCATCTTGTAAAAATAACGGATCGGCAGACCATTTTGCAGAAAATGGCGGATTCGCCACCACCGCATCAAACTTTTTATCTAAATGCTGCGGACGGGTTAAAGTATTTTCCTGCTTGATGTCGAACTTGGCAAAATGCACGTCATGCAGAATCATGTTCATTCGCGCCAAGTTGTAGGTGGTACGGTTCATCTCCTGACCGTAAATCATATCGACATCTTTCACTTCACGTTTTACCCGCAGCAACAACGAACCTGAACCACAAGTCGGGTCATAGACTGAACGTAAACGGTCTTTGCCTTGGGTGACAATCTTTGCCAATAAAGTCGATACCGTTTGTGGGGTATAGAATTCCCCTGCTTTCTTGCCCGCGCCTGAGGCAAATTCACCAATCAGGTATTCGTAAGCATCGCCCAGTACATCGGCTTCGGTATTGGAAATATCAAAATCAATATCATCTAAATGACTCAGGACTTTCGCCACCACCGCATTACGGTCACTGGCATTATTGCCAAGCTTGGTCGAGTTTAGATCCAAATCTTCAAACAGGTTGGCAAAGTCATCGGCAGAGTCGGTGCCTAAAGTGCTTTGTTCAATTGATTTTAAGGTCGCAGTTAAATCATCTAGAATGAATTCGCCCTGACGACCACGCTCGGCTAAGGTATGGAATAGCTGTTTTGGTGTGAGCGCATATCCCACTTCGGCAATGGCATTCTTTTTAATTTCTTCGATGTAGGGCACATGCTCAGCATTATTTTCAACTAATTCTAAAAAGCTGATGTCTTCACCATCGAGCAATTCATTGGCAAAGTTCACCGACTTTTCCGATAAATATTTAAAGAAAATAAAACCCAGAATGTAATCACGGAATTCATCAGCGCCCATGGTGCCACGCAAAGTATTGGCAATATTCCAAAGTTGTTTTTGTAATTGTTGCAGTTGTACGTGGGTCATTGTTATTGAAGTCCAAAGAAAAGTATAAAACGTGAATAGTTTACCGAAATTTAATTATTTTTCAGCTATATTTGAAAGATAAAAGACATAGTTTGTCGTGCTTATTCTGGTTTTTCTCTTTGAACATCATATCTGATCAATATCCAACCCATTTATAATCTTCCACCATGATTTAGTTGCAATGTGATAGAAAATTAACCATTAAAAAATACTTATTCATAAAATAATTGCTTAGGGACACCACCTGTCCATCAATCATTGCAATATAGCTTCACAAAACAACAAAACAGACTTGTTTAACGTGGAGCAAAATATGAAAGGTACAATTTTAGATTTTTCAATTCAAACCAATACTGGGATAATTTCAGGCGATGATGCTCGTAGACTCCATGACACAAACCGTTCTGGATGGTGGTATCTGATGAGTCTACATTTGTCTTATGGTTTGAGGCATCCTGACACCCAGCGACAAGCAACAGACTCCCGATAAGATAGTATAATCTCATTGGATCACCATTTATTTTTAAAAAATTCAGGTTCTTATTCCGAAAAAATGAAATAAGAACCTAGAGAAAGATAAAACTAGGATTACATTTCAGGACGAAGTTTAATGCCCTGAATTTTACTGGTTATTTTTTTATTGGCAGCACATTCCACTGTGGTAAGTAATTTGTCGTTATTGGAAACTTCAACGCCAGCCGTATATTGTTGAGACATTTTGTCCAGACTGTCATTGACCCGATATATGGTTTTTCCATTCGGAATATTAATCGCATAATTTTCATAGCGACCAATACCCTGCCATTGATAGGTGGTGACTTTATTGCGAGGAACTGTAATCGCCAACTCTGGTGTGGCATTTGCCTTACCAAATGAATAGCTGATCGCATTGCCTGCATCACAGACCTGAATCACTTTGTTATTGGTCGTTGTGCACATGAAGATCGTTTTGCTCTGACTGGGACAAGCTGCAAATAATGAATGGCTACAGGCAGCAACGGCAAGTCCGATGATTAATTTTTTCATTTTAGAGCCCTTTAAGTTTCTTATTGATCGTGGCAATATTTTTGTTCACCAAATGGTTCATCATCACCCAAGCTAAGCGCTGATACTTTTTGGCTTTTTAATTGCTTGGTTGTTATGTCCCCACCCCAAGTATTAAAAATCAGATTGATTGAACCCTCTGGACCACTTCTCACAACATAGTCTGCAATTGCACCCTCACCCCAGCCCTCATGGTAGCAACCGTACTTGAGTTTTTTCTCAATGCTATTGATGCTTTCTTTATTAAGGAAAATCTTAATGCCATCTGTATATAAATAATCAGTAGATACATTTCCGCTTAATGTTGCATTACTTAAGCCATATTGATCAAAACGAGCTGCGATCTTATTGCCATTTTTTAGCTTCCAGATAATCAACCCTGCTGCTTTCTCTGAAGGTTTGCCTAGTCTGCTTGTAACCATTTTTAGTGAATCACCGACTGTAAGCTTCACCCCATTTGCAGAAATAAAGTCATCTGCAAAAACAGATGTAGTTGTAGCAAGTAAACTTGCCAGTAAAATAGATTTTGATAATTTCATTGAATAAACCCCTTGTTGAATTATCATTATGGTAAGGCTTTAGTATTGAGTATAGAGTGGACAGGTTGTGTCCCTGTCCTTATAAAATTTTCTTTTTATCAATTATTTTACGACTGGATAAAATGGTTTTCCCCATGTTTTATCATCTGGATTTTGTAGCATTACTTTAAGCATTTCAGGAATCAACGTAGATAAAATATTACAAGCATCTTTTAGCTGACTACGATTAATAGTACTGTTAAATGTTGCACCGCCATGCATGATCTGATTGCGTAAAGTATAGAGATGATTAAACACTGCAATTAAAATTTCAGGTGTATCCTTTTGCTTTAAAGCCTCAAGTGCTTTTTTTCTATTTTTCTCAAAACTAGCTATCCAATCTTGTTCAGTAATTAAACCATTGTGATAATCCCAAAAAGGCTGAAAGGTAAATTGGTTATTCAGCAAAATACGGATACTGCCTGAAAATGTATTCCAAACTGTATAATAAATTTTTTGTTCTTTATCTAAGTGACAGATACGATAAATAAATTGTACAAATGCCCCCTTATCAGCACTTCTTAAACCAGCTCCCAAATCTTTGGCATAAGCAGCATTAAAACTAATCCATAGATAAATAAATTGTGAGTCTAAGTCCTGCTCTTGCTGAGCTTGTTCAGCTCGTTGTAACCAGCTTAGTGAGCGATGAATCCGTAAACGAAAATCCTCATTAAAATTTTCACGGTTTTGTTTAAAGGTTTGCTGGATATCCGAAAGCATTTTTCTTCCCAATCTAAAAAACTAAATAGGTTGCTTACCCTAAAATAAACAACCTCAATCCACTGAATTAAATGCTTAATTGAATGATACGGTTATTATTGGTTTGCTGGCGATGAACATCATCCAAACTCTGCGCCGTACAGATTTCAATTTCATTTGGTGAAAGTACTTTAGCAAATACCTTATGACCTTGGATATTACCCGATAATCGTAAGTTTTGTTCAAACACACCTTTATCACCACGTTTAACCTGATTTTCAAGTGCTGCACTAGATGAAGTTGTATAGCCCATAACTAACACACCATTGAGGGGCTTACCGAGTTCCGCCCACTCCTGATAAGTCTGTCCACGATGAATTGCCACTTGCAAAGTATCTCGTCTAAATGCACCAATAAAGTATTGGAATGGACTATCGGTATTATCCTCCGCAGCATGGTTGACGACTTTTAGTGTTTCCCCAGGACACAAACGTAATAGCCCCAACGCTACACCTGTTTTAGCGGTTGGTGCATAAGCATTTTTAGGATCAGCATCTAAAGGTAAATGAATTTCCAGATCAGGCAAATCCTCAAAAATCTCTGCTAAATCTGTCAATAACAATTGATGTAAGGCTTTAGATTTCTCATCATCTAAACGCCCAAGTAGCCCTAACACAATTCGTGATCGACTTGAATTTCCAGCTAAAAGAATATGAATCAATTCAGGTAACTTTTGATGCTGCTGTTTAAATGCAACATTCATAGCTATAAAGAAGTCTTTTAAACCCTGACGAATACGATTTTCAAGAAACTTAATCAATTCATCCTGTTTTATTGCAATTTCACAATCTACAGTTTGCCCATCTTTGTTAATGAGTTTAAACGTTTCTGTCCCTTTAGAGTCAAGATCAATTTTTCCAGCTTCCCATAATGGTCTTAGTTTAGACATCATTAACGTGGTATTGGTATAAGCAGCCTGTGTTTGTGCAATGAGTAGTTCTGAACCTGCAAAAACTTCTGCATCCAATGGTTTAGTAAATGCAATTTTATTTTTATTACACTCGCTGCTACTCGCTTGAAATACCAAATACGCCAAGTTTTCCAGTAAATTTTCACCACCTAAAAATTGATCACCCGATGAACCAAAATGTTCAATCACATGATCCCATCCCTCATCGTGCTCTTCATCATTTGGATTGCGATAGAAGCCATAGTCAAAATCGGTTGTACCACCACCAAAGTCAAATACGGCATAGGAAACACCACCATCATCAGGTTCAATTTCCAAACGCTCTAATGCCGCAGCAGCAAAAGCAGCAGGTTCAGAAGCCAACTCCTCTACGCTAAACTCATTAAAGCGTTCATCATAAATCAATGATTCAGGCAAACTACGTTGTAGTCCTCGGCGAAATGCTGCCAATATTCGGGCTTTCACCTCATTGGAATATTTCACAGGAAAAGTTAAATAATAGTTGAGGAATATACCTCTTTCTCGCCAGTTAATGGTCATTCCCAAAAACCACGCATAAACTTCGATTGGGTCAAGTTGTGGGTAGTCTTTACCGATTTGGATTGCCTGACCTTTGACTGGGTTATATTCAGTTAAAGGTTGTAATTGATATTCATAATCCTGTTGATCACGGAAACGAACCTTTGCATTATTCTCATTACGCAATGCCCACTTTTTAAGACCTGCAAAAATGCTACCTTTTTCTGTTATTGTGCTATTTGGACTACGTAGTGTATTTCTTGCCTCATGTGAACAATAAATATTGTTCCAATCCACTAATGGACGATAGCTTTCACTCTGCCATTCATTTAGAAAGTTTTTTAAATTCCTAAATTCTAAAATAGTCGGGTTTTCATATTGTTGGTCAGTAATGGCATCTTTGGCAAAATCTTTTTCCTGCATCCCAATACGCAATAATTCATCTTTGCCATTTTTACGAATGGCAACAACTGTACTACTTGTACCAAAATCAATTGCGACATTAGCCTCCCGAATATCCAAAACAGGGTTACGATCACGGCAGAATTGTTTGGATTGAACTTTTGTATATTTACCCTGTGAAGCTTTAGGAATAAAAAACTCCCACATGCCTTGTTCAACATCAGTAAATTTTAGAGCGTCAATTTTTGGTAGACGTGTAGTGGTATAGTCGATGCTTTGCCAAACTGCAATTGGATCAACTTGGGGTTTATAGTCGTATTTCTTTTTAGGCAGTTTTTCCAAATGCTCTAAGTTTTGATAAAACTTTTTTAATGGAGCATCTGTATAAGTGGTTAAGAATTTTCTTAACTCTATATGAGTTTTTGCAGGAATTGCAAAAGGATTTCTTTGCCAATATCTTTGGTTATTTGTATATTGCTGATGTTGCTCATAACTAAGACTTGTCACAAAACTAGTTATATCATTTTGTGATGGTAAAATAAAATAAGGTCTAATTTTCCAGTTATTTTCTATGAAAAATTTTAAACTCAAAGTAGAATTTTCTAACTTATGATGTTTCAATAAATATAAGCACGGTCTTCCGTCACCTGTTGTTCTAGGATAATCACTATCTAACCACATTGCTCCTTCAGTATACATAATAGCTGACCACAATAAAATATGCTTATTACTACCTAACAATAATGGAAAATTATTTTCAACAATTTGTTTTATCTGATCTATTGTTGGTAATTGCCAACCTTGTAAGTTACCTAATCTTAACTTACTTGCGTTATTACGAGCATCAGCTAAAGAGTAGCCTTGACTATTAGGGTTACCCTGCCATAGCAATTTAGTTTCTCTATCAAAAATCATTTCTCCCTCATTGATACACCAATAGCGATGTTGCTCAAAATAAGCTACTGCTGCTTCGGTGGCTTGTTTTAGCGTTTTAGCATCTTCTGCCTTATCATTTTCAAGTGCGATTGCTTCTGCTGTAGCAAGCAGCTTTTGATGTTTTAAAGTTGGTACAAAAGTTTCAAAACTTTGACTCATTTATGTTCCCCGATTTAACTATTTCTCAATTTTGATGTTTGGTTGGGACAGGTTATGTCCCTATGACAATTTAATTTGCTGTAAATTATTACCACCCGTTACTTGTATTTCGTCCAGATCAGTTGCTGAACACAATTCAATCTCACTTGGAGCGAGAATACGAGCGAAAACTTTTTGCCCTGCGGTGTTGCCAGCAAAACGGATACGCTGATCAAATAGACCTGTTGCTCCCCGTTTCATTCCTTCATCCGTTAAGGCTTGAGCCAAAGAACTATAAAGTAATAGGAAAATCCCATCTTCACTCACAGCACCAATCTGCTGCCATTGATGGTACGCATCGCCACGTTTTATCATGACTTCAAATACCCCACGTTTTTGACGACCAACATAAAACTGGAATGGACTATTTGCATCATCATTTGTTTTGGCATGGTTAATGACTTTTAAGCCCTCTCCAGGGCAAAGGCGTAATAAACCCAATGCCACACCTGTTTTTGCAGTAATGACATCATGATGTTTAAGGTCGGCATCTAGTGGATAATGAATTTTAAATTCAGGAATATCCTGACCAAAAATTGTGCTTAGATTTAATAGTGTGGTTTGGGTTTGATCTTTTTTCTCAATGCCCACTAATAATTCTTTCACTAATTTGGAACGACTAGCATTTCCTGCTAGCAAAATATGAATAACTTTAGGTAAAGTTTGATGCTGTGTTGTAAATGCCTGTTTTAGCTCTACAAAGAAATTAATGAAGCCTTGATAGATACGGCATTTTAGATAAGATAATAATTCATCTTGTTTGACCGTAAATTGACAATTTACAACCTCATTTTGTCGGTTGAGCAACTTAATGTCCAAAGCCCCTGCGAAACCATCCGTAAATTGACCTTTTTCTAAAAATGGACGTAATGCTGCCATCAGTAAAGACGTATTGGTATAAGCCATTTGACTATCATCAATAAGTTGTTCATGACCTATAAATTTTTCGGCATCTAGGGGTTTGGTAAAACTTACTTTTTGTTTACGACAAATTTCCTGATTATATTTAAAGACGATATAAGCAAGATTCTCCAGTAAGTTTTCACCGCCTAAAAATTTGTCACCCGATGCACCAAAGTGTTCAATTACATGATCGTATAAGTCTTCTTCCTGCTCATTCGGTTCTCGATAAATACCATAATCAAAATCGGTTGTACCTCCACCAAAGTCAAATACAGCATAAGCAACGCCTTGTTCAGTCGGTTCAATATTGAGTTTTTCCAAAGCTGCGGCTGCATAGGCGGCAGGTTCAGAAGCCCATTCCCGAACACTAAATTGATTAAACTGTTCATCCGCAATTAAAGATTCTGGCAAGCTCCGCATTAAACCACGGCGAAAAGAAGCAAGAATTTTATTTTTTACTTCAATTGGATATGCGACTGGAAACGTCATGTAATAATCAAGGAATATGCCACGTCCTCGCCAATTGATATTCATACCCAAAAACCAAGCATAGAGTTCAATTGGATCAAGTTCAGGGTAGTTTTGATTGATTTGAATCGCTTGACCTTTAACAGGGTTATATTCCGTTAATGGTTGAATTGTATATTCTGTGCCTTGTTGGTCAGTAATCACAACTTTGGTTTGTTGAGCATCACGCAATGCCCATTGTTTTAAACGTGGGAATATACTTGAGATAACCTTGCTATCTGCTTCCTTATTATTATTTAAGCTGGCTTTGGCTTCATGCGAACAATGTACATGATCCCAATTGACCAAAGGACGATAGGCTTCACTTTGCCATGAGGTTTGAAATTCATTAAGGTTTAAAAACTCTAAAACCGTTGGATTTTCAAATTGCTCTGCGCTAATCGCTTTATTTAAGTCTTTTTCCTGTATTCCAATACGCAATAATTCATCTCGTCCATTTTGACGAATGGCAACCACCGTACTACTTGTACCAAAGTCAATTGCAACGGGTGCATGTTGAATATCCAAAGCAGGATTTCGACCACGTACAGAGGTTTCGGACTGAACTTTATTAAATTGATGTTGTTGTGATTGTGGAGCGTAAAATTCCCATAGACTTTTATGGTTATCAGTAAAAACTGGAGCATCTATGACAGGTAAGCGAACAGAAAAATAATCAATATTTTTCCACGATGTAAGAATATCTAATTGCTCTTTGGAGTTTAATGATAATAATAATTTATATTTTGATAGACTCATTAAAAAGGCTTTATAAGCTGAGTCTTCTTGATGAGTAAAGGGCTTAAAATCCCAACCATTATCTAAAAATGCGTTGATACGCTCAACATAAGAACTATCTTTAAATGAAGCATTGACTGCAATGACTTTAGCAATTTGAAATTCCTGATATTCTTCTGCTCTTGAGCCATATCCAGAAGCCCAAATACCAAAACTAGAGTTTTTAACATTTCTAATTCTTTTTTCATAAAACTGACCAAAGCTAATATTTTTATCTTTTAATTTTGCTACTTTCTTATCTGCTGTCAGCCATGCCCACCAACTATTTATCTCAAAAAACTCTCCTTTTCTTAATGGAAATTTTGGTTCTGCTTTAACAAGATCTTCTAGTTGTAATGCTGTAGGGAGTTTCCAATTTAACAAACCTAAAATATGACCAATATTCATACTTGCAGTATCTTGTTGATCATATTTATATTGAGTTCCTTTCGGATTACCTTGCCATAAAAGACCTGTTTGGTTGTCTAAGATAGCTTCTCCATTATTAATCGTCCACCAACATTGCGTTTTGAAATAACTCACCAAACTCTTTTCTGTTTCAGCAAGCTTATTATTTATGTCACTTACTATAAGTTTTTGTAATACTTTTTGCTTGGCTTTAGGTAAATAAACATCATATGTGTTAGCAAACTGACTCATAACTTCCCTGTTCTTAGGCTATTTCTATTCATCATTATTTCCCCTTATTTCTTTATGATTAAGGGGAGTTTCTTCATTTCTAAAATTAACGTGTAGTTACTATGGCAGCTCTTACATTTTCGCCTGCGGCATTATATAAACCTGCAAGTAAGACTTGCTCAACACTTCCGCCACTACCTGATACTTTTTGATGAATATCATAATCATAACTTTCACCAGTTTCAGGATTTTTCAAAGTTGCCTGATTACTTTGTAGAGTCAGATTAAATAAAGCTAGACTATGCTCAAGAATTTGCTGTTCTGTTGTAGAAATTGCTTGTTGTGTATTTTTAATTTGTGTTGCTATAGCATCCCAAACCCGTAATACATTATTCCATTGAGATGCAATCGCAATGAGTTGCAGTACATTATCATCACCATTTGGCAATAAAATACTGGCAAGCTCTGGATGTGACTGCACTTGTTTTAAAAAAGTAAATTCAGTTTTAAGTGAATTTGCCCAATTAAATGAACCGAGTTTTTTACTTAAATCCTGATTTTCAGTACTTAAAGACTCATTATTTTGTTTAAGCTTTTGGTTGTCTTGACTTAATCCACTAATCTGTTGCTGTAAATGACTAACATCTTGTTCTTTTCGCTTAAATAAATCCAAAAGCCCCATTTTTTCTTTTTCCAATTCCTTATTAGTATGTTTAAGCTGTGTTATTTTTTGACCTAAGTTATCATTATCCTGCTGTATAGCATGGATACGTTGTTCAAGCTCTGTCGATTTTGAGTTTGATAATAAATGATTTTCCGATTTTGTATCATGTCGTATAGGAGAAGTATCATTTGGGGCAATTGTTTTATCGCCAATTTTGCGTAATAAGCCACCCAATTTTTCTTTAAACACGTTGTCGTCCTCAGTTAATTGCTCTACCCGTTCAAGAAATTGAATCATCTCTTTTTTGGTTGGCATGTTGTCATCTTTTGCCATAATCAATCCAACGCCCCAACTAAAGATTTAAATTCCTGATGTACTTGTAACGCATTATGGTTATGTACCAACTCTCGACATAAATCCAAAATTTTGTCCTGACTTTCTTCTGACAGTGCTAAAAATTGACGTTTCTTTTGCTGCACAGTGCTTAGGCTTGGTGAATGGTAAGGTGATGGTACAGATGGCGTCTTGAGTACTCCAACAATCATCGCCAACTCATCAGGACGTACCACATTCCAGAAATCTTTAAAAATGACAGGTAGAAAAACCAAAAGACTTTCTAAGTCAGGCTGCTGCAATTTTTGCAATTGTGCTCTTGCATCAAAAATATGTTGTTGTAACTGCTGCTTATCATTTTCAAGTTTATTCACTTGTTGAGCCAAAGCTTGCTCTGCATCAGAACGCATTAATGCAAGCTGCTCTTCAATCTGATTTTTTTCCTGACGTAAAGCAGCTAAAGCCTGCTGTTGATGCTCAATACTGTTTTCATGCCAGACCAATGGCAAGATATGATCTTGTACCCATAAGTGGTCTACTGTTTGAGTATCAAAAAATACCTGTTCGATATTCAATATTTGTAAAGCATATTGATAAATACTATCCCAATTGAGTATTTGCCACGTCTTACAGTGATATTCCTGTAAGTTCTTCACAGCATCAATAAATAGTTTATCATGCCCCTGTTGGTAAAGCAGACTCACTTTTACTTTTGCCAAGCCATCTTTTAAATTCAAGTTAGCAGAAATATCGCTTAATACATCTTTTAAGCTACTCGCCTTATCCTTGTGTAGATATTGCTGACCACCCTTAATTTGAATTAGCTGCCAGGGTTCTGATTGCATACTTTGGTATGCAATCAGATGTTCTTTAAATGCCAAAATACATAAATAATGTTGTAGGTCATCGTTAATAGTGACTTTTTGTTTACTCATGACGATAGGTGTCCAGTTCCTTGTAAATGTCTGCATTGGTTTTTTCTGGATTGATTGTCTTTTCTGCTTCAACCAATTTCGCTTCCACTGCATTACGTTCATTTGATGAAAGTTTGCCATCAAAGTATTGAACAACATCAGATATATTTTCAACTTTATCAAGAAAACTTGCTAAACGATCGCCTGTAAAATAATCAGGCGATTCTACTGTTTTGGTTAATAATCCAACACCATCTAGACCAAATTTTTCTTCATACGCCCATGCCTGCGTTGCAATCCCTGCAAGTTTTTTGTCAAGGTCACTAATTTCAGCAGAACGTTTTGGGTCAAGTTCAAAACTCTTGATTGCCGCTGAATACTCCTGATAAGTCGCATAATTTTCAGGACTAATCCCTGCTTCCTGCGCCTGTATCGCTCGATCACCAATATCATCAGTATCTTCGTCAGGTTCTTGTACACCCAGAATCTTACCAATAATATCAAGGGCCGCAACAACCTTACCTAAAGCTCCCGTAATTGGAATCACAACGGCTAAGGCCGAAAACAGTGAACCCGCATTACTAATCACACTACTAATTCCTCCCATAATACTGGAACAAGCACTGCCAATTGCTGAACCAATCGAAGAACATGCACTACTAATTGCTGAACCTACACTGCCCCAAAATCCCATTTTATTTCTCCTGAAAATATTTTTTTACGTCATCAATACTATCTATATTGCCCAACTCATCCTGCATCTGATGAAGCTGAAACTCCTCTTTTTTAGCCCTTGAAGCAGTTTTTGCATCTTTATCTTCAAGTTTAAAGTTACTCATCTCAGCAGTATATTTTTTATAAGTCGGGTCTTCTTCTAATTCTGACTGATTAAATGAAGAACCAAGAGCTGAACTTACACTGGAAAAAAAACCTTTTCCCGAACCAAAAATATTCCACAATCCCATTACTTTTACTCCATTTAAATAGACTGAATTTGTTTAAATACAAGTGAGATATCATTCCAAAGAGGACGTTTATTCTCACTTTCAATCGGAAAGTTATCACCGCTCTTTGTATCTGCTGGTAACTGGTTATTATTAATTAATCCAAATAAAATATCGTATAACTGATAAGCAGTTTTACCATCCGTATAACTTTTATCTCTAGACACGGGTGCAATATCTTTAAATAAATCTTTCAACGCCTGAGTTTGAGTAATCGATGGATACTTACCTTTGAGATTATCCAAAGAGCTTACAAGACGATTAACCCATTCCTGACTTGGGCTAATTACCCATCGAATTATTAAATTCAAAAATTTGGTTGCATCCACAATATATTGATTAAAAGTTTCTACCCCTAACACATTCCAGTCTTCACTCGCTGATAAATTGGGATAGAGTCTTGCTCTTTGTGCAAACATGCGTTGTTGCCCAAGTTGCTTAATGATATCAACGTCTATTTCAGGTGCATTGGTATCATTTGGCGTGTGTACTTGTACCCTGACTGCTTCATGCCAACCTGCACTATAGACAATCGCTTCACCTGCAGTCAGCAAGGTTAAAAACTCTTTTTGTTCATCATCTAAACCAATCGTATCGCCAATCGCATGACGGTCATCAGCAGCGAATAGTCGATGAATAATTTTGGTGTTGGTATTTTTTAAGACTTCTGGTGTCAATTTATTCGGAATTTGATCAGCAATAATCAAACCTTCACCATATTTGCGGACTTCGGCTAAAAGGTTAGCGAATAGCTCCACACCCAAACGTTTAGAACTATCTTCCCCACCGTGTGGTTTAGATAACAAACGGTGCGCTTCTTCCAATAAGGTGAGATGTTGAAAACTATGGTCTTTTTTATGACGTTGTTTGACTGCTTCAGCCACACGCCCAATCAGCAACCCCATCATTAAACATTTATCTTGTTCATCTCGTAAATCCTCTAACTCAATCACAACTTTTTTATCAAGCATCTCATTGATGTCAATCGAATTACGAGTATTCAGCATCCGACCTTTTGCGCCTGTAGTTAAATTATCCAGACGAGAGATCAATGAGCCTTCATATTTTTCTTGTAAATCACGACCAAAGTTTTTCGATTTAATCACTTCTTTTAAGGTCAATAATACTTCGGAAAAAATTGGAAAACTTTGTCCCCCACAATTCCAAGGGTCAGGATAAATATAGTTTTCATCATAATGAATATCCCAGCCTTTCTGCTCATAACTACGAACAATTGCTTCTTCAATCAAATACGGCATTGAGGCTTCCATTGGAAATACTGCGGCAAATGTTGCTTTAAGCATGTCAATATGACCTGATAAAGGCTCATTCGGTAATAATTCAAATGGATTAAAACGAAATGGTGAAACTTTTTCATTACCCAAAGTATAATATTCAATTTCAGGATGATGCTTCGATAAGCTACGATATTCAGTTTTAGCAGGCTCAATAACCAAAAAAGGTAAACCTGAGTTAATCAAAATCTGTTGGCAAGTGGTGGTTTTACCTGCTCCTGTAACCCCTGAAATAAAAATATGCTGATTGAGTAATTTTTTATCTAAACGCACCACATTATCTTTGAGCTTACGTCCATGCTGCACCACAACACCCAAATCAAAACCATCTTTTGGATTTACTGGATTTACTGCAAAATCAACATTTTTGCGTAATTTAATGCCTGCTACTTCACGACTTGGTAAACCTGCCAATAAAGAAAGCTCATTAGCATTAAGCCATGTTGCTGCGGAAAATACCTGTTTAGCCTGTGGAATACTGTGAATCAATGCCAGTTGATTACTCATATTTGACTGTGGCAAACGCTGTACTAAAAATAGATTATGAACTTGTTTTTTTTGTAAAGAAAAATCTGTTACTTTAAGTGGAGAAAAATGCGATTGATTGCCCTGAAAAACGGACACCATCGCACGAGATAAACGATTATAAACGACTGGTGTTGGTGCAGCTAAATAGACTGCGGTACGGAACATACCTTTACTACGCCCTAAATCAAAACGCTCAATCAATTTGTCATTGATATGACTTTGTACACGTTCAATCTTTTTATTCACGTATTCAAGGGTATCTGACTTAGAAGAACCTGTATTTGTCCCTTGAGTTGTAGAAGTATTATCTGAATCGGTTTTAGAAATAGATTTTCCTGTATTTTTTCCTAATGTTGTAGATTCATTACTACTTGTTCCTGTAGCTTTAGATTCAGAGGTATTATCTCCCCAACTTTTTGAAGTACCACTACTCCAAGAACTACCACTTTTACCATCAGATGAACCTCCTCCCGTATTTTTTCCTTTTTGACGGGTAAGTGTTTCACTATCACCTGTTCCCTCGGTCTTAGAATAGCTTGTTCCAGAGTTTTGAGTTAAACCATGACTGGTACTGCGCCCAGAGGTACTTGAATTACTTTCGCCCTGATTAAAACCCAACTGTTGTGAGTGTTTAATGTGTGGATGTAAATCAGATGAAAGCTGTAATAACTCATCAATTTGCTGATTAATCTCAAATTCCTGTGCAGGCTCAGCCACTAATAGAAGCTGCCAGACCTCACCTGACAAACCACGAGCAAGACGATCTATCCCCTGTGTAATGTTCTGTCCAGTCTGTGATTGCTGGTCGATACTGCGAGAGGGTACGCCATGCAACAACCCAAAATGTATCGATTCCTGTAATGGTTGAATGATTTTTACAGATAAATCTTCGCTGCTAACTTTTTCCAATTGCACACCCGTCAGATTACCCTCTAACTGACTGGTTAGCAGTTCGCTATATTCATGTACACCCGATTTTTGAACCTTATTTACCACCCCTAGATAAAGTTCAATCCCTTCCGATGTACCCGAAATATAGTATACCCAACAATAATCAGGATGATCCAAACAGGCGATAACATTTTCAAGGTCTTGTCTTAATGTTGCTTCCTCTTCAGCAGAAAGCTCAGTAATACGGAAAAAACGAGCATTACCATTATTAAGCTCAAATTTTTCATTCCATTGATGTTTATTCAAACTTAAAACTGGAGTATTACTCCATCCTTGTGTCTGAGATAATTCACCAATAAAAGCCCCAACATCATCTTTTAAATCAATTTTTAAATTTTGCTTATTTAATACATTCATCGTTTATTTCCCATTTTAAAATCTTGTTAATTTATAAACATCATCTTACATTGAGCTGATTTTCCCATCACATGGCTATACTCTATTAAATATCCAGATATTTCTTTAATCCCCATTCTATCTCATCCTGCAAGCCCTCTGGATTCACAATTTTTAGATGAGGAATCCAGTATCGGACTAAAGGTAAAATCTGGGTATGATGCGTAATTCGACTAGACAGTAATAAGCCACCATCATCCAGTTTTTTAATGACTTGCTGTTCAGGCAAAAGTGGTCTTTGCTGAAAATGCAAAGCGACATCAGCATGAACCGTTAAGATAATTTCCTGCTTCTCTTGACCAAACCAGATACTTTCTTCATCCTCTAGTTGAGTCAAAATTGTTGAATCAGGTTTAAAACTTAAAAGTTCATGAGGGTGTGGCGATAATTCAATCCGACTTAAACGATAGGCACGCAATACACCTTTACGCACTGCTGCCAAATACCAACAGCCATGATGGTGAACTAATTTATAAGGCTCAACGACACGAGGTTCGCCTTTATAAAGAAAACCTATTTGTTGATGCTTACGAATCGCTTCACCAAATGCTTCAAATAAGGTTTTAAACTGTGAAGCATCTTCTACAAAATAACCTTTGGCATCATAAACACGACTATCCAGAAGCTCCCGAATAAAGGAAACATCAAGATTTGGATATAAATGACGAATCCCAGATATACGAGCAAAAGACTGAATATCTTTTAGTTTTAACTTACCTAAGTAGGTCGAGTCTAAATAAAAATATTTGCCCTCTCTTTGAATAGGCAAATTACAGCTTTCCAACCGTACTAAATCACGTCGAATGGTTTTTGGGTGGGCATCATAGCTTTCTGCAAGCATATTGATGGTTAATTTTTCCCCTGAGTTTAGCCTTGTAAGAATATCAATCAAACGATTGGCTAAAGTCTCATTTTTATTTTGTGTATCCTTTTGCATAACAACCTGTATTTTTTATTTCTGACGTTACAGCAATTATTCATTTCCAAGGGACAGGTTGTGTCCATTTAACGATACTTATTTGATCAAAATATATTTTCCTATTTTGTTCAAAAATCAAATATATCATAAATATACGTGATGACAAGAAGTATCAATACTGATGAAATGCTTGCCTTACAGGGCTGGCTTAAAAGCCAGCATAAGTCACAAAATCTTACTATGCAAAGTCTTGCTGATCGTATGGCACCACCAAACTCGTTTATTGTAAAAGTAGAGCAAGGCAAACGTCTTTAGATGTAGTCGAATATATTTGGTACTGTATCGCTCTAAACATCGATCCCCGAATAGGAATCGAAGTGGTACTTGACCATGTAAACTATTCTAGCCCAAAGCAAGACCTTTCTTAACATCTCAGGCGTTTTTAATAAAAGCCAAAACGTTCGATAAAGTATAATAGAAATCAATAAATCAAGTACGTCAAACTATGACCTACTCATAACTTTATTCTCTTAATTTTGCATAAGAAAATGATTACACTCGGCAAAAAGCTGTTTGAGCCCCTTATGAGTCAGTCATCATCAAAAATTATCATCCGACAATGGAAAATCATTCAATTTCTGTTAAATCAAGGGTATGTCACCACTGCTGATATTGAGAACCACTTATATCAACAAGGGATAGAAACAGCACAGCGTACTATTCAGCGTGATCTAAATTTACTGGAAAAGATATTTCCTCTGGAATGTCGTCGTGACTGTATGCCTCATAACTGGCGTTGGAAGAAAACAGAAACCACAATCAAAGGTTTAAGTCTTTCTCAAGCGGTTATTTTACATTTGGTCAATAAAGAGCTTCGAGATGTCTTACCACAACATATCTTAACTGAACTCAATCCCCTATTTGAAAAAGCAAAACTCATCACTGCCAATAAAACCATGCAGAACCCAGAAAAAAGTATTCTGGATATTTTCAATTCAGATGATCATTTGGGTGCAATGCGTCCTTCAATTCTCGGGCAACTGATTAACCATATTGGTGATTCAGTAAATGAAATTTATCGGGATGTTTTAAACCTTGATGAAAAAGAAGCTCAACCTGTATTGGAACAACTTGCTGTCATTTTAGAAACCAATGAGTTGCCTGAGTTAGCTCAGGCACTCAAACAGCAAAAATAATCTTTGTTAGCCCTAATTAAAATTGGATCAACACCATGCAAAACAATGAAGTAGACTTAAATGAAAACATTACCATTTATACCCATACCAAGATTAATCTTGATTTCTTTAATCCAACAGTAGAGCATCTGCGCCCTTTAAACATGGTGCAAAAGCCACTATCTGCTTTAGCCTACTCTCAGACTGATAAGATTGTCATTATCATTGTAGATGATTTGGCAGAATTAACCGCAATTCCGATTGGCTTTGAACATAGCATCGTGATTACAGCCAAAAATAATCTAACACCTTTACCTGAGCATTTATCTAATACCATTATTTATCAGCAAGCATCCAATGAAAACCATCAGCAGGCATTGGAAAAGGTTTTTAATGCATTGATTAAAACCTATTTCTCAACAGAATTATTTCTCGAACCAGCAGATCTTTACCAGTCGGATGCTTTTGAAAAAAGACAACGCTATATCAATATTCATTCGTTACAAGAACAACAGTTAATGAATGAAAATGTGAAACCGTTATTTAGCCCGATTGGGAAAGACGGTACGGTGATACTCAATTTCAATCTGCACCAATCTTCATTTTCACTTGATAAGATTCAGGATTTAACTGAGATCATTATTGAACACTTAGGGGAAAAGTTTGATGGGGAAATTTTTTATAGCTGTAATGCCACATCCAAGCCAGAGCAATCAGATTTGATTTATCTGAGTTATTTGTCAGCTTAAATACTCTATTAACTTCCTCAACCCAATCTATTTAAGACAAAAAAATAAGGGGATCATTTTCCCCTTACTCTTCTCGCTGAGCGATTTTTAACTCCAGCCAATCGTTGATTTCCTGTGACAACCAACCAATCCGATTTTTTGTCAAATGGAGAGGTTTCGGAAAACTTGGGTCGTAGTAATCAGATTTGGGATTAATGAGAGCGTAGATGGTTGAACGACTTAAAGCCGTAATTCCAATCACAGCAGTGATATTAAGAACCTGATATTGATATTCAATAGTTGACATGATGTTATTACTCCCAGTTTGTGATCGAGAAGTGTTTCTCTCAATACAAACCCGAGTTCTGTATTTTTCTACCAATAGCCTTGACCTAATTTACAGCCCTTACACTTTGCTGAAGCCCCTGTTTTATGCCTGTGACATCATCCATTCCATGATGAACGGACGCTGCGTCAGGCTTTACCTCAACAGAATTTTGCTGGTCATTATAAAACTCTTCCACAATATCCAACCCCTCATCACCACCCACCTCAAAGCTGGCATTGCCATAGCCCTGCCGTGCCACATGATCTAAAGCTTCCTGATAAAACCCAGCTGCCTTACTCACTTCATCAATCTGCTTGGCTGATGTAATTGCCTCTTGCAGGTTGATCCCATCACGTAAAGTCAGGTCCACGTAGTAGATCGGGGTACGGTAACTTTGGGTAGTGCTTTTGCCTCGTAAAGTCAGTTGCAAAGGCAAGCATGAAAGTAAATTACCTGATGCCGCATGGTAATAACTCAGCCGTGCTGCCAGTGTCCGAATACTGTTAAAGCCTGTGGTTCTAAAAATAAATGTGCCAAACTCATCCGATTCATCTAAATTCACGTATAGTCTGCCATACGGTTTGCACAGCCCACCCTGTGCCAGTGGGCATAAATCAGGCGACGGACAAGGATGTTGCTCAATGCCATTCTGTCCGAGTCGCTGACAGGTTTCCCCATTGCCTGAACAGATTAAGCGTCCAGTCTGGCGGTCGAATAAACTATATTCTGCCCGAAGATTGAGTTCAGGCTCATTAAAGATCATCCGTACAGGAATGGTACGGAGTTTTCCATTTTGTGCCTTTTCCCGAAGCTGCTCATCCAGTGGATGTTTAACCCAACCATCTTTATTTTGAATCTGACTGGTAATGGTAAACTGGTCATCCTTTTCAGGCAGTCGCTTGCCATTCTTTTCAACAACCCTGCCAATACTAATACGCCCCAATACAGGTGGGGTAATTGCTAAACCTTTAATCATGGTGATTATCCTTTATTGCATTTGTTTACGGATTCCCCAAATCCATTGAAGGCACTGTCTCCTACACCATATTGCTAACCCTCCTGAAAAAAACGACTTCCAATCACAGGTCATGGGAGAAAACATTGTGCGAACATAAAAAAATGCAAAGCTGCTCCACCGTCCTTTCCTTAGTATTAGGGAAAGGACAAGAGGGGTGGCTTTGCACAAATTTTAAATTTAGGGAAATAAAACCGTTTGATGTGGTGTGTGATGGAAATAGGTCTAAAACTTGTTTAGTCAGATGATTTAGGTTGTTGCAGAATAAATATTAAAGCGTCTGCTCCCTTGTCGGGATTGTGGATACTGTTGCAGTAATTCAGGCTGTGCCTGTAATAATGCCTTTTGATCCAGTACCACACTGTCCTTTGATTTTTTCCATGTCACAGTACCATTGGAAAAGATGGCTTTCTCTGCATCTTTCATGAGTGCCTGAATCCGATGCTTGAGATAGTCATATTTAGTCTGATGCTGTGCCAGTTGTTTTTCCTCATGCAACAGATCTGTAAACAGTTGATCAACACCCTCCAATGTGGAGAAATCAACGGACTGTAAAGGGATATGTTGAGGGTAAAGTAATTGCAGGGCTTTGGCGGCTGATTCACTGGCATCAACACTCGGTGGTATGTCATTTTCCACACAGCTCCAGAATATCCGTTCAGAAGTCATGATTTGGTCTATCACAATTTCATTGCGTTCAACCTTAAAGATTTTGGCTTCATGTCCACAGATCAAGGCACAAATATGCGCTGCCTGTTTGCCTGTCACTGCCAGTTGGTGCTGTACCTGAATAATCACGTATAAAGGCACACCATCACGCCAGAGTTTGGTTCCCCATTCCCCCACTGATTTACACTCCAATATCTGTACTTCATCACAGCCTACAACGGCATAGTCCAGATTCGCCAGCATAAAGTGTTTGTCAGGATCAGGATGCTGTAACACTGCATTGACCTTACGCACTTTATGACCTGTCTTGTGCTGGTAATAATTGGCAATCAGAGGTTCAAGCTGATTGCCCCAGTATAAGGGTGAATAACTGTTTTGGGTGGGTTGATCAGGCTGGTTCTGCATCCGACCTGTTTTAATCATCCATAGTTCCAGCATCGACATGTGGGGATTAAGCCCACAAGCTGCGGCTGCATCACTACTGCCAATGCCTTGTTTGCGTACCTGTAACCATTGTTCACGGCTCATGCCTTTGGTTTTAGCAAGCCGTTTGGCACGACTGGGATTAGGTTTAGCTAACGGTAAATGTGGTATGGATTTACTGCTTTGTGGTTCAACGATATGGTTCATGAGATACTCCATGTCTGTAAAAATTAAAATTGCGGCATAAAAAAAGCCACATCAGGGCGATGTGGCAAAAGGGAGTTTTGGGTAGAGGGAAATAGAGGATTTAAGCAATGGGTATTTTATTTTGCTTAGGCTAGTTTGATTAGCTCAAATCCAATTCAAGTTAGACCACCATTCTGAGTGCCTGTTCCAATCCTCGCTGTTTCATGGCTGCACCCGTACCAAACCATGCTGAATCCAGTCGGTGATCGGTACTCATGGCTCGACGTTCGTGATCGACAAACTCGGTGATGCTACACAGCAAGCCATAGGCTGTCCCTTGGGCTGAACTGAGTTCTGCACCCCGTCCCTGACCATTAAACATATCCATGACTTTCGACATGGCTCGTCCATTCGGTTCAGTTTTATTGGTTGCAGCGTTTTGGGCTTCATTTGCCACATTGCGGTAGAACTGGATAATGTTGTCATCCTGTTCAGCAATGCTGAGACTGGTATTGTTAAATACCGCATCAAAATAGGCTGCCGCTTCCTGTTGGGTGACTTTACGCTGACTCAGTTGTTTCATTTCATACATATGCTCATCCCATGCACGAACTGAAATACCCAATTGCTGTTTGACCTTTTCCGCATCAAATCGGGTACTGTGCGGAACTTTCACCACGCCTGCACTGCTACTGCCATTGCGTAAGGCGATTGCCAAAGTGTTATTACACACCACACGGATTGAAGTAAATTGTGCCGTTGTGGCAAGTGTGCCATCACAAGCTGTCGCAAGAAGAATATAGCCATTGCTGACATCCTTTCCCTTGAGCGCTGTAGTCTGTCCTGTACGTGCCAAAGCCCAGAACTTTTTACCACCTTTGAGTACCCCTGCGGTTTCCAGTTCAAAGCCTGATTGTTCAGTCAGATCACGATAAAACTCAAGAATTTCTTTGGGTTGAACTTCCTGAAAGCGTTGGCTGACTACTGATAAAGGTGCATGGGTATCAGAACGGTATAAGACACGTTGTTCCTCATAAGGCAGGATGATGCTTTGTCCCCGATCATTCTTTGCCATGTAACTGACATTGGATGATTCAATCCGCCAGTCCATGCCTGCCTGCTGTGCCCAGACTTCAATCGGTTGATGTGGACTGAGTTGATTACCCAGACCATGCCACGGAGTTTCACCGACATACGCCATTTGTTCAAGTTGATGTGCCATGATGATTTCCTCCCATCCTTAGTTGAAATTGCACTGACAATTGTTGCAATGGAAATAAGCAGTAGGCTGCTGTGGCTGTGAGGGCTGTGTCAAACTATCAATTAGCCCTCCTACAACTACCCCCATTAATCCACCCAATAATGGTGACATCGGTATAGGCAAGCTTTTAGAAATCATCGTACCAACTCCTGCACCAGCCATAGAACCATAAGTATTAGAACTTCTAGATGCTGATGTTGAGCGGCTAACATTTTCAGAATAACAATATGGGCATGTAATATTCATAGGATAATCCTCATTAAATGAAAAAAGGCTTACCAATCGGTAAGCCTGTGTTTTTGAATGTAAGGGATAAAAGAAACATTCAATCTTCATGTTAATGATATATATCTGTGATTTTTTGGGATCATGCCAGTTCGTTGCGATTCAACCATGTAGCCGTATCAGGGTGGATCAGTGTGCCTCTGATCGTTGGGCGATTTTTGATTCAAGCCAATCATAGATTTCCTGCGATACCCAGCCAATCCGATTCTGGGTTAAATGAATCGGCTTGGGAAAATCGGCATACCGTATTTTTTTACTGCACCCCATGAGATGAATTGACCCAACATCCCCACATGACTCAAGCCAAAAAATGAATATATGAAATAAACATTCATGTTTATAGTGTGTAGATTCAATTTTTTGGGATCAACATTTATCCAAAGCAACGCATCCCTTTAATCCTTGCACGTAAATATTGATCTTCAATATCGAAATTTGCCAGAATGCTAATAATGTTAAGGTTATTTTCTTCTATTTGTACATCATTACAGTGAATCATGTCGCTCTTCAAAGTATCTTGCTCATAGGAATCTCTGTGCTGATGTTTGGATTCGCGGTTCAGTGAATCATTTTCTTCCTCAATATCGTCTAGAATTTGAATTATCTCTTCAACATATTTTTCAGTATGGTTGCGATAGGAACCATCGTAAATAAACAGGAACTGACAGAGATAGCCCTCATCCCGATCTTGTTCAATGACCCATGAATAATCCAATAGCTCTTTGAAGCAAGTATCACGGTTAAGAACACGACGGTGAAACTTTTTCAGGTTTTCATGAAACTGGTAAATATCCTGAGCGGTAGTGTATGGATAACTGACACCTTCAAGCATCAATAGCAACTCATGACCATCATCCAATAAGTCCTCAATGTGATTCTTGATTGCAGTAAAGTTACGTTTGCGTTGCCGCTTATGCTTCAGAATAAAATGATCATGCTCATCCATCAGACCATTACAGAAATTTTGAAAAGCAGTTCTGGATTGTAGTGGTGATCTACGTGGATTTATTGCCCTGCCTGAGCTTGATGTGGAGCTAATCGACATTAAGTCAAAATAGCCCTGTAACATCGGTGAATATTCAAGTTCTGGATCATAAATCGCTGTAGCAGCTTCCCGATAATCTTCAAGTGCAGCCATCACACTTTGCCAATAGTATCGGTCTAAACAAACATCCAGCATTAGGTCTTCAATCTGGATCAGTACTTCATGACGGTTCATGCATGTCTCCTATGGGTTAGAACCATAAGAGACTCGACTCTGTAATGAATTGCCCAAAGGTGTGATCAATCAATGATCAAAATATTAAGTCTTATTCTTTCCATCTAGTCTGTCCAGTTTGAAATACATTCATTCTACGACTGAGTTTTACCCTTAAATACTGGTCAGGCTTATGGCGAGTCAAGTAATGAATGGTGTGATAGGCATTGGTAACTGCTGTTTTATTACGCCGTTCCACCAAACCTAAACCCCATGTCCCTTCATCCTCGTAATAGCGTTTATGCTCTTTTTGATTGCAGTTATAGAATAGACCGTTACCCTGAGTGATCTTGTCCTGCCATAGCTCACCGATAGATTGTCCCAGATAAGCATCACGGCAACGCTCAGAACCGTTGTAGATCACCAGTAAATGACAATGATAGCCTTTGCTCTTGCCACCCTGTTCTAGTCGATAGGCATAGCCAACTTGATCTTTAAATATCGTATCCTTGTTTTGGATACGACTAAGTAACTTCCTGATGTTGTTGCCAAACTGTTGGATACAGGGACTACGCTCAAAGCGATAGGATAAATCGACCCTGACCAATAATAATTTACGATGACGGTCAACAAGGCTGGCAAAATAATCATCCAAACGGTTGTGATAGTCATCACTTTGATTTGCCAAATCTTCTATAAAATCTTGCTGCTGGTATTTGAGATGACGTTGAAAGGATCGAAATGCTTGATCATCCTCAAATATATCTTGATCTTCCCAATCAATCCGTTCAGGCATTTAATCAAAATAGGCTTGAATCAAGGGACTGTATTCAAGCTCTTCATCATAGATAGCCCTTGCATCGTCTAGCCACTGATCATAATCGGGTGCAAAGTCTTCCCAGTGATAATCTCGTCTACAAACCGATGACATAAATTTTTCAATATCAAGTAGGGTTTGTGCTTGGTTCATTTGGATACTCCTATGGTAAATTCCATAGGAGTGTTAGTTCTGTATTTTTATAATTTAGATCAATTGATTGATTACTCTTCCAATGATCATCCATCATCATCTTGGATATGATGATATATAGATTTAAGTTATTAATAAATATTATAATTAAATAATAATCCTAGCAAAAATCTTGCATAGATATGACCATCAAAAGACTTAAAATCAATTTTCTTTACTTCTATAGCAAACAGGTAAAATCATACCGATTGGCATGATTTTATAGGTAAAAATGGAAGCTAAAGTTAAGTCATTTTACGAGTCCTGTGGCTTAGCTTTAGGTGGGGGTATAAATACTTTCTTTTTATGTACTTCAACTTTCCTCCCCGTCATCATTTTTTTCCAGCCTGATCCAAATGGTTTTCAATTGGTTCAAGAGTAATAACTTGATCTGATGAATCAATAGGGAAAGATTGTTCAATATTTTGGGTATGCAAAATAGTCTCAGGTTGATCTTCGGATTTAGTTTCAGCCTGATTCTGCTCCGATATATCCTGATCATCTAAACCTGATATAGATTCCGCTATCAATACCTCATGGTCAGTTGACCATTCAACTTCTTGGTTCACAACGTTGCCTATCGTTTCATTGTTGTCTAATGCTGGCTGTTCCGAAACAAAATCTGATTTTGCAATTTTTACTGGAATAGCACTGTCCTGTTTAGAGCTAGGCATTCTTCCTTTTAGCAATAAATTCAACTTAGTTGTACATCCATCATCAATGGGCGTTCTCCCTAAAAGCCCATAATACGCATAATAGCCTGCAAGAATTTTAATAAACGTAGACCGTTGTTTTTTATCTTTATAATTACAGGACAATGCCTGATTTTGTCCACATCTTTTTTCACCAATCAATGGTAACTGCTTTGATTGCAAACTTATTTTATTGAGAAAATCAATATAATCAATTGCAGTCGAATCTTTCAGCAATTTACCATCTTCTTGCCTTTGTTCAAGCTTACGGCTTAATTGTTTTTTTGATTCATCATTCAGGTAGGTCATCCAATGCTGATTAATATTTTCAACAAGGTCATTTTCAAATCCCCCTTGATTCGTCGCATCAAAAATCAGTGTCACATCAATGAGCGGTGGAGTAAGTGAGATATACGTTCCGACATGGGCTACAAGTTGTTTGCCAATCACTTTCGGCTTTCTTTTAATATCTTTTAAAAATTCCGTCCAAATTTCACTCAATGCCAAACACAATAAGGCTTCTGGTACATGTCCAGCATCAACATGACAAGTCATCTTAAAACGATAGACATCCATATTATGCCTAAAATAATAGCGGACATACTTGGTTATGGAGTCAAAGTTTTTACGAACCTTAGCCATCTGTTGAGCTTTTTTTGCAGCTATTTCATCTTGATCCACTTTAACCTTTAAACTTTCATGCAGTTTACACTTTAAGTTATAAAGGTATTGGTGTAACTCCCTATAAAAATCCAATGAAAAATTATCGCTATTATCTGGTACTTTAATCACATCACGAGACTTACTGTGTTCATGACAAAAGAAAGCTAGCCCTGAACTCAACGTGCCTTGTAGGGTTTCGCTCAGATATTCTGTATATGTGTGACTAAGAGAATGATCAAGCAGCAAGATAATTGCCATTTTCTCAATCAACAAGAGATATTGTTTGGGTGCATGGACAATGTATTCAAGTGGGACATCTTCACTGATTGGGGAAATATCAGCGTGTTCAAGATGTGCTATGAACAACTCCAGTTGAGCCATCCGCTCACTAGTATCTTTTTTAAATGCAAAAAAATACTTTTGTTCATCAGAAATACGGCAAAGCTCAGTATATGTATTTTTATCTTTAAGCTTCCGAGTGGCTGTTTCCCAAATACCTTCCCCATTAAACTCTCGATACAATGCAGAAAGTTTCACCAACTCGACTACTTTTTTGGTTCTAGGTTTACGTTCAGGATGCCGAACCTCATGAAACAATCTGGAAATTTTATATCCCACATCATGAATATCAAATGGCGTGTGCTGTACACTGTGTCGCATGGCACGTACAAATCGTTGAGTGTGGGCAAATAAATACAAAAACCAGTAATTAAAATCTTCCAGTTGCTTTTTAGGTCTGTAACCCAATAACCCTGTAACCTCCCTAGAGTTAAATTGGCGTTTTATCACCTCATTCAGGCTATCAACGGTAACAATAAAGTTGTAACCCTGTTGGTTCAAATTTTGATTAAGAAGATTCCAAAACTCTATGGCAATTTGATCATCGTTATGCTCACGATCATTTTTCAAAACCAATACCAGATGAAAATTGAAGCTCTCATTCGTCCCTAAATAAGTATTCACATAGTCGACTAATACATTAAATTGCTGACCGAAAACTTGATAGCTAGACTTTAAAGCCTGCATGACGTGTTCAACGTCATCCTGCCTCCATTGGGTAATCGGCAGATATTGACGTGTAACAAGGTTAATTTTAACCACCAAGTTTAAAACGTAAACCTTCTTTTCCCTCCAGACGATTTTATTAAACACTGTGGCAAACTCAATATGCCTCTTGTTGCAACTCGTCCTTTCCTCAAAAATTTCTTTTTGTCTTAAATTATACGTTTCACGGTACTTTGCAATACATTCAAAAACACGATCTACAGGAAGGTTGTGTGGACTCCAATCATGACCGTCATCATAGAACTCTGAAAACTCCCTCTCTACCAAGCCAATAAACAGGTTTACCTGAACACTAAACCAAGAATCCACCCTAGTAGCCAATTCATTTAATTTTTTATTCAGTCGCAAATAATTTAAAAAATGAATCATCTCCCTTTTAGTATCAACATCAGCATCCAGATAAGCAACCTGCGTTGAGATGAGATTGTTTTTTATTTTAGCTAAACCAAACTCAATACCCTCAAGCATACGGATGGTTTCATAGAAGACCCCAGCATGTATTTCTTTGCCAGTCCGTCGCAACTCAGCAATGGAATCATCATACATAACAGTCGTTAGATAGCTGAAAATATCGTTTTGATACTCGTTATAGACTTGATTCTGTTTCATGGCTATACCTGCTAAATACTAATAGGGAAAACTGTAGGAAAAGAAATTGGATATTGACTTCATATCCATTGAGTTTTATCGTTAACTTTTCCATAAGTCATTGTTACTTTTAACATACCAAAAATAAATTTCAAAAACCAAATACTACTATTCCAATATAATTTTAATTACTATGCCAAAAATTTTTAGTTGCTATTCTCAATATTTTTCACTACTAAAGCAAAAATATTTTTTCATTATTTAGCTAAATATTTTCTATTAATCCATTTTTAAAATACCAATAGTAAATCAATGAGATTTTAAATTTACTGCCCTACTAAAAAATGGGCGTAAAAAACTACACCTGCAACAATGTGGTTCAGTAAGAACATGACAAACTAAGCTAAAGCAGGGATGAGAATACTGAACAGCATGACCAGACAAATTGATAAAAAATGATGATTCGGACAATAGAGGGATTTTGATTCTAGTAATTTTTAATTTGAGCTTTATAGCACAGTCCCAACACAATACTGCTTGCCCTCCTAACTAACAGGAAGAGAACACATGCGATTTATAAAAGGCTGAATGGAGCTTGGAATCAATGAAATAATAAACAGCCAAAGTGATGCTAGAGAACTGAATATAGTTTTTTATTTTGAAGTACGATAAACAACTTGCAACTTTTAGCAACTGTCCAAAGGCTACCAATTTCATCCAGTTACCATTGATTTAATCAGAATTTTAATGTGGGTTACAATGTGGGTCAAAATCACAGATAAAAAATAAGCCCTTGTAAAAACAAGGGCTTATTTAGATATTTGGCGGAAGCGGTGTCCGTCTAACAATAGTCCTAAGCAGTCCAACACAATATTATAAATATATATTTTTCAATTGTTTAATATTTTAATCGTCCTAAGCCATCTTGCCCAATCCTACCATTTCCAGTATTTTATGAGGGGTAGGTTGAGGGGTAAATCAAAGGCATGCCAAAGAAATCCAAAGAGCTTTCCGCACTCAGTGTAGCAAGAATTAAAGAGACTGGTCGATACCACGTAGGCGGCGTTGATGGTCTTTGTTTAAATGTTGAAAGAGATTCCCGTGTCTGGATTTTACGTGCCGTTGTGGGAAAACGTCTGGATAAAGATGGAAAATTAAAACCTCATCGCCGTGATATTGGTATTGGCCCCTACCCTGAAGTTTCCTTGGCAGAAGCCCGTGCCAAAGCCGCTGAATTAAAATTACAAATACGAAATGGGATTGATCCTATTGTGCATAAACAGGAACAGCTTGAAAAGCTGCATGTCCAGCAACTACGGAATAAAACATTCATGGAATGTGCAAAAGTTGTTATTGCCAATAAAACCCGTGAACTCAAAAATCAAAAGCATATCGGACAATGGTCAACAACACTGGAAACCTATATCTATCCAACGCTGGGTGATCTCACCATTGGCACCATTACCAAAGTAGATATTGCTGAAGCTCTCAAACCAATCTGGATTGAAAAAAATGAAACAGCCAGACGTATTCGTGGTCGTATAGAAACCATTTTTGATTATGCCAAGGCTATGGGATATTTTGAGGGTGACAACCCTGCTGAATGGAAAGGCAATCTTGAACCTATATTAGGTAACTTAAAGCAGGAATCACGCCCACATCCATCCCTGCCTTATGAACAGGTTGCTGAGTTTATCCAGCATTTAAGACAGAAAAAAGGGATTTCCCCTAAAGCTCTGGAATTTGCGATTTTAACTGCATGTCGATCTGGTGAGATTTTTGGGGCTAAATGGCAGGAAATTGATTTTAAGAATAAGGTTTGGATTATTCCTAAAGAACGGATGAAAGCAGAAAAGGAACATCGCGTACCTTTGTCTGAAGAAGCCATCACGTTGCTTGAATCAATCAAAAATCATACTCAAGCACAAGATTTCATTTTCCCTGCCCCACGTTCTGGAGAAATGCTTTCTGATATGTCATTAACCACATTGATCAAACGGATGCATGAGCAGAAGCTTAAAGAAGATGGCTTAGGCTATATTGATCCAAAACAAAATCGTGTGGTTACAACACACGGTTTCCGTTCTACATTCCGTGATTGGTCAGCCGATAAAACGGATTATTCACGGGAAGTTTGTGAGCATGTACTTGCCCATAAACTACCCGATGAAGTTGAAGCTTCTTACTTACGTGGAGGGTACCTTGAAAAACGTAAAGGTTTAATGGCTGATTGGACTGAATTCTGTTGTACACACTTTAACTAGACATCATAAAACGAATGCTTCAGCCTTAGATGGCTGAAGCATTCGTTTTAAAGGGAATTAAACAGATTTTTTTACAGGCTCTGTACTCTTGATATTAGTTATACTTTTGACATTACTTGTTTTCTGGTTTAACACTTACGATTGTGTAAATTTCACCATCTGCTTTTAATTCAAAATCAACTTTTTGCCCTACTGCAAGCCCATTTAACAACTTAGGATCTGCAACCTTAAAACCCATTGTCATTGCTGGCCATTTAATCGCTGCAATTGCCTCATGATTGAGTGTCAAAATATTTTCTTTCGTATTAATAGCCGTAATAACGCCAACAGCTTGAGCTGTCATTGCTGTAGATGATTCTTTACTCATCTGCTCCATAGGTGCTTCCGCTTTCTTTTGCTCTGATGCCTCATTTTTACTACAAGCGCTTAACGTAGCAATAGTTGCAACAAGAGCTACAATTTTCATAAATTTAAACATAATAAAACCTCTTTGAACGAAATAATAAAACTATCAAGATTTTGATAGTTTCCTTTTGATTAGAAGTTGGTAGGCAGCGGGGATAACAAACATTGATAAAAGCGGAGCTGAAATCATGCCTCCAACCATCGGTAAAGCAATACGGCTCATCAATTCAGAACCTGTTCCAGTCCCCAAAAGAATAGGAAGTAGCCCGACTAAAATTACAGCTACAGTCATCGCTTTTGGGCGAACACGTAGAACAGCCCCTGTACGAAGTGCGTCATTGAGCTGTTGTTCAGTTAAGGATTTTTCAGAAGACTGCGTTTGTTGTATGGCTTGCTTTAAATAAAACAACATGACCACACCAAACTCTGCGGCAACACCCGCAAGTGCAATAAAGCCTACTGCTATGGCAATTGAAAAGTTATAGCCACTGAAATACATTGCCCAAATACCACCGATTAAAGCGAATGGTAGAGTCAGCATAATCAGAGCGGCATCTTGTACTTGTCTAAAAATCAAATAGAGCAATAGAAAAATGATCATCAAAGTGATTGGTATCACCACCTTTAGACGAGCATTTGCTCTTTCCATAAACTCAAATTGACCTGAATAACTAATACTCATACCCGCAGAGCGTTTCACTTGTTCATCAATAGATCGTTTCAAATCCTGAACTACAGAAGCTAAATCACGCTCTTGTACATCAACATAGACCCAACCACTTGGGCGAGCATTCTCACTTTTTAGCATTGGGGGGCCATCAGTGATTTGAATATTGGCAATGCTACTCAAAACAATTTGCTGACCTGATTCAGTCAGAATTGGTAGATTCCTTAAGGCTTCAAGTGAATCTCGGATTTCTCGTGGATAACGTACATTAATAGGATACCTAGCTAATCCCTCAACAGTTTCCCCAATATTCTCCCCACCAATTGCTGATGACACAATTTGCTGTACATCATTGATATTAAGACCATAACGTGCAGCTTGCTTTCGATTAATATCGATATCAACATATCGCCCACCTGTGAGTCGTTCAGCTAAAGCTGAGCTAACACCGGGTATCTTTTTGGCAACCTGTTCAATTTGTTGTGCGACCCGATCAATATCTTGCAAATCATTTGCTGAAATCTTAATCCCGATTGGGCTTTTAACCCCAGTTGCCAACATATCAATTCGGTTACGAATAGGTGGCACCCAGATATTTGTTAAACCCGGTACTTGAACCGCTTTATCCAGTTCTTTTACTAACTTGTCGGGTGTCATACCTGAACGCCATTCAGATCGCGGTTTAAACTGAATCGTGGTTTCAAACATTTCTAAAGGTGCTGGATCTGTAGCTGACTCTGCTCGCCCAGCTTTACCAAATGCCGTGGCAACCTCTGGAACAGTTTTAATCATTCGATCAGTCTGTTGAAGTAACTCAGAAGCTTTTGCTGCGGACAATCCCGGTAAAGCCGAAGGCATATACAGTAAATCACCTTCATCCATATTGGGCAGGAACTCTCCACCTAAGCGAGTTAAAGGGAAAAGACTGAGAAGAAAAATGAATGATGCACCAAATAAAGTTGTCTTTGGATAAGCTAAGACCTTATCCAACATCGGACGGTATATTTTGATTAGAAAACGGTTTAATGGATTGCATTGTTCAGAGGGTAACTTCCCTCGAATCCAGTACCCCATCAAAATTGGAATCAGTGTAATTGATAACCCTGCGGCAGCGGCCATGGCATAAGTTTTAGTAAATGCCAATGGAGAAAACAGTCGTCCTTCTTGTGCTTGTAAAGTAAAAATAGGAATAAAGGATAAAGTAATGATGAGTAAACAGAAAAATAAAGCAGGTCCAACCTCACTAGCAGAATGCGTAATGATGTCCCAACGCTCTTGTGTTTTTAAAACTTGATCAGGATGTTCATGTTGCCAAGCTTCGATATGCTTATGTGCGTTTTCGACCATAACCACAGCGGCATCGACCATAGCGCCAATTGCAATGGCAATACCACCCAATGACATGATATTGGCATTTAGTCCCTGATAATACATCAATAAAAAAGCTGACAAGATTCCCAAGGGCAAAGAAACAATCGCAACCATTGCTGAACGTAAATGCCAGAGGAATAATCCACAAACCAAAGCCACCACAATAAATTCTTCAATCAATTTATGGCTTAAATTTTCTACAGCCCGATCAATCAATTGACTGCGATCATATACTGGAACAACTTGCACGCCTTTCGGTAGACTCTGTTGTAATTCGGCAAGTTTTTCTTTTACAGCAGTAATGGTTTCACGTGCATTTTTACCAGCACGTAAAATCACAACACCTCCAATGGTTTCTCCTTGTCCATTAAGTTCAGTAATTCCACGACGCATTTCAGGTCCGAGTTGAATCGTTGCAACCTCTCCAAGAGTGATTGGGATGCCTAAACCGTTCGTACGTAATGGGATCTGCCGAAAATCTTCTAATGTTTTTAAATAACCAGAAGCTCTTACCATATATTCAGTTTCAGCCATTTCTAGGACTGAACCGCCAGTTTCCTGATTTGCCTTTTGAATTGCCTCAATGATACTTCGTTGAGTTATACCGAATGCTGCCATCTTGGTAGGGTCTAAAACAATTTGATACTGCTTAACCATTCCCCCAATTGTGGCAACCTCAGCCACATTCGGTACTGTCTTTAGTTCATACTTCAAAAACCAGTCTTGTATGCTTCGCAGTTGTGAGAGATCATGTTGCCCTGTTGGATCAACCAAAGCATATTCGTAAATCCAACCAACACCTGTAGCATCTGGTCCTAATGAAGATTTTGCATTTGTAGGCATTCGCCCTTGTATTTGATTCAGATATTCCAACACGCGAGAACGTGCCCAGTAAAGATCAGTATGTTCATCAAAAATGATATAAACAAACGAATCACCAAAAAAAGAATAGCCCCGAACAGCTTTAACACCGGGCACTGATAACATGGTCGTTGTTAAAGGATACGTCACCTGATTTTCAACAATTTGTGGTGCTTGACCGGGAAAATTAGTTCGCACAATAACTTGTACATCAGACAGATCTGGCAAAGCATCAACCGGAGTATTTTTGACAGCCCAAGTTCCCCAAACGGCAAGAACTACAGCAGCTAATAAGACAAATACTCGATTTGCAATTGAAAAACGAATAATACGGGTGATCATGATGGTTCTCCCGTTTAGTTCTTCATAGATGTCATAGACATCTTGGAAATGTCAGAAATCACATAAGCATCCCCAACATGTGTAAAGCGGAAACTGACCTGATCTCCTTGCTGAATTTGGGTAAATGGTTGTACTGGTTGTTTAAAGCCCATGGTCATAGCCCCCCAACCCAACTCAGCAATTGCCTGATGTGAAATGGTAATGTCTTGAGCTGTAACTTTTTCCACTTTACCAATGCCTTGGTATATTGATGCCTTAGTTACTTGAGATGAAGTAATCGATTGTCCAGTGTTTAACTTATCCAGTACACCCTGTAAATTGGCCTCAGAATCAATTATGAATTGTCCCGAAACCACTACTTTCTGACCAGCGTTCAAACCCTGTAGAATTGCTATTTTATTTCCATCACTCTGCCCTAACTGTACAACAACAGGTTCAAAACGCCCTTGTTCATGTGCCACAATGACGATATTACGAGTACCGGTACGTATAACAGCTTGCTCTGGCACAACTAAACTGCTTTGAGGATTGTTGGAGAATTTGACAGAAGCAAACATTCCTGGCTTGAGTTGTCCCTCTCTATTGGGTAACTCAATACGAACTTTTATGGTTCTGCTTGTGGTATCTAGTGTTGGTAAAATATCAATGACTTTACCAGACACTTTTTGAGGATATGCAGCAAAAGTTGCTTCGACTTTAGCACCTCGTTTTATTCCAGCAATTTGCGTTTCAGGCACTGCTGCTTCTAACCAAATTGGATTAATTCCTTTAATTGAAGCAAGTGTTTGCCCCATAGTTAAAGTCATTCCACTATGAACTTCTAATGAGTCAATGAATCCACTTATAGGAGCACTCAAAGTCATATTAGATTGTACTTGATGTGTTTGTTCGACTTGATGGATCACATTTGGTGGGATTCCCAGAAGCCGTAGGCGTTGTCGACTTGCTTGAATAAGAGAACGGTCTCCTATTTTAAGTACTGCCAAAAACTCGGTCTGCTCCCCAGTCCATTCTGGTATTGAAATATCAGCAATCGGGCTCCCTTGAGTCACTATATCTCCGACTGCATGACCATAGACACGCTGAACAAAACCACTTGCCCGTGTTTGCAGAATCGCTATCTGTCGTTCATTCGCTTGTAATATGCCATTGGTTAACAAAGTATTACCCATTACAACTTGTTCGACTGTGGCATAACGAATGGCTAGATTTTGTTGAAGAGATGGATCAATCTTTACTCCTGCACTTTCAGTCATTCCAGAAGTACTTTCATCCGCATATTTAGGGACTAACGGCATATCCATAAAAGGGGATTTCCCCGGCTTATCAAAATGCTGTTCTGGTTTCATTGGATCGTACCAGTACAACACTTTAGCAGTTGCCTGATCACTTACAGTTTGCTTTTTATCATTTTGATGAGCATACCAATATCCAGCACCACTACCGATTCCCAAGCTGCCCACAATCAAGCCAGCAATTACGAATGCTAATTTATTTTTTAACATTATCGTGACTCCTCAGCATGGTTTAAGGTCGGTTCTACAAAAGAAAAATAGAGCTGGGCTTTGATCATTGCTTGCTGTTGTTGTAAATCGATGAGACGTAATCGCTGATTTAGTAATGCTTGTCGTGTCTCAATGACATCTGACAAATTGGCTTTACCAGCCTGATAACTTGCTAACTGTAAAGTTACTTTTTCTTTAGCCAAAGGAAGTGTACTTTGAACGGTACGTTGGATTTGTCTTTCAAGAGCTTTTAAATCCGATAGCCCCTCATCTAACATGGTGAGATGGTCGCGGTATTTTATCTCCTGATCTGCTGTAATCCGATTTTGTTCAGCTAATGCTGCCTGAATGAGCGGACCACTACGTTTTTTTGAAAATATTGGTAGTTCTGTTGTCAGTTGTACACCAATCATATCTCCAAATTCAGGAGCACGATGCTGATAGGCAAGCTCAATACCCCAATCTGGTTTTTGAAGGGCTTGGGCTTGCTTAAGCTTTGCTTCAACAGTTTGCTTTTCTGCTTGGAATGCTTTTAGTTCAGGGTGTTGATGCAGATGATGATATAAACGTGATGTATCAAAATTAATTATAGGTTCTTGGGTAGGCAAACTTTCTATTTCAGTTGTACCACTAGAATCCTCACTGATTAATCGGTGTAATTCTAGTTTTGCCTTATTTATATCTCGAAGCAAATCATCTTTTTGATCAAGCAAAATAGTTTTGTCCAGCCTAGGGGAAATTGTATTAGCAACCATGGTTCGACCAGACGCAACCTGTGTTTGTGTAATCTGGGATAGCAATCCATTTTCTGAAAGAAGGTCATCATATAACGCCAGTTTACGCTCAAGATAAAAACGTTTAAGCCATGCCGATGCTACTTTTTGACGTAACTCAATTCGCAGAATTTCTGTTTGAGCATTTGCTGAACCCAATTCAGCTTTTGCTAATTCAACTTCAGCTAATCTTTTGGCACGATTTGGAAAATCTTGCATGATGCCAATCTTTTGCATCGTCATCCCCTCTTGTGTAACAGACCATGCAGCATCACCTGATACAGGGTAATTATCGAGACCCACAAATAGTTTAGGATTGGGCAAAATACCTGAAGCTGAAACTATATTCTCAGCACCTTCAATCTGAGCACTATTAGCTCTTAGAGCAGGCGCATATCGCTCAGCAAGCTTCAATGCTGTATCCAAAGTCAGTGGCTGGGCATAAGCATGTCCATAACTCAAGAAAAAACAGATCGTCGCAATCGAGCATCCACCCCATTTTAGGGACAGCTTTCCTTTATTAAAGTTCATATTTTTAGCTCTAAAATGATGTACACGCGCACGTGCAGAACACCCATAGAAAACTCTATGAATGATGAAGAATCATCAAATTAGTTAAAGCGTGGGGGTTTCCATAAATTGGAAAGATCAGATGAGATGAAATTTTGATTTAATGGAGAAAAAGTAGACTGTTCCGCAGGTAAAAAAATCATCGACTGCAAAACATCCAGCGCTGTAGATGTATATGCAATTTTAGAAAATGACATAATACAATCTTGCTTAGACATACATGATGGATCATGTAATTGCTTCTTAATCTTTACCTCAGCTTTCATACAATCCATGTGCATAGCACTTGCTTTTTCATGATCTTCAGAATTCATCATTTGCATGGATTGTGTATCTTGAGATGACATTAAACATGGGCTATGTACAGATGCAGCAGCTGCTGCCGATCCTACAATTAGGATAGCAAAAGATAAAAACAGCGATAAGCATGTCCTTAACAAGTGCATAACATCAAGACCAAAATTTAACCTTTTTAGTTTTACAGATTATCCTGTAAATAACAATCCTATAATTAATTAAACTAATTCATTAAACAGCGGTTGTTGGTTTATATCAACAACCGCCTTCTAAATTAAAACCGACTTATAACTTGATAAGTTATAAAGGAAAATAAATAAGCCAATGAAAAGAGATATACAGCCATTACGACTGGTTGTTTCCAACTCCCTGTTTCTCTTCGAATGGTCGCTAGTGTTGCTAAACAATGCGGGGCAAAGATAAACCAAACTAACAATGACATACCTGTCGCTAGCCCCCATCCATCCGGACCAGATATTTGAGATAATAAAGTCTGGGTAACTGCATCTTCATCACCAGACATTGCATAGATCACCCCTAACGCAGCAATAATCACTTCACGAGCTGCCATTGCAGGAATCAAAGCAATACAAATTTCCCAAGTAAATCCAATCGGAGCAAATATTGGATGGATTAGATGCCCTAACTGTCCAGCAATACTATAATTGATTGGTGGCATTGTTGGATTATCAGGTGGTAAAGGGAACGTTACCAAGAACCATAATAAAATAGAAAGTGCGACAATAATTCCACCAACTCTTTTTAAGAATATAGTTGCTCTATCATAAAGCCCCAAAGCTACATTTCGAACATCTGGAATACGGTATGTAGGTAATTCAAAAATGAAAATACTTTCAGTTTTATCTTTTCTGACTAATTTCAGGAATAAAGAAACCAATAAAGCGGATACGATTCCTGACATGTAAAGCCCGAACAGAACTAGACCTTGTAAACTGAGCCAACCATAAACCAACTTGTTTGGAATGAATGCAGCGATCAGCAAAGCATATACAGGTAGTCGTGCAGAACACGTCATTAAAGGTGCAATCATAATCGTTGCTAAACGATCTCTTTCAGAGCTAATACTTCTAGTCGCCATGACTCCGGGAATTGCACAAGCAAAGCTCGAAAGTAGTGGAATAAATGAACGCCCACTTAAACCAGCTTTAGACATCAGCTTATCTAACAAAAAAGCAGCTCTAGGTAAGTATCCCGATTCTTCTAAAATTAAAATAAAGAAAAATAAGATCAGAATTTGAGGCATGTACGCGAGTACACTACCAGCACCTGCAATTACACCATCAACGACCAAACTTCTTAAAAGTGGATGAGTAATCAGAGGTCCTATCGCCCCACCAAACCATGAAATCGAATCCTCAACAAAGGAAATTAACGGTTGAGCCCAAATAAAGACAGCCTGAAACATTACAAACATGGTAAAGGTCAATATTAATAATCCAAAAACTGGATGTAAGAATATTTTGTCCAAGAAAGCCGTTCGTTTATCACCATTATCATTTTTCAAGATGACTTGTTTTGTAATATATTTGATTTGGTCAAAGTGACTCAGATCAGAATGATAAGGGGCAACAAACAAATTCTTTTGATCCAATTGGGTCAATAGCCCCTGAATGCCTTTTGTTTTTACAGCTACTGACTCAACAACAGGAATACCTAAAAGCTGAGATAGCTTCGTTGTATCAATTGAAATCCCACGCTTTCTAACCTCATCCATCATGTTAAGAACAAGTAACATTGGTCTGTTTAAAGCCCTGACTTCAAGTACAAGACTTAAATGAAGATGAAGATTCGTAGCATCGACAACACATACAAAAATATCAGGTATAACTTCGCCTTTTAATTCACCAAAGCATACTGCTCTAGTTACCTCCTCATCTAAACTGCTCGGTTTTAAACTATAAGTCCCAGGCAAATCCAATACTCGAACGGTATCACCAGATGGCAGTTTAAAAAATCCCTCTTTCCGTTCTACCGTTACCCCAGCATAATTTGCAACTTTTTGACGAGTCCCTGTGAGGGTGTTAAAAAGTGATGTTTTACCGCAATTAGGATTACCAACAAGTGCAATATTTTTAGTGTCCATTGGTAATCTCTACAAAAATTCGTTCTGCTTCATTTTTTCTTAAGGCGAAACGTGAGGTTTCGATTTGAACCAACACAGGATCACCACCAAAAAGCCCTTTCGCAAGCACTTGTAAGGATTCACCTACTCTAAAGCCCAGCAGTTCTAAACGCTCCAGAACAGGATCATTTTTATCTTGATACTGTTCACCCTTTTTAAGATCAATGATTTTTACAGTCTGGTCTTGCTTTACTTGAAATAAATTCATTGTCAGCACCCTACTTCAACGCCAAAATTTTTCGAGCGCCATTCAGTACAAACAGTGAAACAAGAATACCAATAATCAAATCTGGGTAAGCTGAACCAGTCCATGCAACAAGTACACCTGCTAAAATAACCCCCATATTTACTATTACGTCATTAGCTGAAAAGATCCAACTCGCTTTCATATGGGCTCCGCCATCTCTATGCCCAGAAATGAGATACAAGCACGTCACATTGGCAATAAGTGCTAAGAAGCCAATAATGATCATCAAATCTGACTCTGGTTCACTACCGAACATGAAACGTCTGACAACATCAATAATAACGATCAAAGCTAATAAAAGTTGAATCCATCCTGCAAAATGAGCTGCTTTTAATTGGTATTTAGCCGCTTTCCCTACCGCGTAAAGTGCTATACCGTAAACGGCCGCATCAGCAAACATATCAAGAGAGTCCGCAATGAGCCCCGTCGATGCGGCAATAATTCCACTTATGAACTCAATAAAAAAAAGAACACCATTAATCGCTAGTAATAATTTAAGGACTTTCGCCTGCTTAGTCGGATCTGGTGTTTCAGGCAATTCCCCAGTGGCTTTTACTGTTTCCACGAGCTTTGCACCAAAACCTAGGGCTTCAAGTTTTGTGGTAATTTCATTAATCCCATTGGTATGGAAAACAACTAACTGTCTTTGCGCCAAATCAAAAGATAAACCTTTAACTTCATGCAAGGGAGAAAGTGCCATTCTTACCATTTGCTCTTCTGCCGAACAATCCATCTTCGGAATCAGAAAAGTACTAGCTTCTTGTGCTTGTTCTTTATTTTCATAAGCTTCAGTTTTATTTAATTTTGCCCCAAATCCAAGAGCTTCAAGTTTTGCAGTGATTTCATTACTTTCACCATTATGCAGAACTTTTAGGTTTCGGTTCGGCAAATCAAAAACCAAGCTCTTAACATCTACCAATGAAGATAAAGTCATCCGAACCATTTGTTCCTCTGCGGAACAATCCATTTTCGGGATGCTATAGTCACTGATGAAAGTCGCTGTATCTTCACTCCCCCTAATCTTTTCAGGTGAAGTTATCGAATCCGAACCACAGCATGAATTCGACTGCTTACTACCGCATGAATCTTTTTCATCAGGGTTAGGTTCTTGCTGTACCTCATTATCGCAACAAGAACTTTCACTTTCTTCTGTAGCTAAATCTTTAATTTTACAAGAATCTGTTTTTGATTCATTTTGTTTTTGCTTAGTGTCTTCACAAGAACTTTCTTGATTACAACCGCAACCACTCATTGATGTGCCTATAGTCATATCTTCACGTATTGCATATTAAAATCCCTATAGCTACTATAGAGTCAATAGATCAGGTGACTTGAAATGAACTTAAAAATTGGTGAATTATCTCAGCTATCCGGTTGCCCTGTTGTTACAATACGGTTTTATGAAAAAGAAGCTTTATTACTAGCCCCTAATCGTTCGGAAGCTAATTATCGACTTTATAACAAAGACCACTTAGAGCGACTTCTATTTATTCTTAATTGCCGAACTTTGAATATGAGCTTGGACGAAATAAAAATTTTATTAGCATACAAAGACAAACCTTGTGGAAACTGTAGTTCTATTAACATCTTAGTTGATAAACATATTCATCAATTAGAGCAGAATATCCAAAAACAGATTCAGCTTAAGCAACAACTTTCTGATTTAAGAAGCAAATGCTCTGGTTTTTTGGAAATTAACTCTTGTAAAGTACTTGAAGGGTTATCCGTAAGTTTAAAATAATTAAGAATGAATAATGGAATATCACCATTATTCATTCTTAATAAAATATTTAGAAAACTAATTCAATACCTGCCCCGTATAACCACCCCTTTTCAGAATTTGTAGCTTCTTGAAAAGTTGTTAATTTCTGTCCTTTTTCATATTGATAAGCGACATCAACAAATGGTCTTATACGCTTATTAATCTCGTAACGAGTTTTTAGACCTGTCTTTAACTCAGACAAACCTGACTTTGTAGCAAAATCAGAATTATCATTAAACACAATATCTGCTGCAATATATGGCTGAGTAATTAGCTTTTGAGTGAGTAATAGATCTCGATCAAACTCAAAACTGGCTCCCCAAAAATTATTTTCACCACCATAAAGGTAGGCTTTTGTCTCAAAGAAATAAGGTGCAAGGCCTAATAATCCAATAACGCCATCAATGCGATTACTATTACGGTTATTTTTGTCCTCACTATACCTTACCCCAGCTTGTACATCCCAAAATGCTGCAACATTTCTACTGTAAAGAGCTGATACATCATATTTGGGATCATTACTCTCCGCTTTATTCATATTAGCTTCAACAAACATTCGATTTTCATCTGTTCCAATCAATGCCTCGAAACTCGAACCTAAGCTGCCCTTTCCATCTTTATCAACTATCCACTCATTGGAAAATTTAGTTGTCTGATAAATTTGCCCACCATGCTCGTTCATATGATTTTGGCTAAAAGCTAAAGTTTCAGACCCTTTGCTGTTTGAAGACTTTTGATCAGTATTACGTTCAACATAGCCTAATCCGCCTGATTCGCGTAAAAGCACACTCATACTTGACGTACTCTTATTTAGATTTTCAGTCGAATTATCATTCGCAAATGCCATACCCGCTAAGCCAATTAAAGCAACAGATAAAATTGTTTTTGAATATAACTGTTTAGTGATGTGCATGTTGATTCACTCCCTCATGGCTAGTTTGAGGTTGGGCAACGATACTTTTCGTATCATCATCATTGCTATCTACATTTGCCACAATGAGTTTGTTCATCATTCCAGCTGCCATGTGATATAACAAATGGCAGTGGATAGCCCATTCACCCAATTCATCAGCAGTAAGTAAAGTTGTAACTGTTTTCCCCGGTGGCACAATGATCGTGTGTTTATTTGGCATATTACTTGGATCTTGACCATTTTCAAGCTGCATAAACATACCGTGCAAGTGCATTGGGTGAGCCATCATACTGTCATTCACAAATTTCAAGCGTATACGTTCCCCGTATTTCACTTTGAATGGTTCTGTTTCATTAAACTTCTTACCATTAATTGTCCAAATATAGCGCTCCATGTTCCCACCAAGACGGATTTCCATTTCACGTTCAGGGGCACGAGTATCTGGTTGAGGCTTTAAAGATTGTAAGTCACTATATTGAAGTGCTTTTTGACCAACAGGTGTTGAAGCATTTGCCCAGCCATATACAACATCACCATTCTTTTCTTGTGTAGGTGCATTAGATGTAGTCATTTGCATGCCATGGTTCATACCTGACATAGATTGATCTTTTGAGCTGTCTGTCATAGACGACATATCGTGATCCATGCCTTTCATTGAAGACATGTCATGGTTCATTCCAGACATTGACTGATCTTTTGAGCTGTCTGTCATAGACGACATATCGTGATCCATGCCTTTCATTGAAGACATGTCATGGTTCATTCCAGACATTGACTGATCTTTTGAGCTGTCTGTCATAGGCGACATATCATGATCCATGCCTTTCATTGAAGACATGTCGTGATTCATGCCCGCCATAGAAGACATATCATGCCCCATCCCCATATCTTCCATAGTTAATAAAGAACGAGGACGTGACTTCGGCATTTTGATTTGATTTATTGGAGGAGTATTCTCATCATGTAAGGAACCAACTGAAAAACCACTCCTATCAATTGATTCTGCTTCAATTTGATAATTTGATTGTTTGGGTTCTACAATAACATCATACGTTTCAGCCGTCCCTATTCTGAATTCATCAACCGGAACAGGTTTCACTGGTTGCCCATCTGCACTGACTACCGTCATTTTCAAGTTAGGGATTCTGACGTCAAAGAATGACATTGCTGAGGCATTAATAAACCGAAGACGTACTTTTTCACCCGTCTTAAAATTACCAGTCCAATTTTGTTCTGGAGTCTTACCATTCATCAAAAAAGTATATTTTGTCACATCAGACATATCTGTCTTGAGCATTCGCATCTGGTTCCACATCGAACGGTCTTGCCATGTTGCTTTTAAACCATCTTTTTTAATTTGTTTAAAAACATCAAAAACAGTTTCACGACGGTTCTGATAATAGTCAGCTTCTTTCTTTAGATTATTCATGATTTTATCACTAGTTGAATCATGAAAATCTGAAAGTAATACGACATAATCCTTATCTGTTTTCTCAGCTACAGTTAAAGGTGTCCTATTTTTGGGGTAAATGACTAACGGACCATACAAGCCCTCTTGTTCTTGACCTTTACTATGCGAATGATACCAATAGGTACCATTTTGGCGTACCTTAAACTTATATTCGTAGGTCTTATTAGGGGCAATACCGTCAAACTGATTAAATCCGGGTACGCCATCCATGATGCCCGGTAGAATTAACCCGTGCCAATGAATAGAAGAATCTTGTTTTTTTAGCTTGTTATGGACACGAATAATAGCATCATCACCTTCCTCAAACTCAAGAAGAGGTGCAACAAATTTCCCATTAACCGTAATTCGTTTTAAAGGCTTACCTGTGATATTCACCGTTTGCTCAGCGATTGTTAAATCATATTCTTTAACTGCTGCCACAACCCAAGTTGATGAAAATAAACCGACTCCTATTAAAAGGACATGCGTTAATTTTGTAGACATTTATTTCACCTATCTAATATAAGGATGGGAGAATCAAGCAAACCTATTATTCGCTTTAATTTCCCCCGATCTTTCATTTATCGTATTTGTTATTTATTTGATGTATTTGACATGTTCATCTTTGAGTGGTCCATGTTCATCATACTGGAATTATCCATATTACTCATTTTAGATTGCCCCATATTCATCATCTTAGAATGATCCATCTGAGACATATCCGTCATGTTACCATGCTCATGCTGACTATGATCCTGTTGGGTTTTATCATCATTCTTCATATTACAAGGTTTTTGACATTTCTCTTGCGTCTTTGAATCGGCTTTAATTTCAGACACAACTGTAGTTCCTTGTTTCACATCTGCTGCCCAAGACTGAGTTCCTACAATTAAAGCACCAACACACATAAGAGTGGTTAAGCTACGGCTGAATAGAGTTTTCATGTTTTGCTCCAAAAATTAACTTTATGTAAATACCTTAAAGGCCTTCACTAAACATCTATGTGACATGAAAATGACATTTTTGTAATCTACAACGAATCACGTATTTATAACGTTATTATGTTCTTAATGAGTGATATGGGATTTTTATCAATGAGAATCTTACTAGTTGAAGATGAACAAAAAACCGGTGACTACCTTAAACAAGGTCTATCTGAAGCTGGGTATATAACGGATTGGGTAACGGATGGATTATCTGGTAAACATCAAGCGCTTTCCGAAGAATATGACCTCATCATTTTAGATGTGATGCTTCCAAAGCTAGATGGTTGGGATATCATTTATGATATCCGAAAAAGTGGCAAAACTATGCCTATTCTTTTTCTTTCAGCACGTGATCAAATTGAAGATCGTGTGAAAGGCTTGGATTTAGGTGCTGATGATTATCTAGTCAAGCCTTTTGCTTTTGCTGAGTTATTAGCACGAATTAAAAGCTTACTCCGACGGGGACAACAAAAAGAAGATAGTAACCTTATTACAATTGCTGATCTTGAACTTGATCTTCGTAAACGCCGCGTCACTCGCGCTGGGCAACGTATTGACTTAACAGCTAAAGAATTCGCGCTGATGGAATTATTTATGCGTAGACGTGGTGAGATATTACCTCGTACGCTCATTGCCTCTCAAATATGGGACATGAATTTTGATAGTGATACCAACGTTGTAGAAGTCGCTATCAAACGTTTGCGCAGTAAAATTGACAGTAATTTTAGCCCAAAGCTGATACAGAACATACGTGGAATGGGGTATGTTTTAGAGGTAGAAGATGACTCGTAAATTGTTTAATGCAATCAGCTTTCGTATAGCAATCATCTTTTCTCTTTCTACTGTTATCATCTTAATGATTATGGGGTTGGTTATTCACAAGCTCGTAATGCATCATTTTGAAGCTCAAGACCGAACTCAATTAGAAGGCAAAATTCAACTTATAGAGAATCTACTTGAACAGAACCCATCTAACTCTCAAGAACTAAATTTATATTTAAAAGATGCCTTAATTGGACATCACGATCTGATTGTTCAGATTGAACGTCCAACAGGTCAAGTTATTTTTAGCTCAGCACCATCAGTAATTCATCCCCAAGCACTCAACAAATCAAAACAAGATCCATGGCTTGAATGGAAAATTAAAAATAAGACTTATCGTGGCTTAATTTATAAAAAGACTTTTGATCATAATGACTCGTTTATATCAGCTCAGATTATTGTTGGAATCGATACCTCTGAGCATCTACATTTCTTAAATGACTTTAGACGTCAACTTTTATACATTGGATTTGTGGGTACAATTTGTTTAATGTTCTTAGGGTGGTTCGCAGCATGGCGAGGGCTACGTCCAGTACAACAAATGGCAAAAGTAGCAGAGGGTATCTCAGCCCAACATCTTTCTGAACGTTTAGAAGTCGAAAATACTCCAACCGAACTTAAATCACTGGCTGTCGCTTTTAATGATATGTTAGATCGGCTAGAAGCCGCAGTAGAAAAACTTTCAGATTTTTCATCTGATCTTGCTCATGAAATAAGAACACCTATTAACAATTTGATGACTCAAACTCAAGTATGTTTATCTCGTAGTCGAAATATTAATACTTATCAGGAAGTTCTATTTTCAAATTTAGAAGAGTTTGAGCATTTAGCTCGCATGGTCTCTGATATGCTATTTTTGGCAAAAGCAGAACATGGTCTACATTTACCTAACCTACAACAGGTTAATTTAGTTAAAGAAGTTTCAGCATTATTTGATTTTTATGATGCTATCGCTGCTGAAAAGGGAATGTCACTCGAACAGAGTGGTTCAGGTAGTATAAAAGGTGATCCTTTAATGCTACGCCGCGCTTTAAGTAATTTGTTATCGAATGCAATTAAATATGGCAAATCAGATTCGGTCATCAAAATCACATGCCAACAAAACTTTGATACAACAACATTCATCATTGAAAATGAAAGCTCCCCACTATCATCAGAACAACTTAATCGGTTATTCGATCGTTTTTATCGAACAGATGTATCTAGACAGAGAGTTGAAGAAGGTACTGGCCTTGGTTTAGCAATTACCAAATCTATTCTTGATGTGCATGGAGCTTCCATTCAAGCGACTTATAACGAGGGACATATTTCTTTTAAAATTATCTTTAAAAATTAGTGATATCTCGGTTATTAAGCACTCATTCTAATGATGCTTACCACTCATTAACTTACGCTAATGAGTGGTAAGTCGTGATTATTTTTGATGACGTAATCGTAAGGCATTACCAATTACCGATGCTGAGCTTAGGCTCATTGCTAATGCAGCAATCATAGGCGAGAGTAACCAGCCAGTAAATGGATACAGTACACCAGCAGCCAAAGGGATACCTAATCCATTATAGAGGAAAGCAAACATCAAGTTTTGTTTCATATTTTTAACAGTTGCCTCTGATAAAGAACGAGCAATTTCAATACCACGTAAGTCACCTTTTACTAATGTAACTTGGGCACTATTCATTGCTACATCAGTACCCGTGCCCATTGCGATTCCAATATCAGCTTGAGCCAAGGCTGGTGCATCATTAATTCCATCACCAGCCATAGCAACAATTCTCCCTTCTTTTTGCAATTTTGTGACCAAATCTAATTTATCAGCAGGTTTAACCTCACCATAAACCTCACTAATTCCTAACTTAGCCCCAACTGATTTTGCTGTAGTTAGCCCATCACCTGTTGCCATGATGATTCTTAAACCTGAGTCTTCCAACGATAAAAGGGCCTCTGGAGTGCTTGCTTTGATTGGATCTGAAACTGCCAGAAGACCTAGCAGTTTTCCATCGGCTGCCAAATACATAACACTGGCACCTTCAGCTCTTAATACCTCTGCTTGTGGAATAAGAGTGTTAACAGATATCCCTAATTGCTTCATCAGTGCCGTATTGCCTAGCGCTAATTTTTGTCCGTTTATCTCTCCATTAACACCAATACCTGAACCTGATTCAAATGAAGTAGGTTTACTTAAAGTAAGATTTCGCTCACGGGCGGCACGTACAATTGCATTTGCTAAAGGATGCTCACTGCCCTGATCTAAACTCGCAGCTAAACGGAGGACTTCATTCTTTTCATATCCTGAAGTGGCTACTACTTTATTGAATGATGGTTGTCCTTCTGTCAAAGTTCCTGTTTTATCAATAATCAATGTATCAATTTTACGTAGATTCTCTATTGCGGCAGCGTCTCGAAAAAGTACTCCATTTGATGCACCTCGCCCTGTTGCTACCATAATTGACATTGGCGTAGCTAATCCCAAAGCACATGGGCATGCGATGATTAAAACAGCTACTGCATTGATTAATCCATAAACCCAACTAGGTTCAGGTCCGAATAGCCCCCACCCCAAAAAAGTTAGAACAGCAATACCTATAACCCCCATAACAAATCGTCCTGCAACATGATCCGCCATCCGCTGCATAGGTGCTTTTGAACGTTGAGCCTGAGCAACCATTTGCACGATTTGAGAAAGTACGGTTGATGATCCAACTTTTTCTGATCGCATCACCAATGAACCATTCATGTTCATTGTTGCACCAATGACTTGATCACCCACACGTTTTGTAACTGGCACAGGTTCACCAGTTAACATCGATTCATCTACAGAGCTTGAACCTTCTGTAATGACTCCATCAACAGGAACTTTTTCACCGGGGCGTATCCGTAATAAATCGCCTACGTGTACATGAGATAGTGGAATATCTTCTTCTATACCATCAACACTGATTTTTCTTGCTGTTTTAGGTGCTAGCCCAAGTAGGGATTTAATTGCCGCTGAAGTTTGGGAACGTGCTTTTAACTCTAGCACTTGACCTAACAATGTGAGAGAAATAATCGCTGCGGTCGCCTCAAAATACACAGCAACACGCCCCATAGATACAAATGAGTCTGGAAATACTTGAGGTACTATTGTTCCAACAAGGCTGTATATAAAAGCAGCTCCTGTACCTATTCCAATCAAGGTCCACATATTTGGACTCCGATTCCAGATTGACTGCCAACATCTCACAAAAAATGGCATTCCTGCCCACAAAACAATTGGTAAAGTCAGTACCAGTTCCATCCAGCTTTGCACCTGCATTTCGAACCAGTTCAATTGATGACCAAACATTGCTAAGAAAACTACAATAATGGTTAGCGGTAAGGTCCACCAAAATCTATGCTTAAAATTCTTGAGTTCTGGGTTTTCATCAGCGTCATCTAAGTCAGGAAGTAAAGGCTCTAACGACATACCACAGATCGGACAATTTCCCGCATGGTTCTGTCTAATTTCAGGATGCATTGGACAAGTGTATATCGTGAAGGTATTAACATGAGCAGGCTGATTAACTTCATTTGAATCCTCACCATCCCTCTTTTGTGGTTCTTTTAACGTAACTACATTCTCAACTTTAGTAATATAAAAATGAGGATCACTTTTAAACTTTATGTGGCATTTCTCACTACAAAAGTAAAAAGTTCTATTTTTAACTTCTTCATAAAACTTGGATGCTTCTGTAACTGTCATACCACAGACAGGGTCAGTAAGTCTGTTATTGAGTACTTTGTTTTCATGATGATGGTCCATAAAAGCCTCCTTCATATTTAATTTTTTAAATTAATAATTTCATTAAGATGGAAATAGACTCCCTCTTATTAGTTTGTTTAGTGATCATTGTTTTCTTTAAAGCCAGTGTACCACTTGTGGTTTTTTAATTTTTAAAATGACAAAAATGTAATTTTGAAGTCATCGGGATGTTTCTCTCATCCTTTAATAATAAGCATGAGAAAGGTGATGACCAAGCAACCAATTGATGCATTTCATTCGGTCATTACTGAGCCCAAGATTAGTTTAAAGAGGATGAAGAAATGAAAATTTTCAAAAATAAAATGTCAGCTCTACGTAACACTCTCGTAGGTGCAACACTGATTGTTACTGCTTCAAGTGCATTTGCACACGTGAAACTTGAAAGTGCAATTCCTGCGATCAATGCTTCTGTAGCAAGTCAACCAAAAAACATAACACTCAATTTTGGTGAAGAAGTCATGCTAATGAACGTTAAGTTACTTGATGCCCAACGTAAGGATATCCCTTTGAACTACCAAATAACTCATGATATGAAAAAATCATTTGACGTAGCGGTTCCAAAACTAAAAAAAGGAAAATATACGGTGGTTTGGACCACAATGGGTACCGATGGCCATAACATGAATGGTGAATATAATTTCACTATTAAATCGGTAAAATAACAATAAATGCAAATAGCCAACATGCAAGCAGCTTGCTGACACGTTGGCTATAACTGTGGGATAAAAAATATGATTCCTGAGACTTGGATATACGCAACATGGTTGGTTAAAGTCATTCTATATTTAGGGATTGCATTTATTATAGGTGGTGCTTTCTGCTATTTCTTACTTGGACGTTATGTTGAAATAAAGGGAACTATTCTCAAATACATAACTATTGGTACAGGATTAGGTCTTTTTTCAAGTGTTCTCGGCTTCTTCATTCTTATAGGAAGTTTTGCCAACACTGGCCTTTCAGGTATGTGGGATAGCAACTATATAAATATACTAGTCAATACTCCTACTGGACATGTCTATATCATTCGATCAATCAGTTTTGCACTTTTACTCATATTTATGATAGTCAAACTTAGTAAAGGGACGATTGATATTTCCAAAACTGAAGGAGCAATCTTTACCATACTGCTCACACCAATCGTTTTAAGTTTTTCACAACTCGGACACGTCACGAATTTACCCTTATTCGCTCAAGCTTTGTTATCAATACATGTACTTGTAATGTCCTTATGGATGGGGTCGCTTTATCCATTATGGAAAACAAGCAAAAAAATTAATGGCTTACCACTTAAAGAACGTATGCATCTATTTGGGCAAATAGCAGCCTTTATTATAGGAATACTCATCGCTTGTGGTCTTAGTATTGCTTTATTACTCTTTAAAGATTTTAATACTCTAATCAATACACCTTATGGGCATGGATTTATTATTAAAATATTATTTGTCCTAAGTATTTTATTGTTAGCAGCCTTTAACAAATGGTATTTCACACCTCGCTTACAAGACCCGAAATTTGCGAAACAATTGGGCTATGCCATTTTATTTGAGATGTCATTAGGTCTATCAATTCTTTTAGCCACTGGTTATATCACCACTGTAGTCGGTATTGAGTAAAAAAGGATCACGCTATGACTTCATGGATGAAGTACAATTTATTATTTCTCATATTTTTAAATACAATATCTTGGGCTGAACCTAGCACTTCAAAAACGATTCGCTCCTTAGATGATACTGAATTACGTAATATTACTGATCATAACCATGGCGATACCAAAGTTGATGAGAATAAAGATGACCATCATTCCAAAGATAAACAACTACGTAATGAGGATAGTAGACAACAAAAAGTTATAAATGGATTAATGTTACAAAAGCCTAACGTACTACCGCCCTCCAAATAAACGATACTTAAGTAATGTTTATTGATTCAATAAGTAGTTCAAATTTTTTCTTTGTACACGACAAAAGAAGATAACTCATTGAAATAATGGCATAATACTTGTTTTCTGACGACGAATATGATGACACATTTCAATGAGTTACATCTCATCTTAAACAAATATCTAAAGTGGAACAAGTCACATGTAAAATGTTTTACACTGATTATGCTGGCATTAATTGTAAAACAGACATGTAATCTTTCTTCCGCATCTAAAGCCTTACCCATCAAGTGCTCACCACAATCATTTTATCGACGTATACAACGCTTCTTTGCAGATCAGTATTTTGATTATCGTCAAATTTCTCAGTTGATTTTCAATATGTTTTCATTCGACAAAGTGCAACTGACTTTAGATAGAACCAATTGGAAATGGGGAAAACGAGATATCAATATCTTGATGTTAGCCATCGTCTATCGTGGAATAGCGATACCTATTGTTTGGACATTGCTCAATAAACGTGGAAATTCAGATACAAAAGAGCGTATTGCTTTGATTCAACGCTTTATCTCCATTTTTGGTAAAGACCGTATTGTGAATGTGTTCGCAGACAGAGAGTTTATCGGTGAAAAATGGTTTACATGGTGAATTGAAAATGACATTAACTTCTGTATACGTGTTAAAAAAACTTCATTGTGACCAATCACTTAGCCAAGAATCATAAAATTAGTGATTTATTTCGTCATCTTCAAGTTGGTCAAACTGAATGTCGTAAACGACGTATTTGGGTTGGTCGAGTGAAACTGTATATTAGTGCGCTACGATTAGAAGATGGAGAACTTTTACTTGTTGTTTCTCCTATGTTTAA
>NZ_NHRQ01000016.1:0-59109 GCF_002165335.1 Acinetobacter sp. WCHA29
TAAGAAAGTGCTCGCAATTTTAAGGAAGAAAAAGCCTGATAGGACAAGGGCCCTATGAAATTTGTCGTGTACAGAGAGATAAAAAGAAACCGAGGGATCACCTCGGTTTCTTTTATATCGTTATTGACGTTTATTTTTCAACAAATGCACGTTCAATAACATAATCACCCATTACACCCATACGAGGGGATTCAACTAAACCATGTTGGTCAAGTAAAGCAGCCACGTCTTTTAGGAAAGCAGGGCTACCACAAAGCATTGCACGGTCAGTTTCACGATTGAAACGTGGCAAACCAATTTTTTCAAATAATTGACCAGATTCAATTGCGGTTGTAACGCGACCTTGGGTGTGGAAAGGTTCACGAGTCACTGTTGGATAGTAGATTAATTTATCTTTGATACCCAATTCTTCAAAGAACTCATGGTTTGGTAGTTCATTTAAGATTAAATCTTGGTATGCAAGCTCTGATACATAACGCGTACCGTGAACCATGATCACTTTTTCAAATTTTTCATATGTTTCAGGATCACGTAATAAAGCCAAGAATGGTGCTAGTCCTGTACCTGAAGATAACAGATATAGGTTTTTACCTGGCAATAAATCATCATGTACAAGAGTACCTGTAGGTTTTTTAGAAATAAGGATTTCGTCGCCCACTTGTACTTTTTGTAAGATAGAAGTGAGTGGACCATCTTGTACTTTAATTGAGAAGAATTCGAGTTCTTCTTCATAATTCGCACTCGCAATCGAATACGCACGCATTAAAGGCTTACCATTCACTTCAAGTCCGATCATCACAAACTGACCATTTTTAAAACGTAAGCTTGTATCGCGCGTGGTTTTAAAACTGAAAAGCGTGTCATTCCAGTGGTGAACATGAGTAATGCGTTCAACGTTAAAAGCAGCCATTAAAGGTCTCGATCACAGTTAAAAGAAACAGATTGCTATTCTAATCTAAAATCATTCTCTATAAACTGAATATATTTAATTGTGTTTATAAGAAAAAGTGATGAGCAATTCTGTGGTCATGCCGATCATCGGTTATATGCATTCTCCTTATCAGGAGAAATTTGGTATCCCAAGACAGCCAAATTTGGTGCAGGTGGAGTCCTATATAGAGTTGTCAGAACCTTATAATGATCTTTCTGCATTTGAGGGAATTGAAGACTTCAGTCATTTATGGTTATTGTGGCAATTCCATGATAATAAAAATAATGATAACTCCTTAAATCAAATGTCTAAATTTCGTCCACAAGTACGTCCACCTAGATTAGGTGGTAATCAAAAAATTGGAGTATTTGCAACGAGGAGTATGTATCGTCCATCTCCTATAGGTCTGTCGGTCGTTCGCTTTTTACGTGTTGAAAAATGTGCTAAGAGTGTTCGAATGTATGTGATGGGAAGTGATTTACTCAATAAAACTCCAATTTTGGATATTAAACCTTATATCCATTATTCAGATGCTGTCATGGATTCAGTCAGTGGCTATGCGCAAGACGAGCCGATTCGAAAGCGTGTTCTATGGAGCGAATTAGCACAATCAATTAAGCACAAGTTCATTCAAGAGAATGACACTCAGCCGAGAATCTTTGACGAGTTAGAACAAGTTCTATCTTTAGATCCACGGCCTGCTTATCATGATGATGCGAGTCGAATTTATAAAATGAAGTTTTCCACGTTCGATGTGAGTTTTAATGTTGACGATGAAAAGATCAACATATTAAAGCTTGAAACTCTCAATTAGCATTGATATTAGTGTTGCTGCATCCAGAACATGATAATTAACACAGTCATATGTATGATTTGGGCTGGAATAAAAGCAAGAGCAAATTTATATCCTCCTGTTAGCGCAGCGTTGATACTTTTCGCTAAAGCATGGGCAGCGAGTCCAATCATTAATGCAATCATAAGTGTTGTTGCTTGAACGGTATCAGGCTCTGCTTGGACAACGATTGCAGCAATTGCCGCATGTATTTCAAAAAGAGATGCGATTAATGTACCTAAAATCAGACCTGAACTACCAAGCCAAATGTTGAGAGCATATACCGCGGCTTGAATTGCTGATAAGGCAAAAGTAATAATGATGGCATTTTTGAAGCTGAACATGCGGCTGCTATCATTGGTTACGATTGTTTCACCATCGCCAATAGATGTCCGCATCAAGTATAAAGCCCAAATAGATAGAACGATGGTAGAAATGATAGTTGGCAAAAATATGATTTTGAACCAAGCCAAGCTAATGCTTGCAACAATAATGAGCATTTGAATAAGCGTAGATACGCAGGACATCAAGGCAGCACCAGCATTTAGATGAGGGTTCGCACCGTTGTTACGAACTTCCATACCCAGATTTGCGATAGTTGCTGTGCTTGAGACAAAACCAGATGCCAAAGCAGAAAAGACGATTGCATTTTTTGATGATAGAAGTCTTTTGGCAAAATGTGCTAATGCTTGTACAAATAGTATGAGGCTTAATAATTTCAAAATTGTATAGGGATTTAATACAGGTCCCCAAAAAGCTTGGTTAGGGACTAAGGGCAGTGCAATTAGTATTAAAGCCAGTAGTAGCACGCCATCCCTTAATTCACTTTCATTAATCCACTGGTTTGCGAGCCCGTGAAGTGATTGTTTCGCAAAAAGTAGAATGGTCAGCGTCACTGCAAGCCCAGCAGCTAAATTGATATTCCATATGCAAACAGCACCAATGAAATAGGTCATTATGAGTGCAAGTTCAGTAGTCACACCAGGATCATCGGGTTGATTTTTAAGTGATGCAATACTTATAGCACCAATTAAAATTGCCCCCGTAATTCCTATTTCTAAATTAAATAAAAAGCACAGTGTTCCTAAAAGAGAGCTAATTGCAAAGGTTCTAAAACCAGCAAAGGTTTTGGTCTTATGTTTAGCTTTGCTTTGTTCTCGTTCTAAACCGATCAATAATCCACAACCGAGCGATACAGCAAAGATCATCATTAACTGACTTAAAGCCGTATTTTGTATTGATAAATCAAGTAAATCAGTCATGTCATATCCTTTCGCTTAGAGGATCATCGTTATTGTTTAGGCAAAATTGAGTGGAATTTATATACTTTAAAATTGCATAAATGCATCGCTCTATCTTAACCCTTTTTACTTTTATGGCTAAGTTATCTATATGTTTTTTAAAGTGCATTTAATCATTCTTGAGTTATGAAATGATCTGGGAGATTTCAATAAATCTCTGTTATATTATAGAAATAGCTTGGGGTATAACAATGACGTTTAATTTTCAAATCGATATTTTTTGGTGCTTAGAACAATTACAAAAAGATGGACGAATCACTGAACGGGATAAATTATTAGTACAAACAACACATCGTCAAAAAGATGAATTGAAGTGGCATCCTTTACAGTGGGTTGCAAAATTTAATCTGAAAGATCAATTAAATCCAGAAACCATTTTAACACTCAATCGTCTATGTCTATGGTTAGCTGAAAAATCGCATGTTCCTTTGTTTGTCATTGATCCTCTAAAGGCTGATGTGACGGCATTAACCAGTGTTATGTCTCAAGAGTTTGCAGCTCGAAATCATATTTTGGCAGTAGAAGTTCACTCTGATCGTATTTTAATCGGTACAGATCAGCCGTTTATGATGGAATGGAAAAATAATTTAGAAAGAAGTTTGAGCCCAAAAAAAGTTGAAGCTGTACTATTAAATCCAGAACAGCTACAACGTTATTTGATTGAATATTATCAAGTTAGTCGAGCGGTGAGCTCTTCTCAAGGCACAAGTGCTTTTGACCGTGACAATAAGGGGGTCGAAGCTTTACTGCAATTAGGCGATACACAAAACCCTGATGCCAATGACCAGCATATTGTGAAACTGGTTGATTGGGTATTGCAATTTGCTTTTGAGCAGGGTGCAAGTGATATTCATTTGGAGCCTCGCAAAGACAAAGGCAAGGTACGTTTCCGTATCGATGGTGTGTTACATACTATTTATAACATGCCAGCCAATACGCTTACAGCAGTGATTTCCCGTATTAAAATCTTAGGTCGTATGAATGTTGCGGAAAAGCGTAAGCCTCAAGATGGACGTTTAAAAACACGTACACCGAAAGGTCAAGAAACGGAATTACGTCTTTCTACGTTGCCAACTGCTTTTGGTGAAAAGTTGGTCATGCGTATTTTTGATCCTGAAGTATTAGTGCGTAGTTTTCAGCAATTAGGATTTGAAGGGCATTTATTACACAGTTGGCAGCAACTGACACAGCATAGCCACGGTATTATCTTGGTGACGGGACCAACAGGTTCAGGTAAAACCACAACGCTATATTCGTCTTTAAAGCAATTAGCAACTGAACAAGTGAATGTCTGTACCATTGAAGATCCGATTGAAATGTTGGAACCAAGTTTTAACCAGATGCAGGTGAATCCAAATATCGAACTTGGTTTCGCCGATGGTGTTCGTGCACTGATGCGTCAAGATCCTGACATTATCATGGTGGGGGAGATTCGTGATCATGACACCGCAAATATGGCGATTCAAGCAGCCTTAACAGGACATTTGGTTCTTTCGACTTTGCATACTAATGATGCACCTTCAAGTCTGACCCGTTTGCATGATTTAGGCGTACAACCATTCTTAACTGCAGCAACGATTTTAGGTGTTCTAGCACAACGTTTGGTGCGCCGACTCTGCCCACTTTGTAAGCAAGAAACGGCAATTAATGAACAAGAGTGGGAGCATCTTACTTTTGATTATATGATGGATATGCCAACGACGATGTATAAAGCAGTTGGATGTGAAGCATGTCGCCATACAGGTTATAAAGGTCGTGTAGGTATTTATGAATTTATGCCAGTAAGTTTAGAGTTGAAGTCTATTATTAGTGCTCATGGCACACTGAATGATCTGAAAGCACAATCCAAGAAAGAAGGTGTTGAGCCACTGCGGATTGCAGGTGCACGCAAAGTCATTGAAGGTGCAACCACGTTAGAAGAGGTATTGCGTGTTGTTCCTTTAAGTTAAGCAAATTATTGATCTTCATATTCACCTCATCTTCATTTGTTTTAAAGAGGTGGTCCCACTTGTTTGATCAAACAAAAAAGCAGTACGTGCTGACATACTGCTATTTCCACGTTTATTATTATGCGGTTGTTATTATATTACTTCGTTAAAATAAGACGATTATTACGCGTTAAACGCAAGCGGTATTCTTCACCCGCATGCATTATGCGTATTTCCCGACCTAAGGCAAAAAGATTATTGGAATGCAACATTGGCAATGATTGAGCTGCATCTGTGCTACGTGTAAATAGGTTAAATGGTGCGTTCATTTGTTATGCTCCGTGGTGTGTTTTTTAGTTATTTAAATGATAATCATTATCGAATAGGCCTGTCAATGTAAATTTCAAGAATTTACAAAATCATTGATTATTGATGTTTTTAGCATGTGAAATCGTTGTTAAATTCATTAAAATTATTGTGAAAAAAATAGAGATATTAGACTGTTATGGCAAAAGCTATAGTTGATGTTGCGATTGCAATTTTACTGCATAAATCTAAAGTGTTAGTGGGTTGGCGACAAGCAGATCAACATCAAGGTAATAAACATGAATTTCCTGGTGGAAAAGTCGAATTAGGGGAATCACCTGAACAAGCTTGTCGTAGAGAGATTTATGAGGAAGTAGGCATTGGTTTAAAAGAGTGGCATCCGTTTGATATTATTCGTCATGAATATGAAGATGTTATTGTTAATTTACATCTTTTTCATGCACACGTACCTGAGGAAATGCTCAATCAAATTCATCAACCTTGGACTTGGTATCAACGCGATCAACTAGCGAGTTTAAACTTTCCGAAGGCAAATGTTGTAATTCTGGAACGCTTAATCTGGTCTCATTTGATTAAGATCAGTGATCAAATTGATGCATTACCACATCATAACTTTCAAATGTATTGGCGCATCCAAACAGCTGAAATTGAACAGATTGAACAGCAGTTAGAGGTTTTAACTGATGAACAATTACAAAAAATTATAATCAATACTGATATTTATCAAAATATGAACATGGTTCTACAGTCTAGAGTGAAGACAATTCATCTTAAACAATCACAATTAATGGCACTTAAAAAAGGTGAATTGATTGTTGGTAAACGTTTTATTGCAGCCTGTCATGATGCTGTTTCATTACAACATGCACAGCATATAGGTTGTGATGCCGTATTTTTGAGTCCTGTGAAAGCGACTGAAACACATCCAAATGTAAAAGTATTGGGTTGGAATGATTTTGCTGCATTAGCTCAGAAGTGTGATATTCCAGTTTTTGCTTTAGGTGGCGTAGCACCTGAAGATTTAGAACAAGCCCAAAAACATCATGCTTATGGGCTTGCTGGGATTCGTCAATTTAGTTCAATTAATTGATCAAACTTGTTATAACGCTTGAATGGCTTTTTTAGCTTCTTGAGCTTTTACTGGATGATTACGTGCTTCACTTGCTCGGAGCACAATAAACCAAAGTTGTTTTTTCATCGAGTTACTTTGCGCATAGCTTAAACCACGACGTGCCAAAGCTTCCGCATTTGCATATTGTTTGCGTTGGTCTGCAATCAATGCTAAATACAAATAAGTTTCGGTCGCTTGGGGAGCAATACGTTGAGCTTGAAGAGCATAACGTTCTGCTTCCGCAAGTTGCTGTTGCTTATAAGCGACTTGGGTTTTTTGCATTAATGTTCTAAATGCTGGTAATTGACTCCCATCATTGAACTTTTGCTGTACTTTTTGCTCAGGTACAACCACTGGTACGTTTTGACGCTTTATTTCTTTCTGCTCATACGGCGTAATTTTTACATTCGACGCGGGCGGAGTAGTTTTCTTTTTCTGCGTCTTTGAAGTACTTGGTGGTTCTCCCAATTTAATTACCACTTTTTTATTTGGAGGCGGTGCTGAATTACAACCTGCAAGCAGCAATATACCAATCACAATTGTTATTTTCTTCATCATGTCCAATCATCCTTGTAACTTAGTTTTCACCGCTATAACTACCGCTCGAAATCACACGTGTAGAATTATGATTGGATAAATCGGTGTCCATTTGATTTTCACTTTCTCGAATATAATTGGTATTAGTAGTGCCATCACCGTAATGATCCCCCTGAGTGTCTTCCTCGGATGGAATATTGGTTGGTTCAACTTCATAATGTGATTGACCGCAGAGAGTTGCACGACGAGGTACAGTTTGTCGAAGTAGGGGAATATACATTGCGCCATCGCAGCCTTGCGCCGATAAATCACCTGTTGCGCTATCTATCCATTGCCATTCTACATTGTCAGTTTGACGAAGATTGACGGGTTCTTGGCGAAGCTGTTTCATTACATTGGTCCAGACAGGTAATGCGCCTGAAGAACCTGTGAGACCAGTAACTTTATTATCGTCCAGACCTAACCAGACGACAGCGACATGATTGCCTGAATAACCAGCGAACCATGAATCGCGTGTATCATTAGTAGTACCAGATTTACCAGCTAAATTTAAGGTTTCAGGTAAGCTGCCATAAGCTGATCGTCCAGTACCTGAACGCATAACTTGTTGCAAACCATAGTTCAAAATATAGGCAGCAGCAGGATCAATCGTTTGTTGAACATTTAAGCTATAACGTTCAAGCAAATGTCCTTTTGCATCAACAACAGTACGAATAGAGCGAGGAGGATATTTGAAACCACCTGTTGCAAAGTTGCCATAAATGCCAAGTACTTCCATTGGGGACATATTTACTGCACCCAAATAGATAGACGGATAAGCTGGAATATTCGAACTGACACCAAATTGTTTTAGCTTATTTGAAAATGTTGATAATCCAAATTCATTTCCTAAACGAACAGCAGATAGGTTGTATGAATTTGCCAAGGCTTGTAGCATAGAAACAACACCGTGTTCACCACCACTATAATTTTTTGGTGTCCAACTTTTATCACCATCAACTGGAATATTAACGGCACTATCTTCAATCGGACTCGCCCACGTATAACGTCCAGATTCGATCGCATTTAGATAAATAATTGGTTTTAACAACGAACCGACTTGACGTTTAGCGTCTAGTGTACGGTTAAAGCCAGTAAAATCTTGGGTTGAACCAACAGCAGCAACCAATTCACCATTCTCAGGATGGGCTACAAGCACAGCACCTTGTAAGTTTTTCAAACGTGCTGGATTTGCTTTTGCTAAACGTTCAACAGAGTCTTTAAAAGCATTTTGAACTTGGGTCTGTGCAATCGGGTCAAGCGTTGTGAAAATTTTCAAGCCTTGATTGGTAATATCACTTTCTTGATATTCTGTACGTAATTGGCGACGTACGATATCAAGGAAATCTGGGAATTTTGCAGGCCCTAAAGTTGGTTTACTCACAATATTTAAAGGGCGTGAGATTTCATCTTGATATTCTGTTTCAGATAAATAGCCCATCACCATCATATTGTTTAATACAACATCACGGCGCTTTTTAGCCGCTTCAGGATTACGCCAAGGATTATATAAAGTTGGACCCTGTACTAAACCAACCAAAAAGGCTTGTTGGGAAATATTCAATTCACTCAGAGGTAAACCAAAATAGAATTGTGAAGCTAAGCCATAACCGTTAATTGAGTAATTACCATTTTGACCTAAATTTACTTCATTTAAATAGGCTTCTAGAATTTCATCTTTGCTGTAATGTAGCTCAATCAACAACGCCATAAGCGCTTCATTGACTTTACGTTTGAGCGTTTTTTCTGGTGAAAGATAGAAATTTTTAACTAATTGTTGGGTTAATGTCGAGCCACCTTGACGTCGACCACCGGTTGCATTACTGACTAAAGCACGTGCTGTACCTCGAATAGAAACACCATGATGGTGATAAAAATTTCGGTCTTCTGTTGAGATCAATGCTTCAATTAGTGTTTTTGGTACTTTATTTAGCTTAATGAGGACACGGTCTTCATTATGTTGTGGATAGATACCACCAATTAATAGAGGTTCTAAACGAGCAATGCCTGTGCTCGAAGGTTTAGTGGAACGAATTTCACCGACTTGACCTTGATTGAAAGCAATCTCAAGCACCTGTTCAGGTTCATTACTATCACCATAGTCAAAACCACGTGTATGAACATACATTTGGTTGCCTTGAATGATGTAACTTCCTGACTTTTCATAGTTCGTGGTATTTTTATAGCCCAGTAATTTTAATTCTTGGACAAAATTATCTTGAGTAATGGGTGCATTCGCATAGATTTCTAATGGACGAGCAAATACCTTGGCAGGAATATCCCAACGCTGACCTTCAAATTTATTGCGAATAATATTATCCAAACGGATCAGATAGATACTAAAGGCAATAAACACACCAATCACTAAAATTGAAAAAATTAGTGCTAGAAAACCAATACCACGTTCACACTTCATAGACTTGCGTTAAAACCGAAACAATGTGAGTAATGATGCGATAGCTTATTGTCATTTTGCAATCATAAAACTGTGAATAAATAGCAACATGCAATAAAAACTTTCAGAAGGTGTTGACATTAATCGTATAAAAAAACAACGAATGGACATTTTTATACTTTTTAATCAATCATCAACGAAAATTTGATTGTTAATGATATGATAGTCAATAGTCGCGGTGGAGCTGAGTTATTCGTGCAAATTTCACATAAATCCTTTCGAAATATTGGTCTAATTGGGCGACCAGATAAGAATTCTGTAGTAGAAACGTTATGTTTAATCCATGATCATTTGATCACTTTAGGCTTAAATCCCGTTTTTGATCAGGAAACAGCCAAACTCGTACCCTATAGTTATGGTCAGACCGTGAGCCGTAATTTATTAGGTGAAGTGGTGGATTTGGTGATCGTTGTGGGTGGCGACGGTTCTTTACTTCATGCGGCACGTGCTTTAGTCCGATACAATACACCTGTTATTGGGATTAACCGTGGTCGACTCGGATTCTTAACTGATATTAAGCCGGCAGAGGCAATTTTTAAACTGGATCAGGTGCTACAAGGTCAATTTCAACTCGATCGACGTTTCTTGCTCGAAATGGAAGTTCGCACCAATAACGAAACCATTTATGATGCAATTGCCTTGAATGATGTGGTGTTACACTCAGGTAAATCGGTTCATATGATTGATTTTGAGCTGAGTATTGATGGGCAATATGTCTATCGTCAGCACAGTGATGGTTTAATTGTCTCAACACCAACAGGCTCGACCGCTTATTCGCTTTCAGGCGGTGGGCCAATTTTGCATCCAAGTATGGATGCGATCGCACTCGTACCAATGCATCCACATACATTATCATCTCGTCCAATCGTTGTCGGTGGGCAAAGTGAGATTAAGATCACCATCCGTGAAAATCGTGTCTTACCGATGGTGAGTGCTGATGGACAACATAGTGTTGCATTAAATGTAGGTGATACGGTGCATATTCGTAAACATCCGTTTAAACTAAGCTTATTACATCCACCAGGTTATGATTTTTATATGGCATGCCGTACCAAATTAGGGTGGAATCAAGATTTTGAATCTTTTCAACAGGATGACTCATGAATATTGAACAAATGCTCGCTATTTTAAATCCTGAAATTGTTGAGCGTCTCCGTACTGCTGTTGAAATTGGTAAATGGCCAAATGGCGTTGCACTCACTAAAGAACAGCGTGAAACCTGTATGCAAGCCGTGTATGCATGGGAAATGGAAAATTTACCAAAAGAACAGCGCAGTGGTTATATCGACCGTGGCACTAAAAAAGACGGTGAAGAGTGTGATGACGACCATCACAAAAATGAACCTGAATTTAAGCCGATTCGTTTTGTTTAGTTAATATAAGTAGTATTTAAAGCGATGATTTTAATAAAGTCATCGCTTTTTATTACGCTGTCTATTATTGATGTAATGTCTTTAAATAAAATACTGATTACTTTAACGAATAATTTAATGGTTGCTCTTTATATATTTTATTTTTAGGATCAAAAAGATATAGTTTTGTAGAAAAGGTGATCTAAAAAATCACCTTATTTATTTTTTGGTTTAAAAACGATTGTCCCAAAGCGCTTTCGCTTTAATCATTGCTTCATCATAACTATTCACAGCACCCATGGTATACAAAGCGATTCCCATGGTTTCGATCACTGCCATTTCGCCATATTCATGCTTTTGCTCACCGAGCCAAACTGCTTTAAATACTGCAAGATCAAGTTCTTCTTCAATCGGACTACGGTCAGGTGTTAATTTTGGTAGCTCATGTTCATATAGCTCACCATTTTTAATCCCACAAATTAAGGTTTTGGCATCAGGATTACGCTCAAACTCACCACCTTCACCTTTAATCACAGCACTATTTTGATAGCCTAAACGAAAAGCGGTGTGTTGATGAGAAGTCCGATAAGCAGGGTGGAAAATTGCCTGTAAAGTCGCTTTGGCGTTAAACGGATTAATTAGACGAGCAAGGGTGTGAATTGGAGAACGTAAACCCATCACATTGCGGAGTGAGATCAATTCACTCAGAATTGGTGAAATGGCTTCAAGTGGCAAAAATGCAAAATTATTTTGTTCAAGTTGTTTACGGACATCTTGCTCATTCTCACAAATAGAATAGCCTAAGTATTGTAAAACTTGTTCCGTATAAACACGGTTAATGGTATGACCCGATGCGCCGTGCATCACAATTCTATAGCCATGATGAGCTAGTGTTAATGCCGCCAATAAAAACCACGGATAGTGCTTACGCTTGCCTGCATATGATGACCAGTCAAGATCGACATCAAGTGGCTGAAAATTGAGTTGATCACGTGTGGCTTGAACAAAACCAGCCAATTCATCGACAGATTCTTCCTTAACACGTAAAAGCATTAAGAATGCACCCAACTGAACATCCAAGACTTCATCTTTTAAAATCATGCTAAATGCTTGATAGGCTTCTTCATAACTGAGCGAACGAGAACCTGTTTTCCCTTTACCCAAGATACGAACATACTGAGCAAAGGGGTGTTCTACAGTTTTATAAATATTTCGTTTTGTATTCATGATCGTATGAGAAGTCTTCGCCAACAATAAAAGGAATATGACATAAAAGTGACGTATTTAGCGTAAAAAAATATGAGGAGCTGTCTAATCAATAAACAATTAGCGTTTGCTTATGCCGAGTGCAAACAAAATTATTGACCGAATCAGTCTAGTGATTTGATGTAAACGGAACATGACATCCAATCTAAAAATCATTAGCATGGCTGCAAATCGAATTTTTAAAAACAATGAAAGCGAAAGGAAATAATGATGTTAGCTTACGATGCAGATTTGGAACTCTTCCGTGATAACTTTAAACGTTTTATGAGCGAGCAAATTGCACCTCATTATGATCAGTGGGAACGCGAAGGCATTATGCCACGTTCAGTTTGGTCTTCATTGGGTGAAAATGGCTTTCTCTGTGTAGATGTACCAGAAGAATATGGTGGTTATGGTGTACCAACCCATTATTCATTAATGTTAGTTGAAGAATCTGCACGTGCGGGTTATTGCGCATTATCAACAGCGATTTCTTGTCATTCTGAAATTGCGGCACCGTATATTCAACATATCGGAACTGAAGAACAAAAGCAGTACTGGTTGCCAAAAATGGTTTCTGGCGAAGTTGTTGGTGCGATTGGTATGACTGAGCCAGGTGCTGGTTCAGACTTGCAGGCAATGCGAACCAGTGCAATTTTGCAGGGCGATCACTATGTGTTAAATGGTTCAAAAACTTTTATTTCAAATGGTCAGCATGCTGACGTTGTTGTTCTAGCAGTCAAAACTGATCCACAAGCACGTGCTAAAGGTGTGTCTTTATTATTGGTTGATACACATTTGGAAGGCTTTAAAAAGGGCACGAACTTAGACAAAATTGGTCTGCATTCACAAGATACCTCTGAACTTTTCTTTGATAATGTGAAAGTACCTAAAGACCAGTTATTGGGGAATGCAGGTTCAGGTTTTGCTTACTTGATGCAGGAATTACCACGTGAGCGTACTGCAATCGCAGCGACCTCTTTGGGAGCAATTCGTGGCTCAATTGATTTAGCAACAGCTTATGTAAAAGAACGCCAAGCATTTGGTCAAGCAATTGCTCAATTTCAAAATACACGTTTTGTATTGGCTCAAGCAAAAATTGATGAATTAGCAACAGCCGCTTTCTATAACCAAAACGTTGCTTTGTATAATGAAGGCAAATTGGATGTAGAAACCGCAGCGGCATTAAAGAGCTTTAGTACCGATATGCAAATGAAAGTAGCCGATAATTTACTTCAATTATTTGGTGGCTATGGCTATATGACAGAATATCCAATTTCACGTTTCTTCGTTGATGCGCGTATCCAACGTATTTATGGTGGTACCAACGAAATTATGAAAGAAATCGTTGCACGTGGATTGATTGGTAAGTCTTAAGCACAAAAATCATCTCTATTTAGCAAATGATTTCAGACTGAATCAATAAATTTGATTCAGTCTTTTTATTTGGAGTGATGTTTTTAAGATCAAGGAGTGACTGGATTATCAAATAATGCGGAACAACTTTTATGATCTATACAACCTGCCAACATAATCGCTTTGGGTAAACTGGTATAGAGATTAGTTAAATGCTGCTCTGCTGGATGTTGGTAATTCCAGAACAAGAAATGCTTTGAACGTTGCTGATTAAAGTTTTGATAGAAGTTATTCTGCTGCTGCAAGGATTCAGCGTCTGGTGTTGGACTTCGACCATGTTCATGTGTACCCACTGTGGTCATCAGCATTGGTTGTGCAAAAGACAATGTTGTGCCAATGAGCAGAGAAAAAGTCAAAATACCAAATTGTTTAATCATAATTTATTTGCAAACATTAAAATTTTGCTAGCAATATATAATGAAAATCATTATCAATAAAGTTTGGTAATAAAAAGAGTTAAAACTCAGCGTGTTTAATAGTTTAAAGTGTTGTTATACTAGCTCAGATAATCAATTCACAGATGAATTGTAATCCATTCTTATAGATGATTTTGCTGAGGCTGCATTCCAATGGTAAACGATGGACAAAACACATCGAATTCACTTAATTTAGAACAAATTCGTAACGATATTGATAGTGTTGATCAACAAATCCAAGAGTTACTTAATCGCCGTGCAACGCTTGCAGAAGCGGTAGCCAAAGCGAAGTTTGCATCCGAAGAAAATCCGCTGTTTTATCGTCCAGAACGTGAAGCTCAGGTGTTACGTAAAGTCATGGAGCGTAACCAAGGTCCTTTATCTGATGCAACCATGGCGCGTTTGTTCCGTGAAATTATGTCAGCATGTTTGGCACTTGAAGCACCACAAAGTATTGCATTCCTTGGGCCTGAAGGCACTTATACCCACTCGGCTGTGTTAAAGCATTTTGGTAAAGATGCCGTTGTACGTCCATTACCAACGATTGATGAAGTGTTCCGTGAAGTTGAAGCAGGCAGCGCACATTATGGTGTGGTTCCCGTAGAGAACTCATCAGAAGGGATTGTGAACCATACTCTTGATTGCTTCAAATCGTCGACAGTCAATGTGATTGGTGAAGTTGAACTACGTATTCATCATCAATTCCTTGTATCTGAAAATACCCGTAAAGACAGCATTAAGCAGATTTATGCACATCAACAAACCTTGGCACAATGCCGTAAATGGTTAGATGCGCATTATCCGGGCGTAGAGCGTGTTGCACTGAATTCAAATGCTGAAGCAGCACGCCGTATTCGTAATGAATGGCATTCTGCTGCGATTGCATCTGATATTGCAGCAAGCATGTACAATCTTGAGATTTTACATAGCAATATCGAAGATAACCCTGAAAATACCACTCGTTTCCTTGTGATTGGTCGTGAAAAGATTCCTCAAAGTGGTAATGATAAAACCTCTTTATTAATCTCTGCGCATGACCGTGCGGGTGCTTTATTGGAAATCCTTGCGCCATTTGCCAAACATAAAATTAGTTTGACTAGTATTGAAACTCGTCCTGCGCTTCCTGAGAAATGGGCTTATGTTTTCTTCATTGATTTGGAAGGGCATATTGATCAAGAAAATGTAGCCGCAGCATTAGATGAAATTCGACCTAATGTAAAAGAATTGCGAGTATTGGGTTCATATCCTATTGCTGTTTTATAGTTCAATTTATTTATTTTAAATCCGTTCCAATCTCCCTTTTTAAAGGGAGATACTTTCCGATCTTTTTTAAAAGAGAGGTTAAGGAGATTTTCAGATAGGCAAATATGTTTTATGTCTCAACCATTATTTAAGAAAGTTGCATTTATTGGGCTTGGGCTGATTGGGTCGAGTCTTGCTCGTGTGATTGTGGCAGAACAGCTTGCATCTGAAATTGTCGCTTCAACACGCTCAAAAAAAACATTGGAAGATGCCAAAGTACTGGGGCTTATTCAGCAGGGTTATGCAAATCCTGAGGAAGCGGTTCAGGGTGCAGACCTGATTGTTTTGGCATTGCCTGTTCGTGCGACACAAAAAGTGCTAGAACAGATCAAGCCTTATCTTGCAGACAATGTCATCATTACCGATGTCGGTAGTACCAAAGGCAATGTGGTTGAAGCTGCTAAAGTGGTATTTGGTGAAAATTTACCAGTCGGTTTTGTACCGGGTCATCCGATTGCAGGTGCAGAACATACAGGTGTACATGCAGGTAAAGTTGATTTATTTGCCAATCATAAAGTGATTCTAACGCCATTGCCAAGTAGTGCAGATTGGGCAGTGCAGAAACTTATCCTGCTTTGGTCTGCGGCAAAAGCAGAAGTGATTTGCATGGACGTCACTAAGCACGATGAAGTGTTGGCACATACCAGTCATTTACCGCATTTGATGGCATTCAATCTGGTTGAGCAACTGGCAAATCGTGAAGATAATTTAGATATTTTCCGCTATGCTGCTGGAGGTTTTCGTGACTTCTCGCGTATTGCGGCTAGTGACCCACAGATGTGGCATGACATTTTCTTTGCCAATAAAACGGCAATTTTAAATGCTGTTGATGGCTTTGAACGGCAATTATCAGTTTTAAAGAAATTGATTGCACAGGAAGATTCGCAAGCGTTGATGGGACTGCTCGGGCATGCTCAAGCAGCACGTCAGCACTTTAACCATATGTTGGCCAAAAAACCTTTGATGGAGAAAAACAAGGTGACACAGCAATTTACCATTTTACCGGGAAAGAAAACATTTACAGGTAAATTCACCGTACCGGGTGACAAGTCTGTGTCACATCGCTCAATTATGTTTGGTGCGATTGCTGAAGGCACAACGCATGTGACAGGCTTCTTGGAAGGTGAAGATGCACTTGCAACTTTGCAGGCTTTCCGTGATATGGGTGTGAGCATTGAAGGGCCTAAGAATGGTGAAGTCACGATTCATGGCGTGGGTATGCAAGGCTTAAAAGCACCAGCGAGCGCGTTGTATATGGGTAACTCTGGTACTAGTATGCGTTTGCTATCAGGTATGTTGTCTGCACAAAAATTTGACTCGGTGATGACAGGTGATGCGTCATTGTCGAAACGTCCAATGGAGCGTATTGCTAAGCCACTTCGTGAAATGGGTGCACAAATCCAAACCACAGGTGAAAAAGGTACGCCACCAGTGAGTATCACGGGTAGTCAAGCCCTTAAAGGGATTCAATACGATTTACCAATGGCATCAGCTCAGGTGAAATCAGGAATTTTATTGGCAGGTTTATGGGCTGCTGGTGAAACTTCAGTGACGGAACCTGAACCGACCCGTGATCATACTGAACGTATGCTGCGTGCTTTCGGTTATGATGTGAAAACTGAAGGAAATAAAATCTCGCTTGTGGGTGGTGGTAAATTAGTTGGTACAGATATTCAAGTGCCTTCGGATATTTCATCTGCGGCATTCTTTATGGTGGGTGCTGCCATTACTGAAGGTGCCGATGTGATCCTTGAAGCAGTGGGCATCAACCCAACCCGTACTGGAGTGATCGAAATTCTCAAGCAAATGGGCGCTGATCTGACTGTTGAGAATGAACGTATTGCAGGCGGTGAACCGATTGCAGATATTCATATCAAAGGTTCAAGAACATTGAAGGGCATTCATATGCCTGAAGATCAAGTACCTTTAGCAATTGATGAATTCCCAGTATTATTCATTGCGGCTGCATGTGCAGAAGGTCAAACCGTATTAACGGGTGCAGCTGAACTTCGTGTCAAAGAGTCTGACCGTATTCAAGTCATGGCTGATGGCTTGAAAATCATGGGCATTGATTGTACGCCAACAGAAGATGGCATCATCATTGAAGGTAAAGGCAAGTCAGGTGACTGGTCGGCAATCTTTGCTGGCGGTGAAATTGAATCTCACCATGACCATCGTATTGCTATGAGTTTCAGTATCGCAGGTTTACGTACTTCAGGTAATATCACGATTCATGGTACGGAAACGGTTGCAACTAGTTTTCCAACCTTTACTGAGCTAGCAAACTCAGCAGGTTTAGATTTACAAGTCGTAAATCAGTAAACGAATTGAGAAATGCAGCATTTAGAATAGCTAAATGCTGCATTTTTTATTTGTTTATACATAAAAATAAGTTGTTAGGTGCAAACATAAAACGTATAAATAATGAGAATGATGAGTTTGGCCGTGTACATATATAATTTTGAACGAATCGAAACGCAAAGTATTATCCGACAGTTGGCTCAAGCCGTAGAAAATAGCTTAAAAGCAGAGCATAGCTTTTCTCAATTTGTATGGAAAAGCTAAGACGTTTGCCAATAAAATCTTAAATAAAGTGATTTAAGCATCGCCATTTAGGTGTATGGTGTATATTTGTTTAAACACTTTATTTGAGAGTATTGGTGCATGATACAGGTCGATTTTTCTAAATTATCTCCACAAGTAGTTTGGCGGCATTTTGAGACCTTATGTACAATTCCTCGACCATCTAAAAATGAACAACGGTTAAGACAGCATTTAAAAGATTGGGCAGAACAGCGCAATTTGGAAACCTATGTCGATAACATTGGTAACCTAATTATTCGAAAAGCGGCAACTACGGGTAAAGAACAGGCTGCTGGTGTGATTTTGCAAGGCCATTTGGATATGGTGACACAAGCCAATCGTGGTACCCAGCATGATTTTTTTAAAGATCCAATTCAACCAGTCTTAAAAGATGGTTGGCTGATTGCTGAAAATACCACGCTTGGTGCAGACAATGGCATTGGCGTTGCACTTGCAATGGCGGTATTAGAATCAAATGATATTGCTCATGGGCCGATTGAAGTCCTGTTGACCATTGATGAAGAAGCAGGAATGAGTGGTGCTCGTTTGCTTGAGTCAGGCGTGTTAACTGGACAGTGGCTTTTCAATATTGATACCGAAGAATGGGGTGAACTGTATCTTGGCTGTGCAGGCAGTATTGACCTAGAAGTGGGACAGACAATTGAATATGAAACAGCACCAAGTGATTTAATCTTTGTAGATTTACTGGTATCAGCTTTGAAAGGTGGTCACTCTGGGGTTGATATTCATTTAGGTCGTGGGAATGCCAATGTCATTCTAGCCCATTTCCTCAATGATTATTTGGCACCATCCAATGGCCGACTGGTTGAGTTTGTCGGTGGATCGGCACGCAATGCCATCCCGCGTGAAGCTGTGGCAACTATTGCAATTAAAGCAGAGCAATTACCCGCGTTGGAAAATGCCGTTGCTGTGTCACAAACTGAATGGCAACAAAAGTTACAGAACATTGATGATCAGCTACAGATCAGCTTACAGCAAAATGCTAACCCGATAAATGAAGTTATAACATTGCAGCAACAGCAAGCTTGGTTGCAAGCATTAGCAAGTTGTCCATACGGGATTGCCCAGTGGAGTAGCGCTTTAGCTGATGTGGTTGAGACTTCGAATAATATTGGTGTGGTCAAATTGACCAAAGATGAAGCGAAAACCTTAATTATGGTTCGTTCGATGGTGAATCAAGAAGCAGTAGCATTTGCTCAAAAGATTCAACAGCACTTTGCCAGTTTTGAAATTCAATCTGAATTAACGCCTTTAGTATCAGGTTGGACACCGAATCCAGAATCGGCTGCATTAAAGTGCTTACAACAGGCTTATCAATCTGCATTTGATATTGAACCTAATCTAAAAGTCATTCATGCAGGTTTGGAGTGTGGCATTATTGCGGAACATTATCCTGATTTACAGATGGTGTCGTTTGGCCCTGATATTCAAGGGGCGCATGCACCAGGTGAGCGTGTGAAAATAGATACTGTAGATAAATGCTGGAAGTTACTGGTGACTGCACTGGAAAGTGTGAAGTAACGAATTAATCCTGAGATCAGACCGATGATCCTGTCTTGGTCTGATCAATCAGTGATAAATATTGTGTTGGTATGTGTATTGTTAGCCAAACACTATTTTCTGCTTGATAAAACTCAAAGCCGTGTTTATACATTTGCGGTGTGTTAATTATGAATAGCACAGGCTTACCGTAGTGTTGGCCTACATTGGCCACCGCAACTGCAGCAAAAATCAGACAAGGGATGATTTTAGAGTCAATAAAGATTTTTTCGATCAGTTCCATTAAGAACTTATCGGCTGTCATTGCAGCAATCGCAATCACGGCGTAAATCATGAAAATCCAGAATGAGTATTTTGCCAAACGTTCCCAGTCAAAAGGTCGAATCGAAGAACTTTGATTTAAATCATTGGCAAAATCGGGCGTAATCGTGCCTTGTTGTTGCCAATATTCAATAGTTTGCTTTAAAAAAAGTCCCTGTTTTTATTTAATTTCATTATTAAAAAATCCGAATGCTCATTTTATCGATATTGATAAAGCAGAAATGGGGCGTTAGGAGTATTTCTTTTAGTAATCGAATGAATATTTTATTATATGTTTCAATGGTTAATATTTGATTTTATTATTTGAAAATGGGTATTTTTTGATCTTTTGTTGTCATCCAATAATTGCTTTCATGGTGGAAATCTGAATAGGCATAAGGCAGCTCTTCAATAGTTAAACAATTAAGCATATTTTGATACCACTCAATATAGGCAGAATTCTTATTTTTGCATTGGTTTAAAAACTCTTGATGTTGTTGAATAAATAGCTCAGTCAGTTCAGTAATATCTTGAGTGATTTCTGTTTTGCGGATATCTCTATTTTTTTGAATCCAGCTAGAAATAATAATGGTAGATGCATTTTTATGGCTATTCAAAAAAGAACATCTCCAATAACAACCAGAAGGAGATAGAGAGGGTTCAACATATAAAGATTCAAATCCTCGTTTGTGTAATTCATGTGCAATATAAAGTGTTTTTTTTAGATTGGTGATGTAAAAATCCTTTTTCACTGTCAATGTCCTGTTTTTCTATTTAAGTCTACAGTTTCAAAAAGTGAGCAATCACTTGGCGTAACTGTTTTAGATAGCCAGTAAAGAAATGGTTTGCACCTGGCAAAATCGTGATCGGATGTTTTTGTGGTTTTGCCCAAGCAATCATATCTGAAAGCAAGGTGATGTCATCTTGTTCGCCATGTACAAATAAGATATCGCCATCAATTGCTGGGGTTGTGTAGTGGCGTAAGTCAATCACTGAGCCTGTTGGCAAGCCACATAACACTAATTGCTTCGGACGTAATTCTTCGCTGAGTTGTGCTTGGCATTTTGCCAGTACATGTGAACCAAAGCTAAAACCACCTGCATAGAAGGTTAAACCTGCATGCTTCTCACGGGCATATTCAATCACTGCCATAATGTCATCTGTTTCACCATGACCTTGATCATGTGTACCTTCACTGCCAGCTAAGCCACGGAAGCTAGGACGGTAAACCACGCATCCCATCTTATTAAAAATTTGAGCCAGTAGTACAGGAACTTTATGATGCGGTGTACCACCTTGCAAAGGGTGCGGATGGCAGACGACAGCAAAACCTGTGATTTCACCTTGGGGTTGATCTACAAACATTTCAATTTGACCAACAGGACCTTGGATGAATACTTGCTCAGACATAAGATACGCAATGGATAATGGAAGAATCCACTATTTTACCGATAAAACTGAACGAGAACACGAATTGGCATTAAAAATTATCAACTGATATAGTTTCACCAAGATAAATTTATTCTGATTGATTATGCTTGCTTTAATTTCTCCAGCGAAAACACTAGATTATGAAACTACATTACCGACTGATAAATATACTCAGCCTCGTTTGTTGGCGCAATCTCAACAATTAATTGATGTTTGTCGCAAGCTTTCTGCGAGTGAAATCGCATCATTGATGACGGTGAGTGAGAAAATAGCTAACTTAAATGTAGAGCGCTTTCGTGACTGGAATGCAGATTTTGATTTTTCTAATGCACGTCAGGCATTATTTGCATTTAAAGGTGATGTGTACACAGGCTTAGATGCTTATCACCTAAAAGACCGAGAGATTGATTTTGCCCAGCAGCATTTGCGTATGTTATCTGGTCTTTATGGCTTATTGCGTCCGTTGGATTTGATGATGCCATACCGTTTGGAAATGGGAACTAAACTAAAGAATAGCCGTGGTCATAATCTATATGAATTTTGGGGCAGTATGATAACCGATCAAATTAACCAAGATTTAGCTGAAATTGATGCAAAAGTGTTGGTAAATTTAGCCTCTGACGAATATTATAAATCTGTGAATGAAAAGAAAATTCAGGCAGAAATTATCAAGCCTGTATTCTTGGATCAGAAGAACGGAAAATATAAAGTCATCAGTTTCTATGCGAAAAAAGCGCGTGGCCTGATGGCGAGATACTTGATTGAAAATAAATTAAGCCAAGTAGAACAATTAAAAGCATTTGATAGTGAAGGGTATTACTTTGATGCTGAAAGTTCATCGAATAAAGAATTGGTCTTTAAGCGAGATGAGCAGCACGCAGCTTAGATTTACCTTGGGCAGGGTGGGATGTTAACCAAAGAACATTTATTAAAACACGCGATATCGTCTGATCAAGTCCGGATTAAAGGGCAATTGACAGAACCGCGGAGTTATGGGGTATATGCGCTACCTTTAGATCGTGATGGAACCAGACGTTTTCGATTTGGTAATCATCCTGTACGCCAGCAAGAACTAAAACATGAGTTTGGCTCCTGTACCTTGTATCAGCTTTTTCTAGAACGTAAAGATGCTGAATCACTGGCAAAGTGGCTGAATAAAGAAATCCAATGAGGATGAGCAATGCCGCAGTATTTATCTACATTAGAAAAATCATGGTTTGAGCTGCATCAGCATTATCATTTTTCAGAGCCGCAGAAAGTTTTTAATAAGTTGATTGCTGCCTACAGTGAAAAGCAGCGGGCTTATCATACGCTGCAACATTTGTATGAATGTCTAGTTCTAGTTGACTCGATTCGAGCTGATTTAATTGATGCGGATGCTGTAGCATTGGCGCTCTGGTTCCATGATGCAGTTTATGACCCACAAGCCAAAGATAATGAACTTAAAAGTGCTGAGCTGTTCGAGCAGTATTTGGCTCAAGATTTATCATTTGAAATTGTTCAAAAGATTAAGCGATGGATTCTTGTCACGCAAAAGCATGAAGCAACGAATGAACTAGATTTACAGTTTCTACTGGATATTGATTTGGCGATTCTAGCAGCTTCACCTGAGCGTTTTACGGAATATGAACAGCAGATTCAGCAGGAATATGCTTGGGTATATCCAGATATTTATTTGATTAAAAGAAAACAAGTTCTAGCACATTTTTATCAGACAGAACCGCTGTATCAAACTGAATATTTTCAACAGAATTTTGAGCAAAGGGCGAAAGAGAACTTAAAATTTAACCTTTTTTAGAGAATCAAGAATTTCAATAATTCTCTAATAATCTTTCTTTAGTAAAATTCAGATATTAGGACAATAATTTTCATAAAGCGTTGTTAAAACAACCTGTAACTTAGGGTCACTAATTGAATAAAAGATTTGCTTTCCATCCCGACGTGTAGAAACTACATTACTTTTTCTTAACATCATAAGCTGTTGTGACAGTGTAGGTTGTAGGATATGAGTAGCTTCTTCAATTTGAGACACATTTAATTCTTGTTTGGCTAAATGACATAAAATAATTAAGCGATCTGTGTTTGCCAAAGACTTAAGTACATTGACAATAGAGCTTGCAGACTCTCTCATCACGTTGATCTCTATATCCTTTTGCATACTTTTCTCACTACATTCAAGCCGAACTTAGTATAAGGTGAGAAAAACATAAAAATGTATTAAAACTTGAAAAATACAATGGTTTTTTGTGAATATCTATATCAGTGAAACTTATATTTGTCATTAATAACGCTTAGACTTTAAAATTTGAGAGTTTAGATATTTTGAGCAATGTTAGAAATTGTTAAAATTTTATAAATAATAAAATTATGTAATTAATTTAATTAATAAATATAAAAATTTTTAAAATTTTATTTGTACTTTCAGGAAAAATGTATATAATAAAGAACAAGACAGAAAGATCTGTCTTGATAAGAAGGATCGGGATGTGCAATTTGTACGACCGCCAGAGGGTAATATTTTTATTATTCTTTTTCCAACTCAGACGCAAGCGTGAGCCACAATAATAACTATAAATCACGCTTTATTTTTTTATACTTTCAATTTCATATTATTTGTTTTAACTCAGCTTTCTGAGAATTTTATGATGTTATTTGCTTTTCAAAATTAATTAAATGTTCTACGCGAGTCCAATACTCACTCATTTCAACAGAGTTTTTATTTACATGCGCTTGGATGGTCATTCCATCTAAAATACTTACGATTAATGTAGCTAAGTGTGTCGGGCTTCGAATATCTAAATGAGTCAGTAAGTTTTGGATCAAGGCTGTTAGCCATATTTTATATTGTGTCGCAGGTTCAAGAGTTGAAGGGTAAATTTTAATCACTTCTTCAAGTGCTTTTTGGAACATACAGCCGTTAAAGTCTTCGCTTTGGAACCAGGCGTTGTACCATTTGAATATCGATTCAATTTGCTCTAAATAATTTGATTGATCACATTGAGCTAATGTTTCATTCAATGAGATTTGAAGGTTAATATTACGTTGAAGTAAACATTCCTCAATAAGCTTTTCCTTCGATGGAAAATATTTATAGAATGTCATTTTTGCAACGCCTGACTCACTAATAATTCGATCAACCCCAATCGAATTGTAGCTATGCGAGTTAAAAAGTTTTAATGCTGTGTTAATAATATCTTCTTTTTTTGACATACAAGCCTCGCATTCGCTCTCTGCTAATATGAGCTGAGCATTATTTGCATTCCATCATGCAATTTTGGCACGAATTTTACATTGTATTAAATAAACATCATAGAAAAAATAATATTATTTATTTAATTGATTCTTAAATTTACAGTTCATCCATTATTTTTTTAGTTAAATATATGAATTAAGTAAATTAATTTAAATAAAATACAGTACTTATAAGGTGATTTATAACTCTATAATATGAATTTAAACTAATTCACATTTATTAAAAATTAGCTTCTTGGTAAAGTTTCAATTAAACGCGCAAAATTTTGATAAAGCGTTGACTGTTGAGTAGGCGTATATACAGGGCGTTTAATTGTCCCTTTATTGGTTTGAATCATTAAATCGACATTTTTGCATTTCTAAGTTTATTAAGAAATAAACTCGGGATAATAAATGCAGAACAAATCCGAGTCAAACTACATGAAGAATACGAGGTGTCCGTGTCTGTTGAAACCATTCGTAAGTTTTTACGTGATTCAGGTATGGTCTTCAAGCGTACCCGTCATAGCTTAAAAGAAAAGAGATCCGATTGCATTTGAACAAGCAACACAGCAGATTGAAGAATTACGAGAGCAAGCGGCACGTGGTGAAATTATATTAGGTTATGTAGATGAAACAGGGTTTTCATCTACACCTGATAACCGCTATGCGTGGACAAAGATAGGTGATGTTCATGCAGTTGATGCAATAAGATTAAAACGAGTTAATGTCATGGGGTGTTTGCTTTCAACGGGGAAACTGTTGACAAGTTGTTTACACGAGTCAGTTACAAGCACTTGGTTTTATGCCTATTTAACTGGAATAGCTCAACAAGTAAAACAGACGTATAACCTTCGATTAGTTGTTATTGTTGATAATGCCTCGATTCATAAAAGTAAAAAGATGGCTGATTACAGAGAACTACTTAAAACTAACTTTGCAACGAATCTGTATTTTATTCCAGCTTATAGCCCTGAGTTAAATCGAATCGAGATGGTATGGAAGCATAAACAATAATAAAATAAAATTCATAGTGAGACACACTCATGAATAACATGATAGGATGAATTAAATTCAATTGTGGTGATCGTTGTGTTAGAACTTCGTCATTTAAAAACATTAATTGCACTACGTGAGCATGGTTCATTGGTTGCGGCTGCGACAGATCTATGCCTAACTCCTTCAGCAATTTCTCATCAATTAAAAGAACTTGATCATTGGTATGGTGTAGAAGTTGTTAATCGCCGTAGTCGTCCAGTAAGTTTTTCCAATGTCGGCGAGCGTTTGCTTCGACTAGCAGATGATGTGTTGCCTCAGGTTCAGATAGCACAAACGGATATTACTCGTATCGTGCATGGACAAACGGGGAGAATTATTTTTTCATCTGAATGTCATAGTTGTTTTGACTGGCTAATGCCTTTATTAAATCAATATCGCCAGCAATATCCAGATGTCGATTTAGATTTTGCAGCGGGTTTTGAGTCTAATCCGCATGAATTATTGCAAAATGCCGAGTTTGATTTATTAATCACTGCTGATCCAATTGCACTCAAAGGGATTGAATACTTTCCGATTTTTGAATACGAGTCACGGTTAGTACTCTCAACGACACATCCATTAGTGCGTAAAGAAATAATCCTAGTTGAAGATTTGGCTGAACAAACGTTGATTACTTATCCAGTTGATAAACATCGTTTAGATATCATGGCGCATTTATTCATTCCAGCAAATATTCAACCTAAGCATATTCGAACGACTGATTTAACGCAGATGTTAATTCAGTTGGTTGCCAGTGGGCGTGGTATTGCTGCTTTACCTGATTGGGTCGTTAATGAATATGAACAAAAGGGATGGGTTGTCAGTCGTCGTTTAGACTGTGTGTCGCCGCAAGGATTGAGACGCACATTATATGCAGGCTACCGTACTGAAGATAAGGAGAAGAATTACTTTGAAGGTTTTCTGAAGCAACTTGAGAAATTTTCAAAGAAGCGTGCGATATATTATGAAGATTGAATAACTTTGTTATCTAGGTTGTAAAGGGATATACACATTCTGTTTGAACGGCTTATATACTCTTATTTGCATATATAGAATGATTAACCAAGATGCCAATCCATAAGTGATCCTAGCCAAAATAATGTACACATAGTCCCTCTAAAGCTAACGTAATGCTAACTTTGGAGATGTAAAAATGGCTAAATGCTTTTTTAACGAATAACTGTATTCAAAGTATGTCACGCAGCCTTGCGCAGTGCACTGCTCATGTTGGGATAATCCAGTGACAGAAAGCTTCTATGATACATTGAAAGGTCATGTGATACATGGTAGTGCGTTTGCCACTCGAAAAGAGGCGAATGCTGTCTTGTTTGACTATATTGAGATTTATTACAATCGGGTCAAAAGGCATTCCGCAAACGGCTGGTTAACCCTAGAAGCCTTTAAACAGAAACATTAATTAGGTGTGGCTTATTCAACCATAGATAAAGCGCATGTGTACTTTCTGATTCCTTATCTTAATTTATTGCAAAAATTTTTTAGATACTCAACCGATAAGAATAAAACTGCATTATCTACACATTTTAAGGTTTCATAGAAAATTTTGGGAAATTAGGTCTAAAGGTTTTTCTATTTGAATACTCTAAGGCTTTAGTATTGAAAAAAGCAAAGCCTTAAAGCTTAGTTCACATTAGATTTGAGCATCTTTAACAGGTAAATAGTTTTTAAAATCATATCCTGACGGTGCTTGATAAATTCTCAAACCAAATTCAGGAATAATTGCAATTAAATGATCGAAGATATCAGATTGAATTGCTTCGTAAGATGCCCATGCTGTCGTATTTGTAAATGCATAAATTTCTAAAGGTAGACCTTCACTAGTGGGTTGTAGTTGACGAACTAAAATAGTTTGATTCTGCGCAATACCTTGATGTTGGCGTAAATAGAACTCTACATAAGCACGGAATGTTCCCACATTGGTTAAACGACGTTGGTTGCATTCTGATTGATTGCTTAAATGATCATTAAACTTATTAATTTCATCTTGCTTTGCATCAAGATAATGGTCTAAAAGTAAAAAATCTTTTAATTTTCGCTGTTCACTATCAGTCATAAAGTGAACACTACTTTGATCAAGAAATATCGAACGTTTAATACGACGGCAGCCTGAATTACTCATACCACGCCAGTTTCTAAATGTATCAGTGACAAGTTTGTTGGTCGGAATGGTGGTCAGTGTTTTATCGAAATTTTGTACGGTCACTGTATGCAGAGACATATCAATCACATCGCCATCCGCATTTAAAGAGGGCATCTCAATCCAGTCTCCAATGCGAACCATATCATAAGAGGCAATTTGTACACTTGCGACTAAAGAGAGGATCGTATTTTGGAAGACCAGCATGAGAACTGCTGCCATTGCACCGAAGCCTGCGAGTAAAGTAAACACATCTTTTTTAAGAAAAGTACCTAAAATCATAAGACCACAGACAACGAATAAAATCAGTTTGATCAGCTGTAAATAACCTTTGATGGGTTTATTTCTCGATTTTGGATTGCGTTGATACACTAAGTTAAAAATATTCAGTGCTTCACTAATTGATAAAGCAAGCGTGAGAAAAATAAATGCCTGCGCTCCCATTTGTATTAATGTAATTACTTTTAATGGAAGATGGGGAACTGCACTGATTCCATTCATGATGACTATCGCAGGAACGATATTTGCAAATCGACGTGTAACGCTGTGTTGGGCAAAAATTGATTGATGGGGTGACTTAAGCTTAGTAATGATATGGCGGATACCACGTACAATAATTCTTTTGGCAATAAAATTTGCTAAAGCCGCTAGAAAAATCAAAATTGCGAATGAAATGAGCATTTCTAACCAAGGGTATTGGCTTAATTCACTTCTAATTTCGCTAATAAAACTTAAATAATTCAAATCAAAACACCTTACAATTTCACTTTGTTAATTGTAAGGTGTTAAAAGATATTATGATGAGTTGATCACATTTTGAATACGATCTGTAAGATTGTATTACATTAATGAGGTGTGATTTACCACATTAAATCATCTGGAATAACATAAGCCGCGTATGGATCTTCTTCATCAGTTGCTTGATCATTTTTCTCAGTATTATTGTTAACCAGAATAAATCCTTGCATTTTCTGATCAATTTTTTCTGCAAGAGCTTTGGGGAGATAAGCATATTTATCTTGATCTTTAGCAATAACTAAAGAACCCGTCACTAACGCATTATAAACTTGTTGTGAAAGATAAACCTTTTTAATTTTCCCCTCATCAATGAATTGATAGGTAACATCACCTTCTGTCTGTAAAATTTTATGTTGCTTGATCATTTGAATAATTGAAGCTTTAAGCGCCTTTTCTTCTAAAACCTTTTGTTTTTCTAAATTCAGTGCTTGGTCTTTGGCTAATTTCTCTTGATTCACTCGATCGATTTCAGCTTTTAATGAGGCATCATCATGTTGTCCAGTGCGTTGCTCATGTTGCACCTGTTTGGTTAATTTTTTAGCTTTTTTATTGTCGACCAAACCCGCTTTGAGTAACTGAGCTTGTAATGCATTTTTAACCATAATTCAATCCGAATTCGAGTTTGATGAAGAGCGAAAGTAAATTACCCAGTAAGCTATACTCATGGTCAGACTTAAACTTGCTGGTATTAGAAAAGTTTGTAATTTTAAATAAGGATAAAGCAAACTCGCAATAAGCCCACCGATAAAAAATCCTAGAAAGATGAGCATGTGTAAAAAAATACGCCTATTTTCTATTTTTAGACCACGAACTTTATAACCTAAGGTTAAACCAATATCCGTTAAAACGCCTGATAAATGTGTTGTACGGATAATTGCACCTTTATAGTGACTGACCATCGCATTTTGTACGCCCATGGCGACACATGCCCACAACAAACCATAGCGCGGGAAGTAAGGTAACAAAAGCCAAGTTAAAAATAGAAATGCAGCAACTAAACTAAGTGGGAAACCGTAATGATGGCCAAAAGAGACATTGCTATCCCCAAGAATGAGACCGCTGTAAAACGATCCAATCATGAAGCATAAAACTACTAAACTGAGATAAATAAAATGCTCTGGTTGCCATTGTAGCAAACTCATTGCCAGCATGCTGACGTTGCCAGTCATGTGTGAAACTGATTGATGTAGAACAGTAAATAGCCCCAATACGTTAACCATACCAGCATTTAGTGCGAGTAAAAAAGCACCAAGTTGAATCCAGTTTGGTAAACGCTGTAAGGGCATAACAATCTACTAGTTTTTTCGGTTTCGGAAATCTACAGCAGCAGTAAATAAAACGTCAGTTGACGAATTCAGCGCAGTTTCAGTCGAATCCTGTAATACACTGATAATCATACCAATCGCAACTACTTGCATCGCAATTTCAGATGATATACCAAATAAACTACAAGCAACAGGGATAAGCAGTAATGACCCACCTGCAACACCTGATGCACCACATGCTGAAACGGTTGCAACGACTGAAAGGATAATCATCGTGCTTAAATCAACATGAATATCTAATGTATGAACAGTAGCAAGCGTTAATACTGTAATTGTAACCGCTGCACCCGCCATATTGACTGTTGCTCCAAGTGGAATAGATACACTTGCGGTTGCTTCGTTTACACCTAAGCGTCGTGCTAAATCTAGATTCACAGGAATATTGGCAGCAGAACTACGCGTGAAAAATGCTGTGATTCCACTTTCTTTTAAACATTTGAACACTAATGGGTAAGGGTTTGCTCGCATCGTCAATGCGACTAGGATTGGATTAATCACTAATGCAACAAAAAGCATTGTTCCAATTAATACAATTAACAAATGTGCATAGCTAGATAAGGTTGCTAAACCTGCATCCGCAAAAGTGACTGCGACTAAGCCAAAAATTCCCACGGGGGCAAAACCAATCACGGTGTGAATAATTTTATTCACTGCATCAGCTACATCAGTAAGCACTTGTTTCGTAGTCTCAGAACTATGACGTAATGCTAAACCTAAGCCGATTGCCCAGGCCAAAATACCAATAAAGTTGGCTTCACTAATCGCTTGTATAGGATTGGCAATAAAGCTTAATAATAAATTCTTTAAAATTTCAGCCAAACTACCGGGTGCTTGTAGAGCTGGTTGAGTTGATAAATTAAGAAATAGCTGACTTGGGAAGGCAATACTTGCTACAACAGCACTAAATGCTGCGAGTAGCATTCCAACCACATACAAAATCATAACAGGTTTTAAGTTTGAGTTTTGCCCAACTTTGAAATTAGCAATCGAAGCAAGCACTAAAACAAAAACAAGAATCGGGGCAACCGACTTTAATGCTTTAATAAACAATTCACCTAGTAAACTCAAATAAGGTGTAAAGTTAGGAAAAAGCAAAGCTACGCCAATCCCTAAAAAAATAGCAATAATAATTTTGCTGACTAAGCTCAAGCGAGACAATACATTAAACATATAAAAGCCTTATAAACCTATATGTGGTTTAAGGTTAAACAAGCGCCGTATTCTATACCTAAGCACTGTATTTTTTTAAATTTTTTTGATGAACGAATTACTTTAAAAATACCATAAAAATTAAAATAATGTTTTTAAAAGTATTTTATTTAAAAATACAGAATCTTTTTGTGTAAAAAAAGATCTTATCTCTATGGTTTTACTAAAAAACTATAAGTAAAAAGTCAGTATTCTTCTATCTAGTGCTTAAAATTTAGATTGATAACTTATTGATAATTCTAGGAACAATAAATCATTTTATCTCAAAAATTATTGTACAAATGAGTGGTTTTTAAAGAATTTGGTCTTATCCATATAATTATTGCATTAAGCAAATAGTGATTAATACAAATAGAGAAGGGACTTATTTAGTCCCTTCTTTCTCTTACTTGAAAAAATATCCTGTTTCAGGTGAGCTTGCATTGGCCATACGCTTACGTGGCATACGACCTGCTAAAAATGCTTCACGACCTGCTTCAACCGCTTTCTTCATCGCAGAAGCCATCAAAATTGGATTTTGAGCAGCGGCAATCGCTGTATTCATTAATACGCCGTCGCAACCCAATTCCATTGCAATTGCAGCATCACTGGCAGTACCCACACCTGCATCCACTAAAACAGGGACTTTGGCATTTTCTTTGATGATGGAAATAGTATGTGGATTCAAAATACCAAGACCAGAACCGATCAAGCTACCTAAAGGCATGATGGCAACACAGCCCATACTTTCAAGTTCTTGCGCAACAATAGGGTCGTCTGAGGTATAGACCATGATTTCAAAGCCATCATCAATCAAGGTTTGCGCTGCTTTAAGCGTTGCAGTGACATTTGGATATAAAGTTTTTTCATCACCAAGGACTTCTAACTTCACCAAATTGTGACCATCAAGCAGTTCACGAGCTAGCATACAAGTCCGAATCGCGCTATCTGCATCAAAGCAACCTGCGGTATTTGGCAGGATTGTGTATTTCTCAGGTGGAATCACAGAAAGTAGATTTGGTTGATCGGCATGCTGACCGATATTTACACGGCGAATTGCCACCGTCACAATCTCAGCACCACTGGCTTGAATGGCTAAATCAGTTTCATTGAGATCTTTATATTTACCAGTTCCGACCAATAAACGAGATTGGAAAGTACGAGAACCAATAATTAAAGGGGAATCTTGCATGGGCTTACTCCATTTTTAGCCGATTAGCCGCCACCAACAGCTTGGATAATTTCAATACGATCTTCAGGAGCAATTGTCGTTTGCTCAAGTCTACTTTTCGGAATAATCTGTTGGTTCTTCTCTACAGCAAAGCGTTTGCCCTCTAAGGCTAAATTCTGAATCAATTGCTGTAGGTTTTCACAAGACGTGTCGATTGACTCGCCATTTAAATAGATGTTCATGATTAATCCTTATTTCGCATGCTTGATTGTTTGCCATGCGAGTAACAGCCAGCCCGCTATCATAAACGCACCGCCAATCGGTGTAATCGCACCTAAAATACGCGGTAGACCGAGCGCCATAATGTACAACGAGCCGCAGAAAAAGATGATACCAATTTGGATCAAAATAAAAGGAATTTTTATTGGAAATGTTGCTGTGGTTTTATGCAGGACGCCTAAGATAAGCAAACCAATTGCATGATAGAAAAAGTATTGAGTTGCTGTACCCCACCAAGCGAGTTGTTCTGGGGTTGCAAAAGATTTGAGTCCATGAGCACCAAAAGCACCCAACATAACTGCAAGCGCAAGATTAAGCGCCGAGATAGCTATCCACATAATGATAATGGAACTGGAAATTTGATGAACAAACTTAACATATTCGGGTGCTTAAACAAAGCCAGATAAAACAAAAGGGCATTAAAGCCCTTGTGTTTGATTCGATTTTAGCTTGCAGACATGGCAGTTTTGATTTTTTCCATTGCATTCTTTTCAAGCTGTCTAATACGTTCTGCTGAAACGTTATATTCTGCAGCCAGTTCATGCAAAGTCGATTTATCATCATCTAACCAACGACGTTGCAAGATATTACGAGAGCGATCATCAAGCTGTTCCATTGCCTCGTGTAAAGCAGAACTACTTTGCTCTTCATAATCTTCTTCTTCAATCAGTCGAGCTGGGTCGTATCGATTATCTTCAAGATAAAGTGCAGGAGCTGTATGTGGGGTATCGTCATCATCATCACCTTGAGCTTCAAAAGCAGCATCATAAGCGGTTAGGCGACCTTCCATTTCGAGCACTTGCTCTGGTGTCACATTCAAATCATTGGCAATTGATTTCGCTTCTTCTAATGTGAGTCGTTTGCTTGATTTTTTAAGACTACGTAAATTAAAGAATAATTTACGTTGTGCTTTGGTCGTTGCGATTTTGACAATACGCCAGTTACGAATCACATATTCATGAATTTCAGCTTTAATCCAGTGCACTGCAAAAGAAACTAAGCGAACACCCATATTTGGATCGAAGCGTTTGACCGCTTTCATTAATCCAAGGTTACCTTCTTGAATAAGATCGCCTTGTGGCAATCCGTAACCTGCATAGCTACGTGCAATATGTACGACAAAACGTAGGTGTGACATTACCAATAGTTTAGCAGCATCAAGATCTTGGTCATAATAATAACGTTCAGCAAGTTCTTTTTCTTGCTCGGCCGTTAGAATTGGAATTTGATTGACAGTACTGATATATGCACCAAGATTTACACCTGGCGCAGACAATGACAGGGGCATCAATTGATTGCTGCTGTCAGTAGTCATGGAGTCTCCTTATAGGATGGTATTTAAGTCAACAATTTCATCTTAATGCGAATGTTCTTCATCACTAAGGAAATTTGAGTATAAAAATGTAAAGTTATCTAGTTTATCTTTAGCTAGAGTTTATCAAAGAATTACATAGATTCAATTAAATAGTGAAACTCATTCTCTGAAATTTTTTGTGTCTGGCATTGAAGTTGCTGGATTTGGCAATATCGTGTTACATCAATTTCGCTATGTGGATCAGATGATTTCAATAAATACTGTTTAGATCCTTCAGCTTTTTTTAAAGCACGTTTCAACATCAATAGTGGCATTGGACAGGGTTGCCCAAGTGCATCAATCACTTCAGGGCATGCGGATATTTGGGTCATAAAGTTTTAATAAATTGAGTTCGATATGATTTTAACAAATTTATATGGTGATTACTGAGGATTTACTCTGAATTATTTGGGAAGTTATATTAATTCGGTTTTTCTCTTTTGAGCTTTTAATCTTAAAAATGGTTGTGAGTGTTTTTTAAACCTAATAACTAGCTCAATAGCGTTGAATGCAAATGAATCGCTTTGATTTTCTTTTCTGATTAATTTTATCTAAAATTGTTTCTCGTTTTATGGCAATAAAGCAGTGCATTTTTATACTAAAAAAAGCACTTGAAAACTGCTAAATTATTGAAAAAAACAGATAGAAACATTGGAAATAACTTAAAATAAATCTATTAATTATCATGAACCCATGTTAAGCTCGATGCGTTTTAGGATGTATGCTATACGATAAGATCGTTAAAAAAACCTATAACAAATGGATGTAACCGGAAATTGTTGATAGTTTTACAGAATGATTACAAGCTTTGAAATTATAAATATTTTAAAACCTTGTTGGCTCTGCTGTTTGCAACACCGGAAGGTCCTTATCTTTCAATATCTGAGGATTGACTTATGACAGCTCGTGAACAAGGCGTAGTAAAGTGGTTTAATGACACTAAAGGCTTTGGTTTTATTCAACGTAATGGTGGTGATGACGTATTTGTTCATTTCCGCGCAATTATGGGTGACGGTCACCGTTCTTTACGTGACGGCCAACGCGTTGAATTCAGCGTAGTTCAAGGACAAAAAGGTTTCCAAGCTGAAAACGTTCAGCCTTTAGACTAATTTGTTGCTTTAACGCAATATAAAAACGCTCCAATGTTATTTGGGGCGTTTTTGTTTATAATGCCACTTTCTTTTGATCATTGATGGTTCGAGAGCATATATGACATCTGGTTTTGAAACCTTAAATTTACATCCGCAGTTGAAGAAGGCAATTGATGCTTTGGGTTTTACACAAATGACCCCAATTCAACAAAAGGTTTTGAAATATACATTAGCAGGGCATGATGCCATTGGTCGAGCTCAAACTGGTACAGGTAAAACAGCAGCCTTTTTGATTAGTGTGATCAATGATCTATTAAATAATCCGCTACAAGAAAAACGTTTTCGTGGCGAACCACGTGCGCTGATTCTGGCTCCTACACGTGAGTTAGCACTACAGATTGAGAGTGATGCACAAGCTTTAACAAAATTTTCAAACTTACATCTTGTTACTCTACTTGGTGGTGTGGATTTTGATAAGCAAAAGAAAATGTTGGATAGTAATTTTGTTGATATTATCGTTGCAACGCCTGGTCGTTTAATTGATTTTGTCGAGCAAAAAGAAGTTTGGTTGGATAAGATCGAATTCCTTGTGATTGATGAGGCCGATCGTTTATTAGATATGGGTTTTATTCCATCGGTAAAACGGATTGTGCGTTATTCACCCTTCAAAGAACAACGTCAAACTTTAATGTTTTCTGCAACTTTTAGCTATGATGTGCTTAATCTTGCCCGTCAGTGGCTATTTGAACCTGTAACGGTTGAAATTGAGCCTGAGCAAAAAACCAATAATGATGTGGAGCAGCGTGTTTATGTGGTTGCGAAACAAGATAAGTACAAATTATTGCAAGAAATTTTGCGTGATGAACCAATTGATAAAGTTATGATTTTCGCAAATCGTCGAGATCAGGTGCGTCGTTTATATGATCACTTAAAGCGTGATGGTTATAAAGTCGGTATGTTATCTGGTGAAATCGCTCAAGATAAACGATTGAAGATGCTCGACCAATTCAAACAAGGTAAGCACAACATTATGATCGCAACAGACGTTGCTGGTCGTGGCATTCATGTTGACGGCGTATCGCATGTGGTGAATTTTACTTTGCCAGAGCAGTCTGATGATTATGTACATCGCATTGGTCGTACAGGTCGTGCTGGTGCTCAAGGTGTGAGTATTAGTTTCTTATCGGAAGATGATGCTTTCTATTTGCCAGAAATTGAAAAAGCAATTGGTAAAAAGTTGCCTTTAACACGTTTAGATGGATATTGTTAAGCCTAAACAATATTTTCTGATATTTAGATAGCATTTAAAAAAGACTAAATTATTTCTTAATTCAGTCTTTTTTTATTTTGAAAGCCCCTCATTTGCTAAATTACACAAATGATTCATGATTTTTTCGGAAATCCAGTGATTAGTTGCTGAATTGAAGTAAATCAACATGTAGAATATGGCGCATTACCTGGGAGGATATTATGGCACTCATCTCAATGCGCCAGCTCTTGGATCACGCTGCAGAACATAACTACGGCGTACCAGCGTTTAACGTAAACAATTTAGAACAAATGCGTGCAATTATGCTCGCTGCTGATGCAACGAATTCACCTGTTATTGTGCAAGCTTCGGCAGGTGCACGTAAATATGCAGGTGCACCTTTCTTACGTCATTTGATTTTGGCAGCTATTGAAGAATGGCCACATATTCCTGTGGTAATGCACCAAGATCACGGGACGAGTCCTGATGTCTGTCAACGTTCTATTCAATTGGGCTTTAGCTCTGTGATGATGGATGGTTCATTGGGTGCTGATGGTAAGACTCCAACATCATATGACTATAATGTTGATGTTACTCGTCGTGTTGTCGCAATGGCACATGCGTGTGGTGTTTCAGTTGAAGGTGAGATTGGTTGCTTAGGTAGCCTTGAAACTGGTATGGCTGGTGAAGAAGATGGTGTTGGTGCTGAAGGTGTGCTGGATCATTCTCAATTACTCACTTCTGTTGAAGAAGCAACTCAATTTGTCGCTGATACGAATGTAGATGCTTTGGCAATTGCTGTTGGTACTTCACATGGTGCGTACAAGTTTACTCGTCCACCTACAGGCGATATCTTGGCAATTGATCGCATTAAAGAAATTCATGCTGCGTTACCAAATACGCATCTTGTAATGCATGGTTCAAGCTCTGTACCACAAGAGTGGTTGGCTGTGATTAACCAGTATGGTGGTGATATTAAGGAAACTTACGGTGTTCCTGTTGAGCAGCTCGTGGAAGCAATCAAGCATGGTGTTCGTAAGATTAATATTGACACCGATTTGCGTTTAGCATCTACAGGTGCGATGCGTCGTATGATGGCTGAAAAACCAAGCGAATTTGATCCGCGTAAATTCTTTGGTGAAACAGTTGAAGCGATGAAGCAAATCTGTGTAGATCGTTATAATTCATTTGGTACATCAGGTAATGCAGATAAGATCCGCCCAATTTCTTTAGAGAAAATGGTCGATCGTTACAAATAATTAATTTGTAATATAAAACTAGCGGCAATTGCCGCTAGTTTTATTTTGAATATAGTTAAAATAAAACTGCCTACGATAGCCGGCAGTTTTAAATTGGATTATTTCGGTGCTTTCGTGTCTAGATTTGCATCTTTAATTTCAACATAAGCATTAGCTCGAAGTTCACGCATCCAACTGTCTACTTCAGTATCAAACAAACGCTCACCTAAAATTTGACGAGCCATACGTTCTTGCACTTCTTTAGTCATATCTTGTTGTCGAGTATCAGTCACTTGTAAAATGTGCCAACCAAACTGACTTTGGAAAGGTTTACTGATTTGCCCAACTGGTGTTTCTTTCATGACTTGTTCAAACTCAGGCACCATAACACCAGGACTTACCCAGCCTAAACTGCCACCATCACGTGCTGAACCTGTATCATTTGAATAGGTTGCAGCGAGGGTTGCAAAATCTTCGCCCGCCGTCGCACGATTATAAAGACTATCAATCATTTGTTTTGCACGATCTAAGCTGACAACTTCAGATGGTTGAATCAAAATATGTCGAGTTTTATATTGTGATACAAGTGCTTTTTGATCATTTTGTTTGCGTTCTAAAAGTTTTAAAACATGAACGCCATCGCGGACATTGATCAGTTCTGTGGTCTGACCCGTTTGTAATGGTGTTATGCGTGCTGCAAGTTCAGTAGGAATGTCTGATAGTGCTCTGAATCCCATATCAGCACCATCAACCTTGATTGCACTGGTCGCAAGCTTGGTACTAATCGCTTTAGGATCATCACTAGTTGCAAGTGCTTGTTTGACTTCTTGTGCAACTTTTTTAACTTCTTCGCTATTTTCACCAGAAATACGCATGTGAATCACATGGACTTGTGTGCCAAGCGCAGCTTGGCCTTCTGGTGAATTTAAAAAGTTTTCAACATCATGATCACTGATTTTAATACGAGACATGACTTGTTGTTGGCGTAAGCGACCAATTGCTAAATCTTCCGCAATCCTATTGCGTAAATTTTCATAAGTATCTGGTGCAATCGCGTCCAATTTTTGTTGGAATGCTTCTAGTGTATTAGCACCTGATTGATTTGCAATTTTTAAGACAGCAGCATTTAAACTTTTTTCATCAGCTTTAATGCCAAAACGTTTGACCTGTTCTAATTGGGCTTGACGGATAATGAGCTGATCAAGTACTTGCATCTGTAAATACTGTTGGGGCGGCACAGTTTTATTTTGTGCTTTTAACTGATGTTCTGTTTCTGCAATCCCTTGTTCTAAATCACTTTTAAGAATGACACTACTATCAACTATTGCAACAACCTCATCCGTAGGTTGCGCAAAGCTTTGCATTGATGAAGAAATAAGTGTAGCGAGAACAGTCGCTTTAAAGATATGTTGGAAAGATTTTATCTTCATTAACGTTGTGTCCAAGATTGATTAATTTTGTTGAAACCTAAAACTCTATTTTCAAGAAGAGAGGCGAGCTTATTGTTGAGTGCACCTAGACCTTTAAGTGTAACCTCAGCCATAACAGCACGTTTTCTATGAACATCTGGTGAGTTTGGATCATCTAAATCATTGTAGTAAGATCTGCCATAAACTGAAACTGCCCAACAGCAAGATTCATAATTCACACCAAGTAAGTATTCTCGCATTAAACTATTATCTAAGTCATATTGAGCGTGACCCATAATACGCCAATTATCTTTTATTGGTTGTATAAACGATGCAACAGCTTGGTCGTATGAACTTTGACGATCTTGAATATTGCTACGATAGAAATAACCTACATTGTATAAGTTGCCTTTATCTCCAGCATAGTAGGCTTGGAAGTCACGTTGAGCATTGTCGCCGTTTGACATCCAAGCAGAATTTGCAGCTATGGTAAAGTTTTGATTCAATTGACTTGAAACACTTACAATTGGACCAGTATGGCGCTGTGTGTCAAACTCATCTGGTTGCTGATTTAATGTGACACGTCGATCACTAAAATAATAGCTTTGCCCAATACTTGCTTTTATACGTTCTAAGCCCTCTGTATCTAATAGGCTATAAGTTACACCCAGAGACAAGAAGTTATTATCATCTAAGCGGTCGTGTCCATAGAATCGATAAGGGTTGAAAAGTTGATCGTAATTAATTGATGCGGTAGTGGAATCAAAGTTAGGATGATCATCTTGTTTTTTATAAGGAGAATAGGCATAAAACGCACGAGGTGAGATACTCTGCAAATATTTACCTTCTTTTTCAAAAGTAACGCCTGTTGCAAAACTAAATTGAGGTACCGCAACAGATTTTTCTAAATCATCAGATATAGAAAGATCGCGACCTTCTTTAGAGTCTTGATCATAAAAAGTATTAATGCTTCTTACAGATATTTCTGGAATTGCATAAAACCACGATGGCGTTAGGTAGTTATAGCGAACGGCAAATTGATTATAAATACGTGTACCACTTGACTCTAACGCAGAGCCATCGGTGATCGATTTCTTAAAATAAGCAGTGTCGTTATTAAACTCATATTGTAAGCCTTGAGGGTTCCCACCTACATAATTTAATAAAAACTGTGGAAGTCGTGCATAAGGCTTATCTGCATCTTTGATACTTTGATCTAGCGTTTGAAAGTCTTCAACCTTTAATTGAGCCTTAAGTCCAGGAATACCATTGCGATAATTAAGTTCCCATGCGCGACGTAAGTTAAGATCTGTTCGCGTGTTTGGGTTGTTATTGAAGTCCGCAAAGTAATCTTTATCGGAAGCGTAGTTGTACTCTAAGTTGGTTGACCATTGGTTATTGATTTTCCAATCATGAAGAAAATGTAAATCACTTCGATCTTTATCTTCGTAATGGTTGTCGTTTGGTAAATATCCACCCCAAATACGTCCAGAACCAAAACTTTCAGTCATATAACGGAATTCGGCATCTAATTTTGCGCCACGTTTGCTCATATAACTTGGTGTGAGTGTAAGATCGTAATTTGGTGCAAGGTTAAGGTATACAGGTGCAGTCAGTTGGACGCCACCTTCGTTACTATAACCAAAAGTTGGACTTAATAAACCAGTGGTACGACGGTCATCAATTGGAAAATTGAAATATGGCACGGCTAAAACAGGCACGTCTTTTACATACAGTTTTGTTACGCGAGTTACGCCACGACCAGTTGCTTGGTCAAGTTCAATTTGCTTAGCTTGGATTTTCCAAGCCGGTTTTTGTTCAGGAGGGCAAGCGGTATAACTTGCATCTTTCAATACAACTAAATTTTCATTCTGTCGTTTAATCTGACTTGCATGTCCGTGAGCATGTTGCTGTTCAGAAATATAAAAACTATTGTTCAAATCGCCTGTTTGGGTTTTTAAATTATAATTTATTGCGTCACTTTGAGTAAGTAAGCCTGATTGAGCCAGTTGTACTCGACCTTGAGCGGAGGCGTGCGTCTGAGTTGAGTCAATCGTAACTTGATCGGCACGAATTGTGCGACCTTCTTGATCAATCACGACATTGCCTTGTAGAACAGAATCGCCAGTTGGGTTGTAATGCCCATAATCAGCGGTAATCACCGAAGTCGTTGTATTGGAATTGCTTGCCTTTGTTTCGGGGTTAATTGGAGTGACCCATGTTCCCTGACAAAAAGAAGAGCTTAAATAACGATTATCTCGTAATTGTGCTTCTGGTGCAGATTTGTCGACATAATATTGCTGAAAAAATTTTTCACCAGGATAACTGTCTTGATCTTGGTTTTTTTGGATAGTGGCTTGCAGCTGTTTATTGTCAAGCGTAGAGACAGCATCAGCTGGAGCTGCGAAACCTGATTGGATCGAGCCGCCACACAAGAGTGTCAAAATAGCTGTTGCTAAAGGATTAAATTTAAACTGATGTTTCATTGTCTCATTAACCAGTACGCTAATTCACAATTAATTATTGTCGCATCATAGAGAAAAAGTTGATAAGTGGCTACACTTAAGCTTTCAAAATCTCAGCTAGTTTTAGATTTTATTGCAAATGAATACACAACGTGAACAATTGATACAAACTTGGCTCCAAGCCACTCTCCAATCTGATCAATTCGAGATCAATTATTTGGCTGGAGATGCAAGCTTTCGCCGTTATGCGCGAATTAAGTTACAAAACAAAACATATATGCTGATGGATGCGCCACCTGAAAAAGAAGATTGTGCACCATTTGTAAGTATTGACGAGTTTTTTGACAAAAATGGTGTGCGTGTTCCGCATATCGTTGCTAAAGACCTAACTTTAGGATTGTTACTATTGGAAGATTTTGGTGATGTTGTTCTTTCAACCTTACTAACAGATGAAACTGTTGACCAATACTATGCACAAAGCTTTGAACAGTTGATTGAATTACAACAAATCGACGGTCTTGAACAACTGCCCGCATACTCTTATGAAAAATTAATGACAGAGATGCGTTTGCTGACAGAGTGGATGTTGCCTTCATTAGATATTCAGCCTACAGAGCAACAGTTAGAAACGATTGAACAAGCTTTTGACTTTTTAGCTGTTGAGGCGACGCATCAGCCACAAGTGATTGTGCATCGTGATTTTCATAGTCGTAACTTGATGAAAATAGAAAACGAGCAAGCATTAGGCGTGATCGACTTCCAAGATGCAGTCATTGGTGCAGATACCTATGATCTGATCTCGATTACACGTGATGCTTATGTACAATGGAATGCTGAGCGTGTCTACGAATGGTTTGAGGTGTTCTATAACTTATTACCAGCTGTAGCGAAAGAGAATCGTAGTTTCGAGCAATTCAAGCGAGATGCAGATTTGATGGCAATTCAACGCCATCTCAAAATTCTAGGTATCTTTGTTCGTCTGTTTGAGCGCGATGGTAAATCTGGGTACTTAAAAGATTTACCACGTGTAATGTGGTATTTGCTTGAAGAAAGCCAAGGTTATGATGAGCTGAATGAATTTATGCAGTTTATTCGTGACGTGGTCATGCCTAAATTTATTGCGAAATATGGCGATTACGAGGTTGCAGCATAATGAAAGCGATGATTCTTGCTGCAGGGCTAGGGAATCGCATGCGTCCTCTGACCTTACATACACCTAAACCTTTGCTTGAAGTAGGTGGGAAGCCACTGATTGTTTGGCATATTGAAAAGTTGCAAAAGATTGGTGTTACAGAGATTGTCATTAATACCGCTTGGTTGGGTGAAAAACTGGCAACTACTTTAGGAGATGGCTCAAAATTCGGTGTGACGATTTTGTGGTCTCATGAAGGAGAAGGGCTTGAAACCGCAGGTGGTATTATCAATGCTTTACCATTACTGGGTGATGAACCTTTTATTTTGGTGAATGGTGATGTTTGGACCACGATGGATTTTTCGTCATTGTTAAATGTCCATTTGGGAGATAAGCAAGCACACTTAGTATTGGTTGAAAATCCACCGCAGCACCAGAAAGGTGATTTTATCTTGTCTAATAATTTGGCCCATACTTTTGAGCAGGGACAAATAGGTGAAGCCTTAACTTATAGTGGTGTTGCAGTATTAGCTCCGCAGATGTTTAATGGTTTGGAAAATGGTAAAAGGCCTCTAGCGCCATTGTTAAAGCAAGCGATGCAACAACAACAAGTGTCAGCTGAAAAATTACAAGGGATTTGGGTGGATGTTGGCACACCTGAACGTTTGGAACAGCTAGATCAACAAATTAAGCAAAATAAGTTTTCGTAATAGGTTATTGTCTTATTTACCTTAAATTTGTCTAAGGAAAGACAAAAAACTGAATAGATTGTGCAGTTTATCAGGTTTGAAAATGTTTAACTGCATAATCGTTCAACAAGTCCTACTGTGCCTTGCATCAGAAATGGGTATACTGCACGGCAAGTTTATCGAGATGTCGCACTGTTATGCATCCTTTTTTTCAAGAATTAAAGCAAGGTAGTCAAGCGTTAGGTTTAAACCTAAGTGAGGAAGCGCTAACACTCTTATTGAAATATCAAGATGCTCTAGTGCTATGGAATAAAGCATATAACCTGACAGCGATTCGTGACCCGAAAGAAATGCTGGTTAAACATTTATTAGATAGCTTAAGTATTTTAAATGATTTGCCACAAGGACGTTTATTAGATGTTGGCACGGGTGGTGGAATGCCGGGCATGATCATTGCATTATGTCAACCAGAGCGCTCGTGTGTATTATTAGATTCAAATGGAAAAAAAATTCGTTTTCTTAAGCAATTTATTGCCGATTTAAAATTGGATAATGTTGTTGCAGTTCAAACACGTGTAGAAAATGAAGACACGATTGATGAACTTGGTCAGTTTGATGTCATTACTAGTCGTGCATTTGCTTCATTAACTGATTTTGTAGATGCAGCGCAACCCTATATGCATGAGCAGAGTATTATTGCGGCAATGAAAGGTTTGGTTCCAACTGATGAAATGGAACAGATGAAAGAACAGTATTCATGCAAAGTGATTGAGTTGCGTGTGCCGCGATTAGATGAACAACGTCATTTACTTTTACTTCAACGAATTCAATAAAAAATATTAAGGGTAATCATGGCTCAAATTATTGCGATTGCAAACCAAAAAGGTGGCGTGGGAAAAACCACAACAGCCGTTAATCTTGCTGCTTCTTTGGCGATTTTGAAGAAACGTGTCTTATTGGTTGATATGGATTCTCAAGGTAATGCCACTATGGGGTCTGGCGTTCAAAAGAATGACTTACTTTACTCGATTACCGATGTGTTGTTGGGTGAAGTGCCAATTGAAACAGCAATTCAGAAAGCTGACGTTGGTTATAAAGTTTTAGGTGCAAATCGTGAACTTGCTGGCGTTGAGTTAGCAATTGCCGAGCAAGAAGGGCGAGAGTTTATTCTCAAAAATGCGTTACAAGAAGTAGATTCAGCATTTGATTATATTATTGTAGATTGTGCACCAAGCCTAAGTTTGATAACAGTGAATGCTTTGGCTGCGGTCAATGGTGTAATTATTCCGATGCAGTGTGAATATTATGCTTTGGAAGGTTTGGCAGATTTGACACAAACAATTGATCGTATACAAAAAGCCCTGAATCCAAACTTGGAAATTGTAGGGGTGTTACGTACGATGTATGATGCTCGTAATGCTTTAACCCGTGACGTGTCTGCTGAGTTAGAGCAATATTTTGGTAAAAAGTTATACGAAACGGTGATCCCTCGGAATATTCGTTTGGCTGAAGCGCCAGCACATGGCTTACCAGTGATTTATTTCGAAAAAAGCTCAAAAGGTGCAGTTGCATATTTGAATTTAGCTGCAGAAATGTTGAAGAAAAGTAAAGTGAAAAAAGGAAGTGCTGTATGAGCATCAAAAAACGCGGATTGGCTAAAGGTCGTGGTTTAGATGCACTATTGGGTTCAATTCAAAAAGAGAAATTGCAACTTGAAGCACAGGCTTTGGATCATGGTCAACTCAAGCAAATTGATGTCAATTTACTGAAACGTGGCGAATATCAGCCACGCCGTTTTATTCAAGAACAAGATTTACAGGAACTTGCTTCATCAATTGAGAAGCATGGCGTAATGCAACCGATTGTGATTCGTCCAGTGGATGATGAACAACACCCTTATGAGATTATTGCAGGTGAACGCCGTTGGCGTGCTGCCCAATTAGCAGGTTTGGCTGAAATTCCAGCAATTGTACGTGACTTAAATGACCAAGTCGCAATCGCATTGGCGTTAATTGAAAACATTCAGCGACAAGATCTCAATCCAATTGATCAAGCGGTAGCTTTGCAGCGTTTCCATGATGAATTTGGTTTAAGTCATCAAGAAATCGCGGATACAGTAGGTAAGGCTCGTACTACGGTGAGTAACTTATTGCGGTTATTAAGTTTGGCTGATCCAATTAAGGACTTAATGCAACAAGGTCAACTTGATATGGGACATGCTCGTGCCATTCTGACCCTAAAAGCGAAAGAGCAAATGGATGTTGCTAAAATCGTAATTGAAAAAGCATTATCAGTGCGTCAGACTGAACAGTTAGTACGTGAGTGGAGTGAACCAAAGCCTGAAAAGGAAAAGGTGCAGGTTTCTCCTGATATTGAACAATTGACTCAGAAATTATCGGAACGTTTTGGAGCAAATGTTGAAATTGACCATAACCAAAAAGGTAAAGGAAAAATGGTCATTCATTATCACTCATTGGATGAGTTGGATGGAATTTTAAATATTTGTTTACCTAACTAATATTTAAGGTGCGTCCTTTTATATTTTAAATATTATTGGGGAATAATATGTGGGAACTTGTGAAAGCGGGTGGTTGGTTAATGCTACCGCTTATTCTCTCATCAATTTTTACGGTTGCTATTACAATTGAGCGATATATTCGCTTAAGACGGTCACAAGTTTTACCTCAAGCATTACTGGTTCAAGGCTCAAATGTGGATAATGTTATTCCACATTTAGAGCAAAATGACGTTGTAAAAAGTCCGTTAGGTCGTATTTTAAAAGCTGGTTATGATCATCAAGATCAAGGTGAGCAGTTTGCGCGTGCACAAATGGAAGCAACAGCTTCCCAAGAAATCAGCTATCTAGAAAAAAATATTAACTTTTTAGGTACATTGAGCGCGATTGCACCCTTGCTTGGTTTGTTAGGAACAGTACTTGGTATTATTGAATCGTTTTTAGTGATTGATATCGGTTCTGCTGGAAATGCAAGCATGATGATGCCAGGTATCTCTAAAGCATTGATTACTACGGCTGTAGGTATGCTGATAGCGATTCCAGCAATGATTGCTTATCGTTATTTTCAACGTGTAGTACATGAATATATTGCTGAGTTAGAACAACAATCAACATTATTTCATGCTGCACTTTTCTACAAAAAAGCACCTCATGTGCAAGAAAATCGCCGTGCAAGCTGAGCATAGGTGACATTATGAAATTTAAACGTTCTCAAGTTGAAGATATTCATATCAATTTGACGCCAATGATTGACTGTATGTTATTCATTTTGGTGTTTTTATTATTATCTACCACATTTAGTCAGCAAAGCCGTATAAATCTTACTTTACCAGATGCTCAAGGTGTTCCACCTAAACAATTCGATCACAAAATTGAAATCATGGTAGACTCCACGGGACATTATTCTGTGAATGGTCAAGCATTATCGACCAAAGATAGTGCCGATCTCAGTACTGCGATTAAACAGGCTGCACAGGATCGTCGTGATTTTATGTTTATTATTGCAGCTGATGCAAAAGCAAAACATGAAGATGTGATTCGTGTAATGGATGTGGCAGGTCAACTCGGCTTTGTTAATATCAATATTAGCACCAAAGTTCCAACTAGAGGTTTTACTGAGTGAATCAGGATTTTAAGGCTTATGTCCGTTTAATATCATATTTAAAATCTTATTGGGGCGTTGCCTTATTCGTCTTACTTGGTTTTGGAATCAACGCTGCGACAGAGGTTTCTGTCGCAAAGTTATTGAAATATATTATTGATGCAATCCAAAATGGTAGTCGCGAAAATTTAGATTGGTTCCCGGCCTTAATTGTCTTACTTATGTTTTTCCGTGGCCTTGGTTTGTTCTTAGGTGGATACTTTTCAGCAGTTATTTCACGTAGTTTGGTATTTAGTATTCGTCAAGAAGTTTATGCTAAATTACTGCGCTTACCTGCGCAATATTATCTTGATAACAGTGCAGGTCATATCAGTGCAAAATTGATGTATAACGTCGAACAACTCACAGCAGCATCATCTGAATCTCTACAAACATTAGTTAAAGATGGTTTAATTGTTATTGGTTTGTTGAGTTATTTACTCTATACCAACTGGCGTTTGACTCTATGTATCGTGGTTTTCATGCCTTTCATTGGGATATTGGTCAGAATCGCATCTAAGAAAATGCGTAAGTTGTCAATTCAAGTGCAAAACACGATGGGCGATGTGAACCATGTGGTACAAGAAACGATTAATGGAAACTCGGTGGTTAAGAGTTTTACGGGTGAGGTTTTTGAGCAGCAACGTTTTTACAAATCTTCTGAGGAAAATCTTCGTCGTGGCCTAAAAATGGTTGTGGTGCAGAATATTAATAGCCCGATCATACAATTACTATTGTCTATGGCAATGGCAATTATTTTATGGTTAGCGCTTCGCCCACAGGTTTTAGGTGACACCTCAGCAGGAGAGTTTGTTTCCTACATTACTGCGGCAGGTCTGATCTCTAAACCAGTGAAGAATTTAACTGATATTAATGAGAAACTTCAGCGTGGTTTGGCAGCAGCGCATTCAGTATTTGAACTGCTTGACATGCCAGAAGAAGAAAATAATGGTCAGCTTAAGCCAGTTTTGAAAGGCAATATTAAATTTGATCATGCTAATCTGCGTTATACAGATGGTACGCATGCAATTAAGGATTTTTGTCTAGATATTGAAGCAGGTCAGACCATTGCTTTGGTTGGTCGATCTGGCGCAGGGAAAACCTCATTAGTAAATATGTTGCCGCGTTTTCAAGAATTAAGTGAAGGGCAAATTTATTTTGATGATATTCCTGTACAAGAGATAGAGCTTTCTTATCTTCGCTCACAAATTGCGACAGTCAATCAACAGGTTGTGCTATTCAATCGTTCAGTGCGTGACAATATTGCTTATGGTCAGCTTCAAGACTCAAGTGATGAACAGGTTATTGCAGCTGCAAAAGCTGCTTTTGCGCATGACTTTATTATGAATTTGCCACAGGGTTACGACACAATACTTGGTGCGCAAGGTTTGAATCTTTCAGGCGGTCAGCGTCAACGTATTGCGATTGCCAGAGCAATCTTAAAAGATTCTCCGATCTTAATTTTAGATGAAGCAACCAGTGCGCTTGATAATGAGTCTGAATACTTCATCCAACAAGCTTTTGATGAAGCGATGCAAGGTCGTACGACGATAGTGATTGCACACCGTTTATCTACAGTTGAAAATGCAGATCTTATTGTGGTAATGGACAAAGGACAAATTATCGAGCAGGGTACACATACTGAGTTGCTAGATAAACATGGCGTGTATTATCAATTGCATCAACGTAATTTTGAGGAAAATTAATAATGTCTATTGCGCAACACGTACAAGATGCTTGGAATAAAAAAGCGTCGTGGTTAATCGTGTTGCGTCCTTTATCATTATTGTATCGCTTAGTTTTTGAATTAAATAAAACCTTATATACGATTGGTTTTAAGAAAAAATACACAGCCCCAATTCCTGTGATGATTATTGGTAATATTACGGTTGGAGGAAGTGGGAAAACACCTTTATTAATTCAGCTCGTTAAATATTTACAGCAACAAGGTGTTCGTGTTGGAGTAATTAGTCGAGGATATGGTGGCAAAGGACCTTTTCCAGTTTTGGTGAATGCTTTGTCTGAACCAGATTTTGCTGGTGATGAGCCGTGCTTAATCGTTCAATCTACTCATGTACCCATGGCGGTTGGGCCAAATCGTCAAGCATCAATTGAATTATTATTGAAATCTGAAAAACTCGATTTAATTATTAGCGATGATGGTTTGCAGCATTGGGCATTAGCACGTCAAATTGAATGGATTGTTCTAGATCAAAATCGTGGTTTGGGGAATGAAAAGTTGTTGCCTGAAGGGTATCTACGTGAGCCTAAATCACGCCTGAATAGAAGTACGGTCATTGAACATACTAAAATTGCTCAATCACAAAGGAATATGCATTTAGCAATTGGTCAGCCATATCTGTTAAATTTAAATACAGATTCAAATGTATTTGATCCAAATCAGTATTTTAATGTGGTTGTTGGTATTGGCTTCCCACAACGATTTTATCAAACTTTAAATCAATTGAATGTGAAGCAATATCAAACACATGAGTTTGCTGATCATTATGATTATCAGATCGATGATCTCACCTTCAATAATCAAGATGCAATTATTACCACAGAAAAAGATGCGGTAAAGCTTAAGGTTTTATTGAAACAATACCCAGAATTTAATATTCCGATTTGGGTTGTGCCTGTTGAAGCGGTTTTATCTGCAGACTGTTATGATTTATTGAAACAACAATTGCAACAAGTCGGTATCCAATTTTCTTAGAGTTCTAACATGAAACATATTGTCATTCCTGCTCGTTTTGCGAGTTCACGTTTACCTGCAAAACCACTTTTGCTTATTCATGGTCGCCCAATGATTTTACGTGTCGTAGATCAAGCGAAGAAAGTTGCAGGTTTTGATGATTTATGTGTTGCGACTGATGATGAGCGTATTGCAGAAGTGTGTCGTTCGGAAGGAATTGATGTGGTTTTAACCAGTGCCGATCATCCGTCAGGCACAGATCGTTTGAGTGAAGTTGCTCGTCTAAAAGGCTGGGCAGAAAACGATATTATTGTCAATGTACAGGGTGATGAACCATTACTTCCTGCTCAATTGGTTCAACAAGTTACTCAGCTTTTAGTTGATCAACCGCATTGCTCAATGTCTACTTTATGCGAGCCTATTCACGCATTAGATGAATTTCAGCGTGACAGTATCGTCAAAGTCGTGATGAGTAATCGTAAAGAAGCATTATATTTTAGTCGAGCAACTATTCCTTATGATCGTGATGGTGCAAAACTACAGCAGCCAAAGCTGCATGATCGTGCTTTTCGTCATCTGGGTTTATATGCATATCGTGTGAAATTGTTGCAAGAATATGTGTCATGGGAACAAGGCGATCTTGAAAAATTAGAAAGTCTTGAACAATTACGCGTATTAGAAAATGGTCATCGTATTGCGATCGATATTGCTGAAGCCAATCTGCCTCCGGGTGTAGATACACAAGCTGATCTAGAGCGTTTAAATGCGCTACCAGTAAGTTTATTTGAATAATTATGATGAGTATGCAGTCAACAACCGTTTATCCTTGGCACAAGCAGACATGGGCGTTGTTGACAACGCGTTTTCCCGATATAGGTCATGGTTTACTTTTTTATGGTAAACATGGCTGCGCGAAACATCAATTTACTGAGCGTTTTGTGGCATGGGTATTATGTTTAAACAAACAAGCCGAACAAGCTTGTGGTGAATGTACAAGTTGTCTTTGGTTGAAGTCTAATACACATCCTCGCTATGTCCATATCACCACAGATGAAGAAAATAAAAAGCAAAATGCCAAGATAAAAATCGAAAAGATTCGTGATTTATTACCATTTGTTCAACAGACTGGTGATGGATGGCGAGTCGTTGTGATTGAGCCTGCGGAGGCTTTGAATATAGCATCCGCAAATGCATTGCTAAAGACTTTAGAGGAACCTGGAGAAAGGGTTATTCTTATTCTATTGGCGGACCATTACTTGAAATTACCCGCAACGATTCGAAGCCGTTTGCAGCATTTCGCTTTAGACCGTCTAGATACCCAAGATGCACAAAAATTTATTCAGCAGCAAATAGCGAATATTTCAGCTGAACATATTGATTTGTTGCTTAATCTTGCAAATGGCATGCCATTGACTGCCGTTGAGATTAATCAGAGCGATTGGTTGCATAAAAGAGATTTATTCTTGAAAGATTGGTTTAAGTTGGTCTCAGAAAAAAATATGCCTTTAAGTTATTCAAGCAAGTGGTCGAAAGAGTTGAGTTTCTCTGAATTTATGACAATGTTTGAATATTTGTTGGCTGATTTAGTCGCTATAAAATTAAATCAATCTTTGAGAAATAAAGACTTAGATTTAACACAGCTTGCACAGCTTTATGACTTGGAAAGCTTATTTCAAATTTATTCTGACCTGCAACAGAAAAAATTGATGGTTGAGCAAAATGTACAAACACAGTTGGTACTAGATCAGTTGTTTATTCAATTGATGCATGTGGTTTAGATAGGTTATTAAAATCTTTTATGTTGATTGAATGCTTGATTTTGTAATAGCCAAAAAGCATTTGCTTTCGTTATGGTGATCACCTCTGAAATCGTGATTCATCGAAGGCTATATTTGCTTAAATAAAAACCATTTTTGTTTGTTTTCGAACAGTTTTCCTCAAACATTATTTGTTGTTTGTCGGATTGTTTCCTATAATTAAAATAGCAGTAATTATAGTTTTTTAAATTGACGGTAGAAAATATTGAATTTGAGAGGCATGTAAATATGCTTAAAAATTTACTAATGTTATGAAAATATAGATATTTCAAACTATTTGTATTTGACAGGGGAATGTTATGCAACCACAAATGATGGGCGGAATTATACAGGTCAATATTCCTGATAAAGCAACTTTGCAATCAAGTTATATGCCTTTTGTGCAAGGTGGCGGTTTATTTGTTTCCACGAAACAAGCCGTAAAAATGGGACAGGAAGTTTTTGTTTTAGCGACTTTACCAGAGCAGTCACAAAAAATCCCATTAACGGGTAAGGTGATTTGGATTTCGCATAAACAAACACATTTTAAACCACAAGGTTTTGCAATTCAGCTTGCTGGTGAAAAAGGTGTGTATTACAAAAATGAAGCTGAGAAATTATTGGCTGGTTCAAAAGCGATGGATCGTCCAAGTTTTACGATGTAAGTTGATAGGAAATAAGCGTGTTTGTTGATACCCATTGTCATTTAACGATGTTAGATCTGAGTCCTTACGATGGGAGTTTAGATAAAGCGCTTGCCCAAGCTCGCCTTGCAGGTGTTTCAAAATTTATGGGCATCTCAGTGGATTTGGATGATCATATTAAATTGGCTGAAATCGCCTCTCGACATGATGACGTGGGTTATTCTGTAGGTGTTCATCCATGCGAGGATGATCATATTATGGCGCGAGCAACAACAGACTACCTCGTAGAGCTAGCACAGTCTGATAAGGTATGGGCATTAGGGGAAACAGGTTTAGATTATTATCACAGTACAGATTTTATTGCAGAACAGAAACGATGTTTTGCCCGTCATATTCATGCTTCAAAAATTGTAAAAAAACCTGTGGTTGTGCATACACGATCAGCCAAACACGATACCGTCGATATTATAAGAGCAGAGCAATCCACACATGGTATTTTGCATTGTTTCACCGAAGATCGGGAAACAGCGAAGGCTGTTTTAGATTGTGGTTACTATATTTCTTTTTCTGGTATTGTTTCATTCAAAAATGCACAAGAATTACGTGATGTAGCTAAACAAGTGCCGCTTGATCGGTTGTTAATTGAAACGGATAGCCCATATTTAGCACCTATGCCTTATCGGGGTAAAACCAATGAGCCTAAATATGTGCCTTATGTTGCAAAGGCGTTAGCGGATGTATATAACAAGTCAGTTGAAGAAATAGGTATGATTACCACACAGAATTTTGAGAATCTTCTTCGTTTGAAGTAAACGGTTTAGTTGTATTAGCAAAGAGAGTTATCACGTGAAAATGGATCGCCAAGCTCAGTTTAGAGCACGAGAAGCCTTAATTTTTCAGATCGCTGAGCAACTCCTATTAGAAAATGGTGAAGCAGGCATGACTTTGGACGCTTTAGCGGCGGAATTAGATCTTGCTAAAGGCACATTATATAAGCACTTTCAGAGCAAAGATGAATTGTATATGTTGCTGATTATTCGTAATGAACGAATGCTGCTTGAAATGATTCAGGATACAGAGAAAGCTTTCCCTGAGCATCTAGCTTTTTTCATGCTACATCATTTACATCATCCTGAACGTACTGCTTTATTTCATCAAATTGAAGAACGCCTCTCTACGACGGGTCAAGGTATTCAGTTATTATTTAGTGAATTGTATAAAGTTCGTCGTCAACGTTTACGTATTATCATTCGTATGACAGAAAGTTATTTATTAGATATAAATAGCACGATGACAACACGTGATTATTTGGCTTCGATTTGGTCTCTGACTTATGGTGCAGCAGTTATTCTGAATTCGAGCTTTTATCAGCGTTATTTAGGTTCACGTGATAGTTTACGTGTGGCTTATATTGATCAAGCTTTAGGTTTGCCAAAACAAATTGAATATTTAGCGAATGGCTGATAAATAAAATGAAATCACCACATAGATTACAACAAGGTTTTACCCTCATTGAGATCATGGTGGTGATTGTAATCATGACGATTATGACATCTTTGGTTGTTCTGAATATTGGTGGTGTAGATCAACGTCGAGCGATGCAAGCCAGAGAAATGTTTATACTTGATTTAAAAAAGATTAATAAAGAATCAACGGATCAAGCTAAAGTTTTTGCCTTAAATACTCAAAATGCGACTGACGTTGCACCATTTCGCTATAATTTGTTTGAGTATCATGATCAGAGCCATGAGCAAATTCAGCAAGCTGATCGGACGTGGCAGCCGTATAAAGAGTTTAAACTTCGAGAGCTACCGACTAGCGTATCTTTTAGTATTCAAACTTTAAATGCTGAAGAATATCGAAAAGCGAGAAATGAGGACTTATTAGGTGGTAAAGCACCGCAACTCATATGGTTTGGCAATGGTGAAGTTAAGCCTGTCCGTATTCAATTTTATTATGAGCAACAGCCAATTGGACATGAGTTTGAAATAGATCATTTGGGTAAAATAAATGAAGAAGATTAAAGCATTTACCCTGTTGGAAGTAATGGTTGCGTTAGCGATATTTGCTGTCGCTGCAATTGCATTAACAAAAATTGCCATGCAATATACACAATCTACATCGAGTGCGATTTTACGAACAAAAGCACAGTTCGTTGCAATGAATGAGATTGCAATGATGGAAATGAATCAAGAATGGTTAGATGGAACGCAATCGAAACAGGTGACTTCTCAAGGTGAGACTTGGCAGATTGATAAAAAAGCACAGGCTACAATTAGCCCCAAAATACAACGTATCGAATTACAAGTAAGTTTATTTAATACTGAGCAAGGTAAAGTTGAAGCGGGCATCACCAATATGGTGTTTTTTAATTATCCAGCAAAAGCTAAAACATGATGAAAATTAAAAAGGGTTTTACCCTTGTTGAATTGCTGGTTGCAATTGCTATTTTTGCCGTACTTTCAATGCTTGGTTGGAAAGTTTTTGATTATTTATTAAAAGTCAAAGATCGTAATGCAGAGCATGAAACACATTTATTTGCGTTACAAGATGCCTATCAGCAGATTCTAAGAGATAGTCTGCAAATTATTCCATTAACGGCAAATGATGGTCGACAATTACAAGCCGCTTTGGTGCTAAATGATCGTGGTTTTATGTTTAGTAAAGCAGGGGTGTCCGATCCGTTGAAACAAGGTTTGTCACCTTATGAACGTATTGAATATCGCTACGATTCAACACAGAAAAAAGTTTATCGACTCAAATATTCAAATCTAAATATTCCAAATCGAGTACAACCCATCTCCAGTACCTTATTAGAAAATGTAGATCAATTTAAAGTAGTCGTCATGAATCCACAGGAACTGACACAATGGCCTGAAAATATTGGTGATCCTAATAATATTAATGAGTTAAAAAAATTACCATTAGGCATAAAAATACAGCTTAGTGTTGCAGGTACGGATTACGAGTGGATCTATAGTCTACTGAATGCAAATCAATTGTTGGGAAATAACTCACCACCATGAAAAACTATTCATCTCAGCGTGGCGTAGCTTTATTAACGATTTTAGTCATGGTTGCTTTAGCAACGATTTTGGCTGCAACAATTGCAAAACGACAAACCAATACCGCTGAAAATACGGGCTATTTGATGCGTCAGGATCAATCGTTATTGTATGCAAAAAGTGCAGAAGCTTTTTTTTCAGAGTTACTCATTCAAGATAGCGATAATGGTAGTAGTATTGATCATTTACAGGAAAACTGGGCAAAACCGATGCCATCATTTCCCGTAGAAGATGGATCAGTCTCAGGAAAACTACTAGATGAGTCAGGAAAGTTTAATCTAAATAATTTGGTTAAGGCTGATGGCAATCAAGTTGATGATTCTGCTCGACGTTGGTTTGAAAAGTTATTGCAACGTGTAGGTCTGCCTGCTGAACTCAGTCAAGCTGTGATTGATTGGCAAGACACAAATGATGAAGTGACTGGCGCAATGGGTGCGGAGAGTAGCTATTACCAAGGACTAGATCCTGCATATTTAACGCCGAATACCAAGTTTCATAGTATAGAAGAATTAAAACTTGTACGAGGTTTTGAAGGCAAAAACTACGATTTGATCAAACCTTATGTCACGGCATTACCTGAACAGACTAAGGTGAATATGAATACAGCACCTGCATTACTATTAGCCAGTATTGACCCTAAAGTAGATGTCAAAGCTATCGAACAACAATTAAAAATCAAGGAAACTGAGTTAACGCATTTTAATAATGTAGATGATTTATGGAAATTAAGTGCTTTTTCTGGGATTGATGAGCAGAGTAAAACCGATACTGCGTCTTTATTAGATAGTAAATCAAATTATTTTACGGCTCAAATTGAAGTGATGCTAAGTGAGCGTAAGCGCCAATTTAACAGCTTAATGATGAGAAAAGATAAACAAGTGATTGTGTATTCAAGAAGTCTTGCACCATTCTAGTCTTTGTATAGATTGGATTATTGAATAGTCACAAGGCTTAAAATCAATCCCACCGATGATTTTTTTGCTTTATAATAAAATCTGTTTGCAGATATAGATCAGCTTGGTGCATGTTAATTCGTAAATTATTTAAGTTTGAAAATGCTCATATTGTACGTAATTGTACATCAGATCGCTGTAAGCGTTCGATTCACGGGCACAGTTATAAAGTTGAATTACTGTTAAAAGCCTCAAAATTAGATCATGGGCAAATGGTCTATGATTTTGGTCTATTAAAAGGTGTGATTAAAGAGCTTTTTGACAGTTTTGATCACGCAATTTGTTATTGGCAAAAAGATGATCCTGAATATATTCAAGCGTGTAAAACTTTTAGTGCACGTTGGGTTGCCTTGCCAGTTTCACCATCAGCTGAACAGTTTTCAAGGATTTTCTTTTATCTAGCGCAACAGGTGCTCGCTTCAACCACAACACAGAATGGTGAGGGTGATGTTGAGGTCTATTCAGTGATCGTGCATGAAACTGATACAGGTTACGCACAAAGTTTTTTAGAAGATATTGAAAATGAGCAAATGGGTTTACTTAGTCTAGACCAAATTATTTTTTCAGAGCAAGTACAAGTTGAGTGGAGCGATCCTCAAATGTATGAAAATCTGAAAAATGGAATTAAATTCCAAAATCCAAATGTAGAGTTACAAGTTAACATTTAGGTCAGCAAGATTTAAATGTTGGAGTCGTTATTTCAAGGAATGTTGATGCAATTTACTGAACAGCAGCAGGAAAAACTTAATAAAGTTCAGTTGGATGAGTCATGGAAAATCTCTTTGTCAGAATTTCTACTCAGTCAGAAAATGGATCATTTAAGAGAGTTTCTACAGCAACAAATCCTTGCTCAGAAAACGATTTATCCACCTAGCAAGCAAATTTTCAATGCATTGAATACAACCCCGTTACAGGATGTAAAAGTCGTGATATTGGGTCAAGATCCATATCATGGCCCTAATCAAGCCAATGGTCTAAGCTTTTCTGTACAAAGAGGGGTTGCATTACCACCATCTTTGCGTAATATTTTTCATGAATTACATACTGATCTCACAGTGCCGATTTCACGTCATGGGGATTTAAGTAAATGGGCTGCTCAAGGGGTATTGCTATTAAACAGTGTACTCACTGTTGAAGCAGGACAGCCAACTTCTCATCAAAAACAAGGCTGGGAAGAATTTACTGATGCTGTAATTGATGTGTTAAATGAACAGCGTGAGCATGTTGTGTTTATCTTATGGGGTGCTTATGCACAACGTAAAGGACAGCGCATTGATCGAAATAAACATCTAGTGTTAACAGCAGCTCATCCATCACCACTTGCTGCAAACCGAGGTGGTTTTTTTGGCTGTAAAGTATTTTCTAAAACAAATCATTATTTGAAACAACATGGCATTGAGCCAATAGACTGGCAACTGGACGCATAATGAATTCTCCCGATTTAAATAGTTATCACCCAGATTTAATCATCGAAAACGCTAAAAATGGTTGGCGTATTGTTCGTTTAAACCGACCAAAATCTTTACATGCACTTGATGAGTCAATTGTGAGCGCTTTATTGAAAGTATTTGAATATTTTCATGAAGATGACAGTGTTAAAGCAATTTGGTTTGATTCAACCACACCGAAAGCATTTTGCGCAGGTGGTGATGTTCGTAAACTCCGTCAACTTGTCATTAATAATGAAGTAGATACGGCAAATAAGTTTTTTGAACAAGAATATGCGCTTGATTTATTGCTTCATAACTATGCTAAGCCAATTGTAGTTTGGGGTGAAGGTTATGTCATGGGTGGTGGTTTAGGCCTATTCATGGCTGCGCCATTTCGTCTAGTTACACCTTATTCACGTCTTGCAATGCCTGAAATCAATATTGGTCTCTATCCTGATGTAGGGGGGAGTCGTTTCCTTGCAGATCGTGGTCAAATTGGGCTGTTTACAGGTTTAACGGGTTCAATCATGACTTCAGCTGGTGCTTTTAGCATTGGTTGGGCAACTCATATTTGTGAAGCACAGCGAGATAATGTTCTTCAAAAAGTTTTGAATGTGGATTGGAATCATTATCCTGCGGGTGCTTTCCGTGCAATCGATGATACTTTAAATAGTCTACATCGCCCTGTATCATCAGGTCCGTTACAAAATTCAATCGATGTGATTCATAGCGTATGTCGTGGTCAAAGTTTTGAGTATGACTATCAAGCGATTATTGGTTTGAGTGATGCAAGTAGTGATTGGTTACGTCAGGCAAGTGAGAATCTGCAAAAAGGTTCTCCAAGTACTGCTGCGATTACATGGTTGCTATGGCAATGGGGTAAGCAAGGACATGCTTGGGATGAAGTTTTTGCACTAGAATCACAAATCTCTGATTGGAAAATCCGCCATCCAGATTTTGTTGAGGGTGTCCGTGCACGTTTAGTTGATAAAGACTTATCACCAGAATGGAAAGCAGCGGAAAAGATTACATTGAAAGATATTTTATCTGATTGTGCTCCAGTAACTACAATCGATAGTTGGAATGCTTTATTAAGACAATATGGTGTTATTGCTTAAAATCGATGAGTATAGACGTCACAACTCCAGAAAACTTTAATGATGAATATTGGATGCAGCTTGCTTATGAGCAAGCTGCACTAGCTGCTTCGCAGGGTGAAATTCCTGTTGGAGCGGTGATAGTGAGTCAAGAGAAAGTTATTGGTGCTGGTTATAATGCACCAATTAAACAATCTGATCCTACCGCTCATGCTGAAATTCAAGCTTTACGTGCAGCCTGTCAATCATTGAATAACTATCGTTTACCAGATGATGCCATATTATATGTGACGCTTGAACCTTGTACGATGTGTGTTGGCGCACTCATTCATGCTCGTGTCAAAAAAGTAGTGTTTGCTACGACAGAGCCTAAGGCTGGTTCGTTGGTCAGTGCTCGACAATTATTAGAAAATGGCTATTACAATCATAAATTCGTATTTGAACAAGGTTGTATGCAAGCTGAATGTTCATTGCAATTAAGTGAATTTTTTAAACAAAGACGAGAAGAAAAAAAGAAAACTCGGCTATTAAAAACGTCCTTAAATGATTAAAAATGTCTCATTAGTTGTGGCAAACTATGCCTCCGAAGATTTTAGCTAAATCAAAAAGGCAAAGTTATGCGTAACGCAATCACCATACAAAAAGAATTCAACGCACCAATTTCTGAAGTTTTTGAGTTGCTGTCAAAACATGCAACTTATAGTAAAGCATTTGCTCCTTTACAAGTTGTACGTGTAAAAGATTCTGCTGATCCTCAGCGTCCAGATGGAATCGGTTCAATTCGCCGTATGGGCTTTGGACCAATTAAGCCTCTTCAAGAAGAAATCACATTACTAGAAGAGAATAAGCGTATTGAATAGACTTCCTTCATAAATCATTTTTCAATCAATTTAATTGTTTATCTTTCACCCAATCTAAATTGTATATGCCAGCA
>NZ_NHRQ01000017.1:0-56313 GCF_002165335.1 Acinetobacter sp. WCHA29
CCAGTCGATGAATACCAACTATCACCTGTAATAAATTGAATCTTTGCACCCCAACTAAGTACTTCACTTAACATATCCATAAAGTAATCATTCTTGGTTTTACCCTCAGATTTGTCATAAATTCGGAAATTAATTGGAATATTTTGACCATTTTGATCTGTCGCATACAAGGTAATGAGATGAATACCCTTGACGGATCGGTGGTGTTTGCCTGACCAAAAATAGCTAACTAAGTCCATATGCTGACTATACGGTTTATCTAAAACAGTATCATCAATACTGACTGTAAGTTTATTATTATCAATATGTTGAATTGCTTCTTGATATAGGTCGTGAGGTGTGTAGTCTTCCCGATCTAGAAAGCTATTTACACTATCATGCGAGATGTTATAAGTCTCGGCAAGTTGTGTGCAGCTAATAGAGTTTGGTTCTGTCATGAGAAAGCCCATATAAATGGGTAGAGTACAGGTTGCTGTAGAAGCATGTTTAATTCGTCTAATCACAGATACTTTATAAAGCATTTTAATACTTTTTGAATCCGTCAATGCGTAAGTCCTAAAAAAGATGATTTAGTCTATTTAAAGGGTTCTTTAATCGAAATCCAGACAAAAGATGGCTGGCATTGGAAAAGTTCTTTATCCCGTGAAGATACAGGAAACGGGGCATGTGAGCTAATGCAGGTCGATCAGATTTCATGGCAGTAAATCTTAACCTTAGATAAACTTTTAATTTTTAAAATACTGCACTGGAATCCATACATAACCTTTCACATAATCTCGAAATTTTACAGTACACTGCTTTTCCTAAGAGGACGACCTCACTTCAAAAGCATCACGTTGGGACGACCCAACTCTTGTTAAGGTTGAGTGTGAAAAATGGCATGGGCAATTTTAATTTTGGCGGGTATTTTTGAAATTATTTGGGCATATTCAATGAAGATGTCTGAGGGTTTTACCAAGCTAACGCCAAGTATCGTGAACCTCATTTTTATGATTTTAAGTGTCGTATTATTGTCAATTGCAATGCGATCGTTGCCTTTGGGTACAGCTTATACGGTTTGGACGGGAATTGGTGCGATAGGATCATTTATTGTTGGCATCATGGTTTTAAATGAACCGATGACTGCGATGCGAATGATTGCTGCAATATTAATTGTATCTGGCTTAATGCTGATGAAATTGTCATCAAATTAATGGTTTAAGGAGAGTGTAATGCAACTGGTGTATATGTACATGGATTCTCCTGTGGGTGCATTAAAACTGGTTGCTCATGATCATGCACTGGTCGCCGTGATGTGGGACAATGAAGATCATAAACGAGTTCGACTGGCTGAACTGATAGAAGATCATCAACATCCGATGTTACTTCGAGTTAAAAAACAATTAGAACAGTATTTTGCAGGGCAACGTCAGCAATTTGATTTACCTTTGGACTTTCAAGGGACAGATTTTCAACAACAGGTTTGGCAGACTTTATTAACTATTCCATATGGCGAAACACGTAGTTATAAGGAAATAGCCGTTCAGATTGGTAATGAAAAAGCAGTGCGTGCTGTTGGGGCAGCCAATGGTAGAAACCCAATTTCAATTATTGCGCCATGTCATCGGGTGATTGGTTCGAGTGGGGCATTAGTTGGTTTTGCAGGTGGTTTGGATAAGAAGCAGATTTTACTGAGTTTAGAGCAAAGCCAAATTCCATAATCTGTAGTGTTAATACTCGATTTTCATTTCTTTTTGGAATAAGCTACTTAACAGATATGAATCGACATATTTTATGACTTGAACCGTAACTCAGTTATTCCCGAGGCGGTGTCTTGCTTAGTGTAATTCAATATTAGGAATAACCTTCGGTTCGAGTTACTTTGGTTTCGCCCAAAGTAACCAAAGGCATTGTCATCTACAAAACCTGTTCACTTGTTGCATTTGTTTTATTTATCGCAGAAACGGGATATTACAAATACCACCCAGGTTGTAGATGACCTTTCCGAGTCTCATATATAGGGTATGTATTCATTTTCTTTTTCATAACAAATTGAATGGAAGTTTAAAAATGGCTGTTGGTGACGTAACTATGCCACTTATGCATGTGGTGCAGGGTGTAAAAATTGGCTCAACTGAGGCGTATGTACGTTATCCAAACCGACGCGATCTGGTCATTTTTGAATTTGCTGAAGGTTCAAACGTTGCAGGGGTGTTTACCCAAAGCGCTTTTGCTGCTGCGCCTGTTCAATTGAGTAAAAAGCATTTAGCAGAAAATACACCACGTTATTTGATTATCAACACAGGCAATGCCAATGCTGCAACAGGCATAGTCGGTTATAAAAATGCAGAAGCTACTTGTGCCAAGTTGGCTGAGTTAGCGGGCGTGCAAACCAATCAGATTTTACCGTTTTCAACGGGTGTGATTGGTGAGCAATTACCAATTGAACGTTTAGTGCAAGGTATTCAACCTGCATTAAATGATTTAAATGCTGATCGTTGGGCGGATGCTGCATCAGGCATTATGACCACAGATACCACACCAAAAGGCGCATCTGAGCAGTTTGAACTAGACGGCGTAACTTATACGATGACGGGGATTAGTAAAGGTGCAGGCATGATTCGTCCAAATATGGCGACCATGCTCAGCTTTGTGGCAACCGATGCGCCGATTAGCCGTGAAATGGTACAGCGGTTACTGCAAACCACGGTTGAGCATTCGTTTAACCGTATTACCATTGATGGTGATACCTCAACCAATGATTCGTGTATTTTTGTCGCAACTGGATTAGCAGGTGGTGTTGAGATTCAGAGCCAAGAGGATGCACGTTATCAACAGGTACTGGATGTGCTGGCGCGTATTATGAACCGTTTAGCGCAATTGATTGTGCGTGATGGTGAAGGTGCGACCAAGTTCATTACTGTACAGGTTGATGGTGGAGAAAATACTCAAGAATGTTGTGATGTTGCCTATAGCGTTGCTGAGTCGCCTTTAATTAAAACTGCTTTATTCGCTTCAGATCCAAACTGGGGGCGAATTGTGATGGCGATTGGTAAGGCAGGTGTACCCAACCTAGATAGTAGTAAAGTACAAGTTTGGTTAGGTGATGTACAGATTTGCTTAGATGGTGGTGCAAACCCAGATTATACTGAAGAAGCAGGTGCAGCCGTCATGGCTGAAAAGGAAATTACCATTCGTATTGACCTCGGTCGTGGTACAGCTAAAGACACGGTTTATACCTGTGACTTTTCTTATGACTATGTCAAAATTAATGCCGATTATCGTTCATAAATTTGCGTTATAATAAAGCCTCCACAGTGAGGCTTTTTTTATAAGCTGGTATGTGGATAGTGTGATATTAACTAAATGCTCACCAAGATACCCACGTTATAAGTTTGCAGCGATGCAAGCACGCAGGATAGAGAAGACGCTTTATGAATGATGCGAATTTAATTGCGAACGAAGCCAAAAATATTGTGCAGGCGCATTTAGATCGTTTGGGCGAGCCAAAGGACAATAGTCTTAGCCCAGAAGTGAAACAAGAAAAGTTTGCCCAAATTGCAGCTGAGTTGAAAAAGCGAAATGCAGTGCTTGTGGCTCACTATTACTGTGATCCTGAAGTACAAGAGCTTGCTGAACTGACAGGGGGCTGTGTTTCTGATTCATTGGAAATGGCACGTTTTGGTCGTGATCATCCTGCAACAACCCTTGTGGTGGCAGGCGTAAAGTTTATGGGTGAAACCTCTAAAATCTTATCACCAGAAAAAACAGTGTTGATGCCAACTTTGGAAGCCACTTGTTCACTGGATTTGGGTTGTCCTGTAGATGAGTTTTCAGCGTTCTGTGATCAGCATCCTGATCATACCGTGGTGGTGTATGCCAATACCTCGGCGGCTGTAAAAGCACGTGCCGATTGGGTGGTGACTTCAAGTTGTGCGGTTGAGATCATTGAACATTTAGATAGTTTGGGCGAAAAAATTATTTGGGCACCTGACCAACATTTAGGTCGCTATATCCAGAAGAAAACTGGTGCAGATATGCTGCTTTGGGATGGTGCCTGTATCGTGCATGAAGAATTTCGTGCCCGTGGTATCGCGCAAATGAAAGCACTTTATCCCGATGCGGCGGTTTTGGTACATCCTGAATCACCTGAATCAGTAGTGGATATTGCTGATGCGGTGGGGAGCACCTCGCAACTGATTAAAGCAGCTCAGACCTTGCCACATAAACAAATGATCGTGGCAACGGATCGCGGTATTTTCTATAAAATGCAACAAGCAGCGCCTGATAAAGAATTATTTGAAGCACCAACCGCAGGTGAGGGGGCAACTTGTCGTTCATGCGCACATTGTCCGTGGATGGCGATGAATGAACTGGATGGAATCTTGCATGTATTACAACATGCCGATCAAGAAATACACGTTGATCCTGCTCTTGCTGAACGCGCGAAATTACCCTTAGATCGAATGTTGAACTTTAGTGCTTCTTTGAAACGCTAAAACGTCTAAAAATGCTTGTTAAATATACATTTGATAAGGATTTATTCTTTTTTTGAAAAATAGGTGTTGACGTTCTAGGGCGTCGCGCCTAGAATGCACACCGTACCGCACGATGTGCGATACGCTAAAAGCTGAAAAGAAATCGGAGCATAGCACAGCCTGGTAGTGCACCTGGTTTGGGACCAGGGGGTCGTAGGTTCGAATCCTACTGCTCCGACCATTTAAAATATGTTGAAAAACATAGTTTTAAATATCGGCGAAGTATCGTGATAGTATTATCATCGTTATGCGCCTGTAGCTCAGTTGGATAGAGCATCCGCCTTCTAAGCGGATGGTCACAGGTTCGAATCCTGTCAGGCGCGCCATTTGGCAGCTTGGTATGTAGAATCAAAGTTTTGATGGTGGATGTAGCTCAGTTGGTAGAGCCCCGGATTGTGATTCCGGTTGTCGCGGGTTCGAATCCCGTCATTCACCCCAATTTCGGAGCATAGCACAGCCTGGTAGTGCACCTGGTTTGGGACCAGGGGGTCGTAGGTTCGAATCCTACTGCTCCGACCATCATCTTTAAGATGAGATAAAAACCGCTAAGTTAGCGGTTTTTTTACGTCTGAATTAATTGATTATGTTATTAATATAATATTTATAACGTATTAGATTTATTATTTTAAACTTCAAAAACTATAAGTGATTGGGAAGAGATGCTTTTCTATTTTATTTTTATCATTATTATTTTAGCTGTTCTTACTTATTTGAAATCGCCCCATTTTAAAGGAAAGATGGGTGAACTCATGGTTGCCGTACATGTCGATAAAGCATTAGGCGATGAGTATATTCTGTTAAATAACTGTACGATTCCTGACCAAGAGCAGGGAACAACACAAATTGATCACATTCTAATAAGTCCTTACGGTGTTTTTATTATAGAAACGAAAAACTATACGGGTTGGATTTTTGGTAGTGCTCGTCAGAAACAATGGACGCAAAAGATTTATAAAAAAAGTTATAAATTTCAAAATCCATTACATCAAAACTACAAACACATGAAAGTTTTGGAGATGATTTTAAGTGATATACTTGAACCAAAATGTTTGCATTCAGTTATTGTTTTTACTCCTAGAAGTGAATTCAAAACAGAGATGCCTGAAAATGTATTTCGTGGAAAGGCATGGATAAATTATGTAAAGAGCTTCAATGAGGAAGTAATCAGTTCAATGAAGCAAAAAAGAATTCATTACAGAATAGAAAAAGAAATATTGGAATCTTCATGGAAAACAGATCGCCAACATGTTGAATATCTCAAACAGAAAAGTACGAATAACAAGCACTTGAATTAGAAAAACAATTGCAGAAAGTCGGTGTAGTAACGCAATCAAGATATTTTGATCACAAAACTAATCCTACAGAACACGAATATCAATTTCTATTGGGCACTAAACCTGCTCAACTGACTTTGCAGGATACACTTCAGTTTATGGTTACATATAGAAAAAATGATTTGATCAAGAACACAAAAAACATAAATGTTAGGGTTTATAGCGCACCATATTTTTGCCATGTTTCACCCGTTTCATAGTTTGCATAATGGCTTTTCAGTTCATGCAGTGATTGGCTTTGGTAGATTGCAAAAACGATCATGATCAAAAACAGGCTGATCAACTTAATGGCGCGTTTATGTTTATATTCACCCGCATATAAATAGAAAATACAGTAAAAAGCGATGATCAAATAGGTGCAAAATAAAGAGTGAAAGCCCAGATAGAGCAACAGTAGTGCTGTAATCGCCAGAGCAATTCGATTTTTAAGATGTTGGGGCGCAAGCTGAGTACGTCAGAATCAACAGACCCAAAGAAGTCCAGAACAGATAGGCTTGCCCCCCGATAATGACAATATAGGTCGACTGTAGCCACAACAGCACTAGCCATACAAAAACGGAAAAAATAATAAATTTGGAGGGGCCTGAAGATTCGGGCAAAGTGTATTTCATATGATATTGGTTTTTTAAATAGCTGTTTGTTTGGGGGATTAAAAACGAAACTTCAATAAATCTTTGGTTTTGATCTTGGTCAGTAGTACACAGAACAAAGACAGTGAACCGCCAATCAACATAGCGGGCACCACGCTAAAAAAGCGTGTCATCACACTGGACTGCAATGCACCCAGTTCATTACTCGAGGTGACAAAGATGCCATTAATGGCAGCGACACGTCCAAGCATGTCCTTGGGTGGAATCAGTTGTAGAATCGTTTGACGGATAATTATGTTAATGCTGTCACATGCCCCCATAATAATGAGAACTGCGATCGAAAAATAGAGGTGTCTGGTAACAGCAAATAACAAGGTGCATAGTGCAAAGCCAGTGACGGCAATCAGCATGATCTGCCACGGTCTGGATTTGGGCGGGTAACGCACCAAGATCAGCATCATGACCAAGCCACCAAATGCAGGCGCAGCGCGTAATAGACCAAAACCATCGGCACCGACATGCAAAATATCTTGGGCAAAAATGGGCAGTAGCGCGATGATGCCGCCAAAGAAAACAGAGCCGAGATCGAGAAACATCGCCCAAAAAATAATTTTGGTTTTAAAAATAAATTGTAGTGCGTCTTTTAGACTTTGAGTTACCGATTCTGTTTGGATTTGAGGAAAATCTCGTTTTTGCAAACACCAGAGGGCAATACTGCCACTTAAAAAAAGTGCCACGATGACGCTAAAAGTAATATCCAAATCCAGATGCGCCAGTAGAAAACCGCCAACCACGGGTGCAAGTATGGCGCAAGCTTGCCAGCACATGCTGGTCCATGTTGCTGCATTAGTATACAAATGTTCGGGTACGACAAAAGGACGTAAAGAATTAAAGCAGGGACTGTATATGCCGCGAATACAGCCAAATAAAAATAAAATACTCAAGGATGAGATTAATAATAAATTTGCACTGATGGTTTGGGTGTGGAAAAGATCAAAACTGATCCACAAAGCAATCGATAAGGGGATGGCAAAGCTAAAACTGATTTGTAAAATACGCTGCCGATTAAAACGATCAGCAATATAACCACCCCATAAAGACAGCGCCAGAAAAGGTAAAAAATCCATGATCCCGAGTAAACCGAGGAAAAGTGGATTTTTGGTGATTTGATACAGATGAAAGGCAATCAGCACCTCTTGAATCAGCACCGCAAAAGTCAGGCAGCATTGATTGAGAGTCAATAACTTAAAGTCACGACTGGCAAATGCAGCAAAAGCAGAGTGGGGTGCAGCAGAAGGCATAGTATAAAAATAAAAGACAAAATGAGAAAAAGGGAAGAGCCAAAACTCCTCCCTTTTTGATGTACTTAGCGTTACTTATTGAGCAACAGCTTCAGCTTTTTCTACTTTCTTAGCAGGAACTAAGTTTGCTGGAGTCGTATAATTCAAGCCCAAAGTTGCACTTGAGTATTGACGGATTTGATCTAACAACGCTGGATCTGTTGAAAGGTCTTTACCATAAGAACGTACGATCTCATGCAATTTTTCATTCCATACACCTTTAGTCTGCTCAGGGAATGCTTTTTCAAGCAAGTTAAGCATGATGTAAGGTGATGTAGATGCACCCGGAGAAGCACCTAACAATGCAGTTACAGACTTGTCTTTAGATGCAAAGATTTCTGTGCCAAATTGCAATTTAGCAGGTTTGCCTGGCTCTTTTTTGATGATCTGAACGCGTTGACCACCTTGTTGTAAATGCCAGTCTTTAGGATCAGCTTCAGGATAGTATTTTTTCAACTCGTTGAAACGATCTGCATCAGACATCAATACTTGGCTTACCAGATACTGAACAAGATCAGCATTTTGTAGACCAATTGCAGCCATAGGCAAGACGTTGTTTTTGTTGGTTGATGCAAGCAAATCAAGCTGTGAACCATGTTTTAGGAACTTGTTTGAATAGGTTGCAAATGGGCCAAACAACACATATTTTTTACCATCGATATAACGGGTATCGATATGTGGAACAGACATTGGAGGCGCACCCAGATCAGCACGACCATAGACCTTGGCTGTGTGTTTTGCTGTTACCGCAGGATTGTCAGTCACAAGGAACTCACCACCCACAGGGAAACCCGCATATTGTTGCGCTTCTGGTAAACCAGTCATTTGCAATAATTTAATTGCAGCACCGCCAGCACCAATAAACACGAAACGTGTTTTTACATGACTGACTTCACCAGATTTGACATCTTTGAATGCAACAGACCAAGTATTATCGTCATTCTTACTAATCCCAGTGACTTCAGTCGAAGTTCTGAGTTTAAAGTTTGGACTTTTCTCGAGATTGTTAATCAATTGCTTGGTGATTGCACCGTAGTTCACGTCAGAACCAACATCCATACGAGTTGCAGCCACTTTTTGCTGAGGATCACGACCGTCCATCACCAATGGTGCCCACTGCTGAATTTCGGCTTTGTCCTCACTCAATTTCATGCCAGCGAATAACGGATTTTGAATCATGGCAGCATAACGCTTTTCCATGAAGTTCACGTTATCGCCCCATACAAATGCAATGTGTGGTACTGGGTTAATGAATGTACTTGGTGTTTCTAATACACCTTGTTTCACTTGATAAGCCCAGAATTGCTTAGCAATTTCGAATTGGCTTGCCACTTTAACCGCTTTAGAAATGTCCATTTTACCGTCTTTTTCTTCGGTATAGTTCATTTCCATAAAGCCAGAGTGTCCTGTACCTGCATTGTTAAAGCCATTTGAACTTTCTTGTGCGACTGCATCAAGACGTTCATACATGCGGATGTTCCAGTCAGGTTGTAACTCGTTGAGGTAAGTACCAAGTGTGGCACTCATGATTCCACCGCCGACCAATACAGCATCAACAACAGTTTCATCATTTTTCGTTTGAATTACCTTAGACGTAATCGGTCTAAAAAGAAAGGCAATAGCAATCACTATTAGTACCAGTAATAGTACTAATAAATACTTCCAGAATTTTTTCATTCAATTTACCTTAAAAATTAAATGACTCCCTATATCGGTAATATAGAGAGAAAGGATTTCAATAAGAATTGGCGCAATCAAGGCACATCAGTAAAAGGGTTGTCTTTACTGATGTTTGGAGAAAAAGTCCGTGAATTTTACTTTAAAATAGAAATGATTTTGGTATACCAAATGTTGCAATATGTATTATTCAAGTCATTTTGAATGGTAGATTATAGGTCTTATTGTTTCTTGTTCTAGTCAATCTAAGTTTTGTAGGTTAAGGGGACATTTGATATTTATTACCATTAAAAAAGGCTGTCTAATGACAGCCTTTTTCCACTCGGTAAATGACCTTACCAGCTTAACGCACCACCAGTTTGGTAATCCGTAACACGCGTTTCAAAGAAATTCTTCTCTTTACGCAAGTCCATCATCTCAGACATCCATGCAAATGGGTTTGTTACACCAGCGAATTGCTCTGGTAAACCAAGTTGCGATAAACGACGGTTACAGATGAATTTCAAGTATTCTTCCATCATGCTTGCATTCATACCCAATACACCACGTGGCATCGTATCACGTGCGTATTCGATCTCAAGCATTGTACCTTCAAGAATCATTTGAATGACTTCTTGTTGGAATTCGGCAGTCCAAAGGTGAGGGTTCTCAATCTTGATTTGGTTGATCATATCAATACCAAAGTTCAAGTGCATAGATTCATCACGTAGGATGTATTGGAACTGTTCAGCAACACCGTTCATCTTGTTACGACGACCCATACTCAAGATTTGAGTGAAGCCACAGTAGAAGAAGATACCTTCAAGTACACAGTAGAATGCGATCAAGTTACGAAGTAAGCGTTGGTCGTTTTCAGGTGTTCCTGTGTGGAATGTAGGATCACTTAAAGATTGTGTATATTTCAAGCCCCATGATGCTTTACGTGCAACACTTGGAATCTCACGGTACATGTTAAAGACTTCGCCTTCATCCATACCTAAAGATTCAATACAGTATTGATACGCATGTGTATGAATCGCTTCTTCAAATGCTTGACGCAAAATGTATTGGCGGCATTCTGGGTTGGTGATGTGGCGATAGATCGCCAAAACCAAGTTGTTCGCAACCAATGAATCTGCTGTTGAGAAGAAACCTAAAGAACGCATAACGATAGTGCGCTCATCTTCGGTTAAGCCATTTTCAGACTTCCAAAGTGCGATATCGTGGTTCATGTTAACTTCTTGTGGCATCCAGTGGTTTGCACACCCGTCCAAGTATTTTTGCCAAGCCCACTCATATTTGAATGGAACAAGTTGGTTTAAATCCGCACGACAGTTGATCATGGCTTTGTCGTCAACTTGTACACGCTGAGCACCCATTTCAAGCTCTTCTAAGCCCGGTGCAACGTCCAAATGATCTAGGGCTGCAGATGCTCTAGCCAACGAATCGGTTGGATTTGTTGCTCGGTTGGCACCGGCTCCAACGGGTTGTGCAGCTGCCATGCTCGGCGATGATTGCTCTGAATCAGATACCACTTGCGTATTAAGCGTTTTTTGCGAGTCGAGGGACGCAGACTTGTGTTCAGGTGCAGTCGGTTTTTGCGTATCATCTTCAAAATCGTCCCAGCTAAGGATAGACATATTTAATCTCACTATAATCTTAATTTATTTACATTGCAGTTTTAAAAAATGAAAATGGCGCATAAGAAAAACAGCAAAACAAAAAGGGTAATAATCAATCCCATCATCGCTAAACGTTTGAGATTGATAGTTGCGGGAAGTGAGTTTGGCGTTAATAATTTGCCTGTTTCATCATAAATGGCAATCGCTCTTGCCCCACTACTTAGCCCTAGCTCTTGTAATGCTCGTATTTCTACTTGTGTTAAACCAAATTCCATTCGCTCCATTGCTTGAATAAACATATAAGGAGCTAAATACTTAAAACCGCCACCACCACGTTTGAGTAACTGCGTTAATGTAGTTTCAGCGATACTAAAATCACCTAATAACGAACGTGGATGTGAAAACTGTGCACATTCAGTTAGATATTCTGTAGAAGATGGATAATGAAGTACTATCCGATCGACATAAATCTGTACTAAAACAGCAGGAGCATTAGCATATCGTTCTAAATCAGTTTGAAGCATAGTTCTACTTCCCAATAAAGCACTTTATTGATCTTGCTTACGCTGTTGTTTCCGAATGGCTAAAAATGCATAGACCATTGGTACATAAAAGAAAATAAAGGCAAAGATTAAAACAGCTAGTCCTAACATATAGTTATAGCTAATATTGAACATAATCCTTGCCTCTTTCCTTTAAATCTTAAATAAACCCTACTTTATTTAAGAAGGGTTTCTCCAAGATCTAATTACTGACAAGCTTCACAATCTGGATTGTCGATTGAACAAGCCATTGGCACTGGAGCTGCTGTTGTGAAACCATCCTCTTCAACTTGAACTTCAGGTTTTTTATCTTCAACTGCTTGAGCCGCAACGATAGGTGCTTCAATTGTCGCTGGTTTTACTGCATTCAGTGCACCCGTATTGATTGTTGATTTCTCAGCAGATGTTGCACCTAAAGCACGGAGGTAATACGTCGTTTTAAGACCACGTAACCATGCCATCTTATAGGTAATGTCAAGTTTCTTACCGTTTGCACCAGCGATGTAAAGGTTCAGCGACTGTGCTTGATCAATCCACTTTTGACGGCGAGATGCAGCATCTACGATCCAACGAGTTTCCACTTCAAAAGCTGTCGCGAAGATTGCTTTCAATTCCTCAGGAATACGTGCAATCTTTTGTACTGAACCTTCAAAGTGTTTCAGATCATTTACCATCACGGTATCCCATAGACCACGTTCTTTTAATGCACGAACAAGGTAAGGGTTGATTACAGTGAATTCACCAGAAAGGTTAGATTTCACATACAAGTTCTGGAATGTTGGCTCAATTGATTGAGACACGCCACAAATGTTTGAAATGGTTGCAGTCGGTGCAATTGCCATCACATTCGAGTTACGCATACCGTCTTTTTGAACTTTGGCACGTAAGCTATCCCAATCTAAACGTTGTGTACGATCAACTTCGAACATACGCTCTGGACGAGATTTCGCAACAATTTCTAAAGAGTCGATTGGCAAGATACCTTGATCCCACAATGAACCTTTAAATGTTTCGTAAGTACCACGCTCAACCGCCAAGTTACTCGACGTTTCGATTGCGTAATAGCTGATTACTTCCATTGATTCATCAGCAAAGTCGACTGCTGCATCTGAACCATAAGCAATGCCCATTTCATAAAGTGCATCTTGGAAGCCCATGATACCCATACCCACAGGGCGGTGTTTCATGTTCGAATTTTTCGCTTGTGGTACTGCGTAATAGTTGATGTCGATGACGTTATCGAGCATACGTACTGCAGTTTTAATAGTACGTGCTAATTTTTCACGGTCTAACACACCACCTTGAACGTGTTGCACAAGGTTGATTGAACCCAAGTTACACACCGCAATTTCATCTTGGTTAGTATTGAGGGTAATTTCAGTACATAAGTTAGATGAGTGCACTACGCCAACGTGTTGTTGTGGTGAACGTAAGTTACATACGTCTTTGAATGTGATCCACGGATGACCTGTTTCGAATAACATCGAAAGCATTTTGCGCCATAAGTCTTTTGCACGGACTTTCTTATGCAGCATGTTTTCTTGTTTTGCTACAGCTTCGTAGTGTGCATAACGCTCAGCAAATTCAGCGCCTGTTAAGTCATGCAAGTCTGGTGTTTCAGAAGGTGTGAATAGTGTCCATTCAGCATCTTCAAATACACGTTGCATAAATAAATCAGGAACCCAGTTTGCTGTGTTCATGTCATGTGTACGGCGACGATCATCACCTGTGTTTTTACGTAGCTCTAGGAATTCTTCAACATCCAAGTGCCAAGTTTCGAGGTATGCACAAACTGCACCTTTACGCTTACCACCTTGGTTTACCGCAACAGCCGTATCATTGGCAACTTTTAGGAAAGGTACAACACCTTGAGACTTACCGTTTGTGCCTTTGATATACGAGTTCAAAGCACGTACAGGTGTCCAGTCATTACCTAAACCACCCGCCCATTTTGAGAGCATCGCGTTGTCACGCATTGCACCATAAATGTCATATAGGTCATCACCAATTGTTGTTAAATAACAGCTTGATAATTGTGGGCGTAATGTACCTGAGTTAAATAGCGTTGGCGTAGATGCCATGTAATCGAAGCTAGATAATAAGTTATAGAACTCGATTGCACGCTCTTCTTTATTTTCTTCATTGAGTGCGAGACCCATTGAAACACGCATAAAGAATAATTGTGGTAATTCAAAACGTACGCCATTTGAATGAATGAAGTAACGATCGAATAAAGTTTGTAGACCTAGATAGGTAAATTGATTTGAGCGTTCAGGTTGAATCGCTGCTGCCAATTTTGCAAGATCGAAGTTAAGAAGATCAGCAGAAAGAAGATCAAGCTCGATCCCTTTCTTCAAGAAAGTTTCTAAAGCATCATTTTCCAATGTGTCTGTAGATAGACCTAAGAACTCTAAACCTGTGCTCACTAGCTCATTACGTAATAAGCGTGCAGTCACATACGTATAGTTTGGCTCTTGCTCGATACGAGTACGTGTTGCCATCATCATGGTCGTTGCGATGTCGCTTTCTTTTACACCGTTGTATAAGTTTTTAACGGTTTCATCGACGATCGCTTGAACATCAATCCCTTCCAAACCTTCACTTGCTGTTTCGATTGTCGCTGTAAGTGCACCGAGGTCTAATGGTTGGAGCTGTCCATGAGCATCAGTGATTTGAAGGGTAGGATGATGGTTCGCACCTGCTTGCTGACGAGCAGTGGCACGTTGTTCACGATAAATAACGTAGGCACGTGCAACTTTTTGCTCGCCTGTACGCATCAGTGCTAATTCAACTTGGTCTTGAATTTCTTCGATATGAATCGTACCGCCAGAAGGTAAACGACGATTAAAGGTATTCAGCACCATTTCTGTAAGTTGTTCAATACGGTCATGGATACGACTTGAGTCGGCTCCCTGCTGACCCTCAACAGCTAAAAAGGCTTTTCCAATCGCAACAGAAATCTTCTCGGCATTAAAAGACGCGATTTCACCAGTGCGCTTAATTACCTGAATTTGACCAGGAGTAGAAGTGATGATGCTCATGTCAGCATAGCTCCATTATCATCTATTTTTATGTTCATAGACCGTTTGAATCGAGCAAAATGTATGCCACGATGTTTGAGGGATAAACACAATACTTAGTGGTTAAAGTTTATTTTCAACACAAGATACGGGATTTTTTACAGCAGATCAATCCTTGACATTTTGGTAATTTTTTTTTCATGTCTTAACTGCTGAATTCACAGGCACATAGCATAACAAAGCCATGAAGAAAGGCTTATAGATAACTCTGTGGATAAGTCAAAAAACAAACACTTAAATTATTTTGGGTGAAGAAAGAAACAGATTGTTTAACATTGGCACAAAATCTATACTAAAAATTCATTCTGTCGGAAAAAGCAGATGAAATTAAAAAATATATTAAAATTCATAATTTTAATAAAAATATAACAAAAGTGCTTAACCGTGTATCAGTTTGGTGAACGCCTACTTGTTTACAATGTAAACGTGTGTATATTGCAAAACATAAACCAATGTATCTGTCAGATTTTTATAGATAGATTCACTCTAATTTTAGGGGCATACAAATGAGCCAAGAAGAAAAGTTACCAAAAATTTTGATCGTTGAAGATGACGAACGTTTAGCTCGCTTAACACAAGAGTATTTGATTCGTAACGGTCTAGAAGTTGGGGTCGAAACAGATGGTAATCGTGCGATTCGCCGTATTATTAGTGAGCAACCAGATTTGGTTGTCTTGGATGTGATGTTACCAGGTGCAGATGGTTTAACCGTTTGTCGAGAAGTTCGTCCACATTACCATCAACCGATCTTGATGTTGACTGCGCGTACAGAAGATATGGATCAGGTACTTGGTTTAGAAATGGGTGCAGATGACTATGTTGCTAAACCCGTTCAACCACGTGTTTTATTAGCTCGTATTCGTGCTTTATTACGTCGTACTGATAAAACAGTTGAAGACGAAGTTGCTCAACGTATCGAGTTTGATGATCTCGTGATTGATAACGGTGGCCGTTCAGTGACTTTAAACGGTGAGCTGGTTGATTTTACGAGCGCTGAATATGACTTATTGTGGTTGCTAGCTTCAAACGCAGGACGCATCTTATCTCGTGAAGATATTTTTGAGCGTCTCCGTGGTATTGAATACGATGGTCAAGACCGTTCGATCGATGTGCGTATTTCACGTATTCGTCCAAAAATTGGTGATGATCCAGAAAATCCAAAACGTATCAAAACTGTGCGTAGCAAAGGTTATTTATTCGTTAAAGAAACTAACGGGATATAATTTGCATCTTGCTTTAAATTAGCTTGGATTTATTTCCCTTATGGTAAGTCGAGTACTAAAAAACAGCATTTTCTTGCGAATTTATGCTGGATTAGTGGTTTTGGTTGTTGTTGTTGCCGCATTTTGTTATTTGCTGGTACAGGTCATCAACTATCAACGCGCGCAAGAATATCGTGAATATCTGACGGATGGTATTTCATATGTCATCAGTGAGGGGGTATCTCGACAGCCTCAAAAACAACAAAAGCTAGATTGGATTTCTGATGCTTCCGATTTATTAGAACTTCCAATCTACTATGTTGATGCAGCACGTGTAGAGCTTTCTCGTACTGAGAAAAAGCGGATTGCTGAGCAGAAATCAGTGGTTCGTTATGATGCCAATAACGGTGTGGGTTATATCATTATTGGTCTGAAAGATGATGCGAAACATTATCTTTATATCAAAGTGGATAAGCTCGGCGAGCGCCAAATGAAGGCGTTGCCAATTTTTGTACTGGATTATTTGATTTTTTATCCGGGGCAAGAGCGTGAATATTTAGAAAGAATTAAAAAGCATTTTTACTATCCGATTACGATTGCCAATATTAAAGATATTAATCTAGATTCAGAGCAAATCGGTCGTTTACGTCAAGACCAAAGTATTCTGTTATATAAGGATAGTGCAACTGTACGTGGTACAACGATTTCAATTGTTTCTCCAATGCCAAATCATCCTGCACAAGTTCTTATCTTAGGTCCAGTTCCAATGTTTAATTGGATGCCTTTTCAGCTTTCAGCAGGTATTACCTTATTTAGCTTATTCTTATTAAGTCTAGGTGTTTACGGTTTAATTCTACCGCTTGAGCGGAAAATTCGTCAGGTTCGTCATGCCCTGAATAAAATGAAATCGGGTGACCTGTCATTACGTGTTCCGATTGAAGGCACAGATGAAATGGCAAATTTGGCATCAAGTTATAACAATATGTCAGACCATATCCAGCGCCTGATTGAGGCGCAACGGGAATTAATGCGCGCAGTGTCGCATGAACTCAGAACGCCTGTGGCGCGTATCCGCTTTGGTATGGAGATGCTGGCAGAAGAGGATGACTATAGTTACCGTATTCAGCAGGTGGAGATGATTGATAAGGATATTGAGGCACTCAATACCCTGATTGATGAGATCATGACCTATGCGAAACTGGAGCAGGGTACACCATCTTTGGACTTTGAGGACCTTGTGCTGGTCGAAGTACTCGATCAGGTTGCAATGGAAACTGAAGCACTGAAGACTCAAAAAGAAATTGAGTTAATTGCACCGCCGTTGTCATTATCTGTAGATGCTGAACGTCGCTATTTGCATCGTGTGGTACAAAACTTGGTTGGAAATGCCGTTCGTTATTGCGATCATAAAGTTCGAATTAGTGGTGGTGTTCGTGCTGATGGTAAGGCATATGTCTGTGTAGAGGACGATGGGCCAGGCATTCCAGAGCAAGAGCGCGCCCGTATTTTTGAAGCCTTTGCTCGTTTGGATGATAGTCGTACACGCGCATCAGGTGGGTATGGTTTGGGTTTATCAATCGTGAGTCGTATCGCGTATTGGTTCGGTGGAGATATTATGGTAGACCAAAGCCCTAACTTAGGTGGCGCACGTTTTACCATGACATGGCCAGCGAAGCGTTATAAACAAAACATAAAAAAATAGTTTTAATTCATTTAAGCTTGTATGAAGAATATAAGAAAGCCAAAGCATCAAGCTTTGGCTTTAATTTTTTATGAAGCATAAATATTGCTTATTCATGAATAGATGAATCAGGCTCGATTAATGGATGACCAGACCTTAAGCCATTCAGTGCATCTATATTCAAATCCAAAAGTAATGAATTATTTTTTACGTCTATTTTATAAATTTTAATCAATGGTTGATCGCCATTTAATGTTTCAACTTTATAGCTATCAGCAATGTTTAGAATACTTTCAAGATTGGTTGTTGTTGCCGCAAAGTCTTCTCTAAAGACTTCATAGATATCTCTTAGGTCGAAAATTGCATTATCAGCATCAGGGTGTTTTCGAATATAACTTTCAATGTGCCGCATCAGCAGCTGTGAAAAAAAGAAATAATCTGAGTCATGTGTATATTCTAAATGCATATTTTTCTCCTTGTTTGCTACTTTTAGAATATCGATCTCTCAGCCAAATAGTGTATAAAGTTAATTAAAGCATGTAGCTGAATTGCAACATATTATGTCGAAATGACAACCTGATTTCGGCCCTATCTTTTTGCGTGGTAAAGCGCATTGTCCGCCTTCTTGAATAAATGCTCAATCGGCTGGTGATTTTCGGGCGTGCAAATGCACAGGCCAATGCTAAGCTGAATGAAAAAATGCTGCTATTGATCAATTGAAATAGGAGTTTGGCTCATGTGTCTGCGAATCTGTTCTGCACAGGCATGAACAGCCTCTATGCTGACACTTTTCTTTGGGGGAATTAGATCGGGCTATTATATAAATTTTGTTTAAATTTTCAGCATAAATTTGTATCAATGCAATGATTTAGTTCATGCTGCAATATTTTTGAGCATTGATGACAAGTTGCGGATATTTTTGGCGCAATAATAAAGAAAAAAATGATTAACATTGGTTAGTCGATTTGATAATTCGATTTTTAAGGGTGAATTTGTAGCGATCTAGGTCGTATCAGGAAATTAATCAACAAAATCATGCTAAAGACTAAAGCGCTTCAACTAGCATGAGAAATTAGAAATCAGGTACAATTGGCGGGATTAATTTTGTGTTTGGTGTATTTGAAGGCCAATACATACATTCTTTGTTAAAAATAGGCCTGCCAGGAGTTATCCCCGCATGAGTGCCATTACTCCATACGATTGGGCGATTATCGCCTTCGTGATCGGCGTTACATTTCTTTGCGTTTTTATGCTTACAGTTCCCTTACTCCTCGGGGGTAAAGCATGGGGGCGTGCGAAGCAAGAGCAGTTTGAATCAGGTGTAGTTGGTGCGGGCGGTGCTCGTATCCGCTTGTCAGCCAAATTCTATTTAGTTGCAATTTTCTTCGTTGTCTTTGACTTGGAAGCTCTTTACCTCTACGCATGGTCGACATCAGTTCGTGAAGTAGGTTGGTTTGGATTTACCACGGTCGTTATTTTTGTTGTGGATCTTTTGATTGCTTTGGTTTATGCAATTTCTGTAGGTGCGCTGAATTGGGCACCTGTAGATCGTCGTAAATCTGCTGGTGTGACAACAAAAATTGGTTCACCGAATATGAATATTGCTGACATTACTCGATTCAATAATATTGAAGAGCTTGTTGTCGATCCTACTGGTCATATTCCAGCACAGTCTTCTGGTCGTGTTAAGTCTAAAACACCGACTACATCATCATTTGAACAGGAGTAAGTCGGGATGAAATATACTTTAACCCGTGCGAATCCAGATGCCGATCAATATCCATTGCAAGATCGTCAGATCGTAACTGATCCATTAGAGGAAGAAGTTAATAAAAGTGTGATGATGACACGTCTTGAAGATGTGTTGCATACAGCTGTGAACTGGGGGCGTAAGAACTCCTTGTGGCCATTCAACTTTGGTACATCATGCTGCTACGTTGAATATGCAACTACATTAACTGGCGTTCATGATTTATCACGTTTTGGTGCAGAGGTTATTCGAGCTTCACCTCGTCAAGCGGATTTGATGATCGTTGCAGGAACTTGCTTTGTCAAAATGGCACCTGTAATTCAACGTTTGTATGAACAAATGCTTGAGCCTAAATGGGTCATCTCTATGGGTGCTTGTGCGAACTCTGGTGGTATGTACGACATCTATTCTGTAGTACAAGGTGTCGATAAAATTATTCCTGTTGATGTGTACATCCCAGGTTGTCCACCTCGTCCAGAAGCATTGATCCAAGCATTGATGTTACTTCAAGACCAAATTCAACTAGAGCGCCGTCCACTTTCAGCGGTGATTGGTGATGATCTTCAGCCTGTGTATAAGCCAAAGATGATGCCAGAACGCGATCGTAAAAATGCGGAACGTATTGCGGTGAAAAACTTACGCTCTATGGATGAAATTAAATAATTTGAACGATGAATTGTGACATGTCTGAAGAGACATGATCATCGGGAAAATTGCCAGAATTTGTATTAAATAGGAAGCCAAGCCAATGGCTGAAACTGACATTGCTATGCCAGAGTCAACGCAAGTTGATTCACGCCCAGCATTTGCAATCGTAGAAGAGCTCAAAACCAAATTTGGTGAGAACTTCTATGTGCAGGCGACTTTTGAAGAGTTTCCAACAGTCTGGGTTGAGCGCGCACGCGTGCAAGAAGTCCTTATGTTCCTTCGTAAAGTGGAACGTCCTTATGTAATGCTGTTTGACTTATCTGCGGTTGATGAGCGTTTACGTGTTCACCGTGATGGTTTACCAGCATCAGACTTTACTGTGTTTTATCACTTGTTATCGCTTGAGCGTAATAGTGATATTCGTATTAAAGTTGCCTTAAATGAAAATGATTTAAGCATCCCAACCGCAACCAATATTTGGCCAAATGCCAACTGGTACGAGCGTGAAGCTTACGATATGTTTGGCATCGATTTCGCAGGGCATCCTATGCTCCGTCGTATCTTGTTGCCAACCTATTGGGAAGGTCATCCATTACGTAAAGAATATTCTGCACGTGCGACAGAATATACGCCGTATATGCAGAATCAAGCGAAACAGGATTTTGAACAAGAACACCTACGCTTTGTGCCTGAAGACTGGGGTCTAAAACGCGGCAATGCTGATGAAGACTTCATGTTTTTGAACTTAGGTCCTAACCATCCATCTGCACACGGTGCGTTCCGTGTGGTATTGCAGTTGGACGGTGAAGAAGTGAAAGATTGCGTACCTGATATTGGTTATCACCACCGTGGTGTGGAAAAGATGGCTGAACGTCAGACATGGCATTCATTTATTCCTTATACCGATCGTGTTGACTACTTGGGCGGTTGTGCGCAAAACATGCCTTATGTGATGGCAGTTGAGCAGCTTGCTGGTATTAAAGTACCTGAGCGTGCGCAAGTGATTCGTGTGATGTTAAACGAATTATTCCGAATCAATAACCACTTATTATTCTGTGGTACAGCGATTCAGGATGCGGGTGGTATGACCCCTGTATTCTATATGTTCGCAGACCGTCAAAAAGTCTATGATATCGTTGAAGCGATCACGGGTTACCGTATGCATCCAGCATGGTTCCGTATCGGTGGTACGGCGCATGACCTTCCAAACAACTGGCAAAAACTTGTTAAAGAGTTGCTAGAGTGGATGCCAAAACGTTTGAACGAGTACTACACTGCGGCACTTAAAAACTCAGTATTTATTGGTCGTACCCGCAATGTTGCGCAATACGACGCTAAATCTGCGTTGGCTTGGGGTGTAACGGGTACGGGTTTACGTGCAACGGGTATTGACTTTGACGTTCGTAAATATCGTCCATACAGTGGTTATGAAAACTTCGACTTTGATGTTCCAGTGGAATATGAAGGCGATGCATATGCGCGTGTTTTAGTGCATTTTCGTGAAATCACTGAATCACTAAAAATCATTCAACAGTGCTTGGATAATATGCCTTCTGGTCCATATAAAGCGGATCATCCATTGGCAGTTCCACCACCGAAAGATAAGACATTACAAGATATTGAAACCTTGATTACGCACTTCTTGAGCGTGTCATGGGGTCCTGTCATGCCTGCAGGTGAGTCATCATTTATGACTGAAGTGGTGAAAGGTGCGAGTACTTATTACTTGACTTCAGATAAGTCGACGATGAGTTACCGTACTCGTATTCGTACACCGACCTTCACACATTTGCAGCAAATGCCTTCTGTGATTAATGGCAGTTTGGTTTCTGACTTGATCATTTATTTGGCGACCATTGACGTGGTTATGGCTGACGTGGATCGCTAGGGGTAAACGATTATGATGATTTTGACTGATAAAAAACCTCGTGTGAATGTTGAAGGGATTTTGACTGCTGAAGAAATCCATGAGATTGAACACCATATTGATCACTATCCATATCCACGTGCGGCATCATTGGATGCATTAAAATGCGTACAACGTCGTAATGGCTGGGTAGATGACGCTCAAATGAATGCGATTGCGCAATTGTTGACAATCAGTGTGGCAGATTTAGAGGGTGTAGCAACGTTCTATAACCGTATTTATCGCCAACCTGTAGGTCGTCATGTGATTTTGTTATGTGACTCAATTGCATGCTTCTTGATGGGTGCAGAAACTTTAGCAGAAGCATTTCAGCGAGAGTTAGGCATTCAGTATGGACAAACCACAGCAGATGGTCGTTTCACCTTGCTCCCAATTTGCTGTTTAGGCAACTGTGATAAAGGTCCAACGTTAATGATTGATGAAGATACTCACGGTTTAGTGGATGTGTCATCAGTTAAACAGTTATTGGAGAAGTATGTATGAATACTGAACCAAAACCAATTTATGGCGACGGTAATCCAGAAACTCATCCACTCACTTGGCGTTTGAGTAAGCAAGATGCAGTACGCAATGCTGATGAATACGAAGCTTTAGAAGGTTATGCAGGCTTCAAAAAAGCGCTCAGCATGCCACCAAAAGATGTACTTGACGTGATTAAAGCTGCGACAGTTAAAGGTCGTGGCGGTGCAGGCTTCCCAGCAGGGATCAAATGGTCACTGATGGCGCCAAACGACAATTCAGGTCCACGTTACCTGATCTGTAATGCTGATGAAATGGAACCAGGTACCTTTAAAGACCGTTTGTTGATGGAAAAACTTCCACATCAATTAATCGAAGGTATGTTGATCGCAGGTTATACCCTTGAAGCAACGCATGGTTATATCTTCATTCGTGGTGAATACATCGAAGCAGCTCAATACTTAAATGAAGCATTAGAGCAAGTTCGTGCCAAAGGTTACTTGGGTGAAAACATCCTCGGTACTGGTTGGAACTTTGAGATGTATGTTCACACGGGTGCAGGGCGTTATATCTGTGGTGAAGAAACTGCATTAATTAACTCGCTTGAAGGTCGTCGTGCCAATCCGCGTACTAAACCACCATTCCCACAAGTTGCTGGTGCATGGGGTCGTCCAACGATTGTCAACAACGTTGAAACCTACAATAACTTGCCAGCAATCATGTTGCGTGGGCCAGAGTGGTATATCAACCTTTCTGCACATAAATCCAAAGATCCAGGTACTAAGATTTATGGTGCATCAGGTAAGGTGAAATTCCCAGGACTTTGGGAACTTCCGTTTGGTACAACTGCGCGCGAAGTGATTGAAGATCATGCGGGCGGTATGCGTGACGGTCTAACACTGAAAGCATGGTTACCGGGTGGCGCATCAACAGATTTCTTGGCGGCTGAACATATTGACCTGCCAATGGACGCTGAAAGCATCATGAAAGCAGGTTCACGTTTAGGAACATGTTTGTTGATGGTGGTTGATGAAACCCAATGTATGGTCTCTGCAACGCGTAACTTAGAAGAGTTCTTTGCACGTGAATCATGTGGTTTCTGTACACCGTGCCGTGATGGTTTACCTTGGGCAGTCAAAGCGCTGAAAGCACTCGAAACAGGTACAGGTAAGAAAGAAGATATCGATCATTTACAAGAACTGACGCGTAAATTATGGATCGGTAAAACTTTCTGTGCTCATGCACCAGGTGCGATGGAGCCGCTTATGGGCGCATTAAAATATTTCCGCCATGAGTTTGAAGCAAAGGTTAAAACCCATGCTGCTGCTCTTGATGTAGAACAAGCTTAAGGAATTCGACTATGGCTACAATTCATGTCGATGGAAAATCGTATGAAGTCAATGGCTCTGAAAACTTGCTACAAGCATGTCTCAGCCTTGGTATCGACATCCCGTATTTTTGTTGGCACCCATCCTTAGGTTCTGTTGGTTCTTGTCGTCAATGTGCTGTTACGCAATATAATAATGCGGAAGATACACGTGGGCGCTTAGTCATGTCTTGTATGACACCAGCTGCCGACAATACCTTTATTTCTATTGAAGACAAAGAAGCAACAGATTTTCGTGCATCAATCGTCGAATTCTTAATGACCAACCACCCACATGACTGTCCAGTCTGTGAAGAAGGTGGTCACTGTCATTTACAAGATATGACGGTGATGACGCAACACGATCGTCGTCGCTATCGCTTCACGAAGCGTACCCATCATAACCAAGAGTTGGGTTCATTTATTGCACATGAAATGAACCGCTGTATCGCGTGCTATCGTTGTGTGCGTTACTACAAAGACTATGCGGGTGGTACAGACTTTGGTGTCTATGCCAATGCATCACGTGTTTACTTCGGTCGTCCAGAGTCAGGAACTTTAGAGTCTGAATTTTCTGGTAACTTGACTGAAGTTTGTCCGACTGGTGTATTCACGGATAAGACGCATTCAGCACGTTATAACCGTAAGTGGGACATGCAATATGCTCCGAGCGTATGTCATGGCTGTTCTTCAGGCTGTAACATCTCACCGGGTGAGCGTTATGGCGAAATCCGTCGTGTTGAAAACCGTTTCAATGGTTCAGTAAACCAATACTTCCTGTGTGATAAAGGTCGTTTCGGTACAGGTTATGTGAATCGTGAAGATCGTCCACGCCAACCTCAATTCCGTAACGGTGAAACTGTTGCAACTGTGAGTGTTGATCAGGCACTTGATCAAGTCATTGCACAGCTTAAAGGTAAGAAAGTTCTAGGTATCGGTTCTCCTCGTGCAAGCTTGGAATCAAACTACGCACTTCGCCAACTTGTTGGTCAAGCCAATTATTCAACAGGTATGTCTCAAAAAGAGCAAAATCTGGTTGAATTAGCTGCATCAATCATGCAAACACAGGGTATTTACAACCCGAATATGCGTGAAATTGAAAGTTACGATGCGGTGTTGATCTTGGGTGAAGACTTAACGCAAACAGCACCACGTATGGCTTTATCAGTTCGCCAAGCTGCGAAAAATAAAGCCAAAGAAATGGCTGCGAAAACACGTACACCCGATTGGTTGGCAGAGCCTGTACAACGTATTGGTCAAGATGCTAAATCTCCAATCTATATTCTTGCTGCAACGCAAACACGTTTAGCAGATGTGGCAACGGGTGAAGTAGTTGCATCGCCAAATGACATCGCACGTTTAGGTTTCGCGGTTGCGGCTGCTGTTAAAGGCGAAGCGCTTTCTGGTTTGGCTGATGATGCAAAAGCATTTGCGCAAACCATTGCAGATACCTTGAAAGCAGCGAAAAAGCCTTTGATTATCTCTGGTACAAGCTTGCAAGACTCAGCGATTATGGAAGCTGCTGCACAAGTTGCACAGAATCTTGGTGAAAATGCTGGTTTATCTTTGACGGTTCCTGAAGTGAACTCAATGGGTCTAGCATTATTCGGTGGTTTAAGTTTAGAACAAGCTTTTGCACAAGACTATGATGCCGTAGTTGTGGTTGAAAATGACTTGTTCCGTCGTTTACCTGCTGCTCAAATCAAAGCTGCATTTGACAAGGCTGAGACTGTGATTGTATTGGATCACAGCGAAACTGAGACCGTGAAGCTTGCAGACATCGTTCTTTCAGCAGCAAGTTTTGCTGAAGGTGATGGCACTGTAGTGAGTCAAGAAGGCCGTGCACAACGTTTCTATCAAGTGTATGACCCAAGCTACTACAAGCCTGAATATGCGATCAAAGAATCATGGCGTTGGTTACATGCCGTTGAGACAGGTCTTAAAGGTAAAGCAGTCGATTGGACATTGCTTGATGATGTAATTGATGACATCGTGAAGAATGTTCCAGTACTTGAAGCGATTCAAGATGTTGCACCAGATGCAGGTTATCGTGTTCATGGTTTGAAAATTGCACGTGAGCCACGTCGTTACTCAGGTCGTACTGCAATGCGTGCGCCGTTATCGATTCACGAGCCAAAACAACCAACCGATCCAGATTCAGCATTAACATTCTCTATGGAAGGTTATGTGGGTAATCAGACAGCATCGTCTTTAGTACCTTTCGCATGGGCTGCGGGTTGGAACTCGCCACAAGCGTGGAACAAGTATCAAGATGAAGTTGGTGGTCATTTAAAAGGTGGTGATTCGGGTGTACGTTTATTCGATCACTTAGCAAAACGTCCTGCACGTAGCTATGTTGCACCGACTGCCGTGGTTGTGAATCCTGAAAGCTTCCGTCTTGTGCCAATGCACCATATTTTTGGTTCTGGTGAATTCACGATTAAAACACCAGCAATGGAATCACGTATTCCTGAAGCGATGTTTGCCGTGGGTGAACAAGATGCAACGCGCTTAAATGTTCAAGATGGTCAACGTATTACAGTGAAAGCAGGCGAAACGAGCATCAGCTTACCTGTACAAGTCATCGAATATTTACCAACAGGCTATATTGGTTATCCAATTGGTCTAGCACCAACCGTTTCATTGGCAGAGCCTGTGTCTGTGGCAGTAGGAGTGTAATTCATGAATCAAGAAATTATACGTCAAACGCCACTTTGGGCTGAGAACTGGCCAATCGCTTATTCAGTGATTCAAGCAGTTGTGATCCTGTTGGTGGTGGTTTTGGTTGCTGCGTTAATGTCATTTATTGAGCGTCGTCTCTTGGCGTTATGGCAAGACCGTTATGGTCCAAACCGTGTTGGTCCGGGTGGTATGTTCCAGATCGTTGCCGACATGCTCAAGATCATGTTCAAAGAAGACTGGACACCAAAGTTTGCCGACAAGCTGACTTTTCGTTTAGCACCAGCAGTTGCGATGGCAACTGCGGTACTTTCGTTTATGGTCATCCCAGTAAGTCCTACACTGGGCGTTGCGGATATGAGTATCGGTCTATTGTTCTTTATGGCAATGGCGGGTATTGCAGTTTATGCAGTGCTATTTGGTGGTTGGGCGTCTAACAACAAATACTCGTTACTCGGTGGTCTTCGTTCTGCTGCTCAAACTATTTCTTATGAAGTGTTCTTGGGTATTTCATTGATGGGTGTGGTTGCGATTGCAGGCTCATTCAATCTACGTGAAATCGTTGAAGCTCAACGTGATGTTTGGTTTGTTATTCCACAATTCATTGGTTTCATTATCTTTGTTATTGCTGGTGTTGCAGTGACGCATCGTCATCCATTTGACCAACCAGAAGCTGAGCAAGAATTGGCGGAAGGTTATCACGTTGAATATGGTGGGATGAAGTGGGGGATGTTCTTCGTTGCGGAATACGTAAACGTGGTTTTAATCTCTGCACTGATCGTAACGTTATTCTTCGGCGGATGGCTTGCACCATTTAACTTAGAAATTCCATTTGTTCCACCAGTTTTTTGGTTCGTGATTAAAACAGCATTCTTTGTAATGATGTTTGTATTGGCGCGTGGTTCTTTGATGCGTCCACGTTATGACCAAGTGATGAATTTTGGTTGGAAAGTTTGTTTGCCATTGGCGTTGGTCAACTTGTTAGTGACTGGTGCTGTGATTCTGATGAATCAGGCCTAGGACAGCAAGGAGTACAAAATGTATAAAATTCTAGCTGGATTTGGATCGATTGTCCGTTCGTTGTGGATGGTGTTTAGCCATGTAACACGTAAACGTGACACGATTTTATATCCAGAAGTACCAGCTGAACAAATTGTGCCTCCACGCTTTCGTGGTCGTATCATCTTGACGCGTGATCCAGATGGGGAAGAGCGTTGTGTGGCATGTAACCTGTGTGCGGTTGCATGTCCTGTTGGCTGTATTTCATTACAAAAAGCGGAAAAAGAAGATGGACGTTGGTATCCAGAATTTTTCCGTATCAACTTTTCACGCTGCATTTTCTGCGGTATGTGTGAAGAAGCTTGTCCTACAACTGCAATTCAGATGACTCCAGATTTTGAACTTGCTGAATATGTACGCCAAGACTTGGTTTATGAAAAAGAAAACTTATTGATTTCTGGCCCAGGCAAATATCCTGACTATAACTTCTACCGTGTCACTGGTATGGCAGTAAATGGTAAGGAAAAAGGTCAGGCACAAAAAGAAAGTGCACCAGTTGATGTACGGAGCTTATTACCATGATGTGGCCATTTTATTTGATGGCACTTGTGGCCATCGTATCGACAATACGTGTTGTGACAAATACGAATCCCGTACATGCTCTTTTAAGTTTAATCGTTTCTTTACTTGCTGTTGCTGGTATTTTCATGATCGTGGGTGCGCCTTTTGCTGGTGCACTTGAGATTATTGTTTATGCGGGTGCAATCATGGTGTTGTTCGTCTTCGTGGTCATGATGTTGAACCTTGGACAAGATACGGTTGAACAAGAACGTAAATGGTTAACTTCTGATGCATGGGCATATCCTGCATTAATGAGTTTCTTATTGGGCTTGGTTTTGGTTTGGATGTTGGGTGGAGAATACACCACAATTTCTGCACCATTAGGTACAGAAATTGTAGGTCCTAAAGCAGTCGGTCAAGCATTATTTACTCACTATCTATTATTGGTAGAAGTTGCCGCGATGTTATTGCTTGCAGCCTTAGTTGCTGCATATCACCTTGGCAAACGTGAACCAAGTGCAGAAGAGGATAAAGAATAATGGGACACATCCCTTTAGAACATGGTTTGATTGTTGCAACCATCCTTTTTGCACTCGGTTTTTACGGTGTAATGGTGCGACGCAACCTATTATTTATGCTAATGAGCCTTGAAGTGATGATGAATGCTGCTGCATTGGCATTTGTTTTGGCAGGTAGTGTTTGGGCTCAACCAGATGGACAAGTGATGTTCATTTTGATCTTAACGCTTGCTGCTGCCGAGGCGTGTATTGGTCTTGCGATCGTCCTTCAGTTTTATCATCGCTTCCATCACTTGGATGTGGATGCTGCTAGTGAGATGCGCGGATGAGTACATTATATTTAACCGTTTTATTCCCGCTCATTGGTTTTATCCTGTTAGCGGCAGGGCGTAACAAACTGTCTGAAAATGTCGCTGCCATTATTGGTGTCGGTTCAGTTGGTTTATCTGCCTTATTTGCTTTAATCGCTGGCCTTGCATTTACCAGCAGTGGCCAAACTGTTTTTGTTCAACACTTATGGACGTGGTTCAGTGTTGGCGGTTTTGAGCCAGGCATCAGCTTGCACCTCGATGGTTTGTCATTATTGATGACTGGTATGATCACAGGTGTGGGTTTCCTGATTCACATCTTTGCATCATGGTATATGCGTGGTGAAGAAGATTACTCACGTTTCTTCTCTTATTTCAACCTGTTCGTTGCCAGCATGTTGTTGTTGGTACTCGGCGATAACTTGGCGTTATTGTTCTTAGGTTGGGAAGGCGTAGGTCTGTGTTCATACCTCTTGATTGGTTTCTACTACTCAAACCCTGCAAATGGTTGGGCAGCAATCAAGGCATTCACCGTAACACGTGTGGGTGATGTTTTCTTACTCATCGCATTGTTCTTGCTCTATCAACAGTTTGGTACGTTGAATACACAGTACATTGTTGAACATGCAGCGACTGTGATGACGCAAAGCTCATCATTGTCGATTTGGACAGCATTGATGTTGTTCTTAGGTGCGGCAGGTAAATCAGCGCAAATTCCATTACAAACTTGGTTAGCTGATGCGATGGCTGGTCCTACACCAGTATCTGCATTGATCCACGCTGCAACGATGGTGACAGCGGGTGTGTACTTATGCTGCCGTATGTTCTCTGTGATGGAAATGGCACCAGAAGTAATGCAGTTCATCTCGATTACAGGTGCTGTGACTTTGCTTGTTGCTGGTTTTGCGGCATTGGTTCAAACCGATATCAAACGTATCTTGGCTTACTCAACCATGAGTCAGCTCGGTTATATGTTTATGGCAGTGGGTGCTGAGGCGTATCAAGCTGGTTTATTCCATATGCTTGCTCACGCATTCTTCAAAGCGTTATTGTTCCTTTCTTCGGGTGCAGTGATTCTTGCATGTCATCACGAACAAAATATTTTCAAAATGGGTGGATTACGTAAAAAGATTCCATTCGTATTCTGGTGTTTTGTGATTGGTGGTGGTGCATTAGCCGCGCTTCCAATCGTGACTGTTGGCTTCTTCTCTAAAGATGCGATCTTGGGTGCTGTATACGCGCAGTCTACAATTGCAAATCTTCCACTTTACAATACTTTGTACTGGGTTGGTGTTGCGGGTGCATTCTTAACGTCTATCTATACTTTCCGTTTAATCTGGGTGGTATTCTTCGGCGAAGAGAAAACACATGCACATGCGATTCATGGCGTGACTTACTGGGGACCACTTGCGATTCTCGCTGTGTTATCAACAGGTATTGGTTATTTCCTTCAAGCGCCAGTTGCAAAATTATTGACGACAGCAAGTATTCCAAGTTTTGTTGTTCCTGAAGCTTTAGAAGAAGCGGTTGCACATGCAGAACATTTAGCAAGTGGTGTTGCCCTTGTTGGTTTGGTTGTTGGTATTTTCTTATTTGCCTTTGCGTATGGTGCGGTTAAATCATTTGCTCAAACGTCTTTGGGTTCTGGTTTAGCGCATATTTGCCGTACCGCATTTGGTTTTGATGCTTTGTATGACATCGTTTTTGTAAAACCATATTTATTGATTGCGAAAATCTTAGGTCGTGATCCAATTGATGGTTTATGGTTAGTGCTACCTGCACTTGTGAAAGGTGGTAATAGCTTTACAAGTTCGCGTCAAACAGGTTCATTGCGTGAATACGCATCAAGCATGTCACTCGGTGTAGTGGTGTTATTGATGATCTTGATCGTGATTCAGGTTGTGGGGAAATAAAATGGAAAACAATTTAATTTTACCCGCACTGATTTTAGTTCCTTTCATTGCTGGTTTTATTTGTTGGTTGGTTGATAAATTTGACCAACATTTGCCACGCTGGATTGCCTTGATTGGTATGCTCATTACCTTTGGTTTGGGTATTGCACTATGGCAAACTGGTACATATAGCTACGAGTTGGGCGGTAAAGTCCCAACTTGGGCTGCTGAATTCCATCTCCCGTGGATTCAGTCTTTGGGTATTAGCATTCACTTGGCTGTGGATGGTTTATCTCTACTCATGGTTTTACTTACAGCATTACTTGGTGTACTTGCTGTTGGTTGTTCATGGGGTGAAATTCAAAAGAATGTTGGTTTTTTCCACTTAAACCTCCTTTGGAGTTTAGGTGGGGTTATCGGTGTATTCCTTGCAATTGACTTATTCTTGTTCTTCTTCTTCTGGGAGATGATGCTTGTACCAATCTATTTCTTGATTGCGTTATGGGGTCATAAAGGCTCGAATGGTCGTTCACGTGTTTATGCTGCAACTAAATTCTTCTTATATACACAAATTGCTGGTTTGATCATGTTAATCGGTATCTTAGGCTTAGTGGTCTATGGATATATGATGACAGGTATGATTGGTTTTGATTACAGCTACTTATTGGCTGTTGCAAACCACTTACCACCAGAAGTTGCATATGCATTTATGTTGTGTTTCTTTGTTGGTTTTGCAGTTAAATTACCTGTATTCCCATTACACGGTTGGTTACCTGATGCGCATGCACAAGCACCAACAGCGGGTTCTGTGGACTTGGCTGGTATTTTGATTAAGACAGCAGCGTACGGTCTACTTCGTTTCGTAATTCCATTCTTCCCAGCAGCGTCAGCTCAGTTTGCTGATATTGCAATCATTTTGGGTCTGATTGGTATTTTCTACGGTGCATTCTTAGCGTACCAACAAACAGACATGAAACGTCTGCTTGCGTATACGTCTATTTCACACATGGGTTTCATTTTACTTGCAATCTATGCAGGTAATATTCTGACTTTCCAAGGTCTTATGATCATGATGTTGGCACATGGTTTGTCATCTGCTGCATTGTTCATTATGTCGGGTCAAGTGTATGAGCGTTTACACACACGTGATCTACGCTTAATGGGTGGCCTTCGTGGTCAACTGCAATATTTACCATTCTTCTTGATGTTCTTTGTTGCAGCACTTGTCGGTGTACCTGGTCTAGGTAACTTTATTGGTGAATTCTTAATTCTTATGGGTTCATTCAAAGCTTATCCTGCATTCACAATCATTGCTGCAGTAAGTTTAGTATTTGCAGGTCTTTACGGTCTGATTCTGATTCACAAAGCACTTTTTGGCGAACCAAATGCTGAACAAAAGCAACACTATCCGAGTCCACTGAAAGATTTATCAGTACGTGAAGTGAGCATTTTGATGATCTGTGTGATTGGTTTACTTTGGTTAGGACTTTACCCACAGACATTCTTGGATATGTCACATTCAAGCATGCAGTGGTTAGTCAATAGTTATATGCCAGTACAAGAAGTTGTTGAAACTGTTCAACAGACTGCAACTCAACTTGAACAAGTGGAGATGCGATAAACCATGAACTTCACTCTTTCTTTTTCTGAGCTTATGCCGCTTGTCCCAGTGATGATTGTGGCATTGACCTCTGTTGTTGTGATGTTATTGATTGCGATTAAACGTAATCATAATCTGATTGCAACAACGACGGTGGTCGGTTTAAACCTTTCTGCAATTTTTATTGCATACACCATGTTTAGTGGACACTTTGTTCCTGCGAACGTGATGGGCATGTTTATGGTTGATCCATTTACCATGCTCTACCAATTCCTGATTTTGATTGCTGCTTTGGCTTGTAGCACGCTTTCACATGCCTACATTGAAACGTATAAAGATAATCGTGAAGAACTTTATATCTTGTTACTTTGTTCAGTAGCAGGTGCGATGTTGATGGTTGCTAGCTCTCATTATGCTTCGTTCTTTATCAGCTTAGAATTAATGTCAATTCCTGTGTACGGTATGTTGGCTTACACGCATCAACGTAGCCAATCTTTAGAAGCGGGAATTAAGTATCTTGTACTTTCAGCAACTGCATCTGCGATGTTGTTGATGGGTATGGCATATATCTATGCGTATACAGGTTCATTGTCATTCTATGATTCTGTTCAAGCTTTGATGACTGCGATCAAGCAACCAATGGTGCTATTAGGTTTAGGTCTCATTATCTTTGCTGTTGCATTTAAGCTTTCACTTGCACCATTCCATAAATGGACGCCTGATGTATATGCAGGTGCACCAGCACCTATGGCGACATTCTTAGCTACAGCTGCCAAAGTTGCAACGATTGGTTTATTTGTACGTTACTTATTAAGTTCTGGTGCAATTTTAGTTGAATCAATAGTGACTGTTTTGACAGTCATTGCTGTGTTATCAATTTTGGTCGGTAACTTACTTGCAGTACGTCAAGTGAACTTAAAACGCATCCTTGGTTATTCATCAATTGCACACTTTGGTTACTTGTTGATTGCTTTGATTAGTATGACTTATGCAAGTTTAGGCAGTGTAACGGTTTATGTGATTACTTATGTACTCACCACAATCGGTGCATTTGGTGCAGTTGCGTTAATGTCTAGTCCATATAACAACGTTGATGAAGCACAAAGTCTTGCAGACTACCGTGGTTTGTTCTGGCGTCGTCCGATCTTAACTGCAACATTAACGGTGATGATGTTGTCATTAGCAGGGATTCCATTAACTGCAGGTTTTATTGGTAAATTCCTTGTGATAATGGCTGCTGTAACAACTCAACATTGGTTCTTGGCTGCAATGGTTGTTGTCGGAAGTGGTATTGGCTTGTATTACTACTTACGTGTCATGGTGGTGATGTATATGACTCCACCAGAAACACCTCGTATTGATGCTGATGCACATTGGGGAACTAAAGTTGGTGGTATCATGGTACTTGGTGCAGCATTGCTTGTACTATTACTTGGTATATACCCAGATCCAATGATCAATTTAGCATTGAAATCAGAGATTCTTTCTCCATTACATTTCATGTTATCTCAGCAACAGTAATCATCCGATAATCTGATTTGTACAAAAAAGCCTCCAAAATTTGGGGGCTTTTTTTAATGAAGAGTAAAAAAACACTCTATAATACTCAAAGATTAATATTAGTTAGGTACTTACTCGTGTCGATTCAAGAAATTCGCCATCCGCTTATTCGTCATAAACTTGGTTTATTACGCCGTTCAGACATTAGCACAAAGAACTTCCGTGAATTGGCGCAAGAAGTCACGATGCTACTGACTTATGAAGCGACTAAGGATCTACCTGTTGTGGATCATGAAATTGATGGTTGGGCAGGTAAAGTTTCGACTCAACGTATCGCAGGTAAGAAAATTACCATTGTTCCTATCTTGCGTGCTGGAATTGGTATGCTTGAAGGCGTACTGAGCTTGATCCCAAGTGCCAAAGTGAGTGTATTGGGTTTAGAGCGTGATGAGGCGACTTTAGAGGTTCGTACTTACTATAAAAAATTAGTACCTGATGTTGCGAATCGCTTAGCGATGATTATTGATCCAATGCTGGCAACAGGAAATTCGTTAATTGCTGCAATTGATGTACTCAAGGCAAGTGGCTGTAAAGATATCCGTGTTATGGTCTTGGTTGCGGCACCTGAAGGTGTTGCAAAAGTAGAAGCTGCGCACCCTGACGTACGTATCTATACGGCATCGATTGACCAAGGTTTGAATGAGGATGGCTATATCGTTCCAGGTCTTGGTGATGCGGGTGATAAGATTTTTGGTAGTGTTCAAAAAGATTAATTTTTGAAAATATGCTTAAAACAGAGACTTAATCCAACCGTACTGTTTTCAGGAGAGGATTTAAAGTCTCTTTTTTTATATACTGAAATACAGTACTTGCAAAATTAGGTGAATGTCATGAAGAAAGAATTTTATCAGGGAAAAGTTAAACAATATAATCCAGACAAAGGGTTTGGTTTTATTGCAACTGCTGAAGGCGAGATCTTTTTTCATATTTCAGATTTTCCTGCATCGGAAGGTGAGCCGAAACGAAATGAAAAAGTAAAATTTGTAGCCCTAGAAAATAATGGAAAATTTAAAGCAGTACAAATTGAACGAGTAGATCCGAATCCTGCAAAAACTAAAAAAAATAAAATATTGGCTCATAATCAATCGATTACATCAGAATTGTTATCAAACTTTCGGCGTTAATCATATAGATAAAATATGGAGAGAATTTTTTGATCTCCATATTGATCTATTAGGCTTTGCAAATGAGAAAAGAAAATATGTTTGTTGAAGGTAAAATTAAAAAAATATAATTCAGAAAAAGGGTTTGGCTTTATAGCGCTTGAAGAGCAGGCAGATATCTTCTTTCATATTACCGATTTTCCCACAGCAGGCGGTGAGCCAAAAGTCGGCGAATTACTTAAATTTCTTATTGTGCAAGATAAAGATAAATTTAAAGCAGCAAATATTGTTCGGTTAGATTTAAAGAGCTCTCATCCTTCTAGTCATTTTTCCTCTAATTCTGAGATCTCTTCTAATGCAATTTTACCAAATAATGCTCAATCTAGTTCTAAAAAGAGAATGATCGTTACGGTCATTGGTTTAATGATGATTGCGGTTTTAGCAGTTTTGGTCTTTAACAAATATCAGTCTTATCAACAGTCACAAAGGTTAAAAACAGCACAGCTGATTGCAGAGCAGAAGAAAATTGTGCAACAGCAACGAGATGCTTTGGGTGAACTGCCAGAAATTAAATTATCTCAAAAGACAGAAAACGCTTTGCAAGCCTCAACATCTGTTCCTGTCATGAATAACCAATCACAACAATTGACAGCGAATCAGACTCAATTTAAATGTGATGGACGCCAACATTGTTCGCAAATGAGATCACGTGAAGAAGCAGAGTTCTTTGTGCGCAATTGTCCTAATACCAAAATGGATGGTGATAATGATGGTGAACCGTGTGAGAATGATTCGAGATGGTAAATTAAAAAGATCAGATTTAAATCTGATCTTCACAAAATTGTAGAAAGGCTTTTAATCCTGGCCCCTGATATTTTTGGCGGTGTACCAGCATATAAAGTGGTCTTGTCAGTTGCCAGAACGGTGTGTCAAGGATGACCAATTGACCTTTTTCAGCTAAAGGCTCAATCGCCAATCTTGATACACAAGACATTCCAAGCCCACCCGCTACAATTTTTAAAATTGCTTCGTTATGACCCAAGGTCAAACGAATATTCGCATCAGGAACATCTTGTAAAATTGCATTGTCAAAAACTTCACGTGTACCAGAGCCTTCTTCACGTAAAATCCATTCAACATTTAGAAAGTCAGCAGGGCTTAATGCACGTTGAATTTGAGCAAGAGGATGTGAAGGTGCACAGCAAACGGCTAATTCATCATCACGCCAGTGAATACACTGTAATTGTGGCAAATGACAAGAGCCTTCAATTAAAGCCAAATCTAACTGAAATTGGTTGACTGCTTCAATCATTTGACGAGTATTACCCACTTGTAATTGTAAGTGTGCTTGTGGGTGTTTTTGTAAGAAATCAGCCATTAAATCAGGCATTAAGTAGTCGCTGATTGTGAGCGTTGCTCCCAATCTAAGGTCAATACTTTGTAATTCACCTTTGGCTGCTTGCTCAAAAGATTCACAGCGACCTAATATTTCTAATGCTTGTGGCAATAAAAAACGCCCCAAATCATTCAGTTGTAAACGCTTGCCTAAACGGTCAAATAAAGGCGCACCTAAGCCATCTTCTAAATCAGCCAAAGCCATACTTGCTGCACTTTGTGTCAGTCTGACAGCATCACTCGCTTTGGTTACTGTTCCTTCTTGTGCAACCGCCACGAAAACAGCCAATTGGCGTAAGGTCATGCGCATGTTAAATAGCCTTAATGTTTTGAGTATCCATCAATTATTCGATCATGCTAACATGAGCCTACTGTTTCGTGCCACGTTCAAATCATGTCAATTGAAAAATTTAGCGTAGAAAAAGTTCTATCTGTTCATCGTTGGGCTCACAATCTTTTTAGTTTCACCATGACCCGACCTGCTCATTTTAAATTTACAGCAGGGCAGTTTGCGCGAATTGGTTTAATGGTTGGCGGTGAGCTAGTTGTAAGAGCTTATTCTGTTGTTTCTTCGCCCTTTGATGAAACTTTAGAATTCTTTTCGATTGTTGTTCCCGATGGTGCATTTACGTCAAATTTGCAACACCTTAAAGTTGGTGATGAACTTTATTTAGATAAAATATCTTATGGTTATTTGACTTTGGCAAGATATCAACAACCTTTACCGCAAGATCTTTGGCTATTGGGGACTGGTACTGGACTTGCACCATTTCTATGCATGTTACAAGACTTTGAAACTTGGAATAAATATAAACATATTCATCTAGTTTATAGCGTTCGCACAGAGTCTGAGTTGGCTTATGTGGAACGTATTGAAGAAATCGCAGCATCATTTGGTGAAGGGCATTCTGGATTTAAATTCATTCCAATTGTTACCCGTGATCCTAAAGCCGCATTACATGATCGACTCCCAATTTTAATTGGTAATGGCGAATTAGAAAAAGCAGCAGGATTAGCTTTGAACCCTGCCAGTAGTCATGTGATGTTGTGTGGTAATCCTCAGATGGTTGAGGATACAAAAGAGGCACTTAAACAACGAGGTTTAACGATGAATCGTCGTGGTGAAGGTAATATTGCAGTAGAGAATTATTGGTAGTCGTATGGTATGGATATGTCTTAATGTACAAACATATCCATAAATTCACGGATCTCTTGAATGGCAGTATCGACATCAGTGTTTAGCCATGTCGGTTCAAAAATACCGATATAATGTTCTAAACGGTCTTGAGGAACAACAAGGCGAACAGGGCAATCTTCTTCGAGTAGGCGCCAAGGTAAAATAGGCACTTCATTGTCTAAAAAAGGTTGTACATTTCGAATATCGATAATCATTGCATTTACACAATCAGGTAAAGGCATGACGGAGAATTCTTCAGTGCGACGACGGAAGTATTCTAAATCTCCCCACTTTAAGATATAGCTTGGCTTATTAAACTCAATAATTCCTATTAAATGTTCATCACGTGTGTGATGTAAAAAACATTGATGAGTAACATCCGTGTCTAAATCAAGAGAAACACTTTGTTGACTATAGGACATAAAGCAAAACATATGAGAAACGAAGCCGACTAGTATAGCTTATTTTTAGCGTATTCTAAAACCGACTATATTTTAAACAAAAAAATAAATAAAAAAAGTAGAGTTCTGCAAACACAGCAACGATAGTCCGAAGCTTTTTCACACAATGCAACATTGAGTATTGCTAAGATAAAAGCCTAACAAATAAAAGGATGAGGGCTGCTATGATGCATGATTTTAGTAAGCCACAACCTCATGTGGCGAGTCGAGAGGAAATTGCAAAGAAAAGGAAACTACCCGTTTATATATTGATCATTGTGGGGGGTTTCCTAATTGCACTTCTTGTTTATATGGTCGCGGATCATTCAGCGAATCCAACTGCTCAAGTGATGATATCAAATCTGCAGTCTGTACTTCTGAATGCTTAGTGGCTTTGACCAAAACAATTTATCTAAAAGCTCATTAGTGTGAACTAATGGGCTTTTTGCAAAATTATGAGTGCTTTTTGTTGTATTAGTGATGCTGTCGATTGATTCAAAAATCGACAAAAACTAAGGTGATAAACATTCATAGTTTGTGTGTTTCAACATAAAACAGTGATGGGTGATTTATATCAAGATTTAAAAATACAAGATAAGGATAACTCGCATGAATGAATTTTTTAATGATCCCTCGCATCGAGGGGGATTTGATGCCATGTATTACTGGGATCAATTTCATCCAATTTTAGCGGCAATTTTGATCTTACTGGTGGGTTGGATTATTGCCTTAATCATTGCAGCAGGTGTAAAGCGGCTATTGCAAAAGGTTGGTACCAATCACAAGTTATCTTCGGTAACTGGTCGTACGCCCAATATTGAAAACTTGGTTTCTAAATTGGTGTTTTGGTTTGTTATGATTCTCGCTGTGGTTGGCTCACTCAATGTTTTAAATATTAGTGGTGTAAGTGACCCGTTTAGCAATATGGTAGGACGAGTACTTGCTTATATACCAAACTTATTTGCAGCCGTTGCAGTAGGATTTATTGGTTGGATTGTGGCGCGTTTGGTACGTGCTGGATTGACCAATGTATTATCTAGAACAGAATTAGATGAGAAGCTAAGCAGTGAAGTTGGTATTAACGCTTTAAGTAGTAATATCGCAGAAATTTTTTACTGGTTGGTTTTATTACTATTTCTACCAATTGTGCTGTCTATTTTAGGTTTAACAGGACTGCTGATTCCTGTACAAAACATGGTAAATGAAGCGATTGCTTATCTGCCTAATTTGTTTATTGCGGGTGTGATCCTTTTTGTAGGTTATATTCTCGCCAAGATTGTGCGCGGTATTGTCGAGGGATTAGGTAATAGCTTGGGATTACAAACGCAAGCTGAAAAAGTAGGATTATTTAAAAACTCAAATATATCGAAATTTTTAGGCTCATTTGTGTTTGCAATTATTGTCATCACAGCGTTGATTGTGGCATTTGAAGCTTTAGGAATCCAAGCGATTTCTCAACCGGCAACAGCGATGTTGAATGAAATTATGTATGCAATTCCACAAATTATTGCAGCTGGTTTAATTCTAATCGTTGCTTATATTGTTTCTCGTTTTGTTGGACGTTTGGTCGCTGAACTTATTTCAGGTGCGGGAATTGATGAAATTCCAATGAAGCTGGATGTGCAACGATTCCTTGGACAAACACGTATTTCTGATCTGATCGGTTATTTGATTGTATTTTTTACCATGTTGTTTGCAATCTCTGAAGCTGCGAACCGTCTTGGCTTAGAGCAAGTAAGTGTGCTGATTGCGATGTTTATTCAGTTTGGTGCAAGTATTTTATTGGGTGCAGTCATTTTGGTGATTGGATTCTGGCTCGCCAATGTCGTGGCTAATGTGGTACAACGTGGTGAATACAATAGTTCACGTTGGTTAGCAAACCTAGTTCGTATTTTAATTATGGGCTTAGTGATTGCGATGGGTCTAAAAGCTATGGGTATTGCGGATTCCATTGTGAATTTGGCTTTTGGTTTGACGCTTGGTTCAGTTGCAGTTGCTTTTGCCTTGGCATTTGGTTTAGGTGGTCGTCAACCTGCAGAACGCTTATTGACAGATTTATTAGATAAGGCAGAGAATGAAGCGAAACAGCCAAATCCGTTAGATAAAGAAATCACACCAAGTCATTCGGTACCACCAATAACACCACCGACCCCGCCTTATTCAGATGAATAGTAAAAATAATCTTTGATTTTTTGAACCAATTCGACCACTCTAAGCAGGGTGGTCGTTTTGTTTGTATAAGCATTATTGAGTTTTTATCTATATCGTGATTAGGGCATATTTTAGAAAAACGAGACCTAAAACTGACTTTTAGCGTACATATCACTGTAGTTTAATAGGATTAATCAAAAATTTGACCTGAAAAGCAATTCATTTATAGATAAAGTATCAATAGTCTCTAAATAAAAATTCTATAGAGGAGAGTGAAATGAAGAGGCCAAATCGCGTATTTGCACCGATTATTATTGCAGGTATTACTGTAGGTTTTTTGGCGAGTGCGTACAAATTTGTTGTTGCGAAATCAAATACGGCTAAAGAAAAACCAATTAAAAATACTCAAAAAGTATCTTCTACAGAAGCTGCTAACTCTTCAGATCATCATGCTTAGTGTTATTTAGCAATCGGCTTAATGTGTTAAGTGAACTAAACAAATTGAGCCGCTGCTTGAGCCGAAGACCATGCCCATTGGAAGTTATATCCTCCCAAATGACCTGTTACATCGAGTACTTCACCGATAAAATATAAGCCTTTCTGCTTTTTACTTTCCATGGTTTTTGAAGAAACTTCGCTAGTGTCTACGCCACCTAATGTGACTTCAGCAGTACGATATCCTTCAGTTCCAGATGGTTTAACAGAAAAGGCGTGCAATTGATCAGCAATTTGCTCTAGTTGTAAATCGCTAAAATTGCCAATCGCATTTTCACTTTGTTCCGCCCAAATTAGTTGTTGTAGCTCAAGCACGATACTTTTCGCCGTGAATTCACTGAGCAAAGTTCTGAGCAGAACTTTGGGTTGCGACTTTTTCTTTTCCTTAAAGAATTGAACTAAATCTTGGCTCGGGAAAAAATCAATTTTAAAGCTTTCACCCACATGCCAATAATTTGAGAGCTGTAATGAACTTGGTCCACTTAAGCCTCGATGAGTAAACAACAAAGCTTCAGTAAATTGATGGCGATCATTTACCAGTGTTGCATCTAAAGCATTACCACTTAAGCGTGTTGTGACTTCTTTAAAATGGTCTGAAAAGGTGAAGGGGACTAGACCTGCACGGGTAGGAAAAACATGGTGTCCAAACTGTTGAGCAAGTTCATATCCAAAACCAGAGCCACCTAAAGTTGGAATAGATAAGCCACCAGTCGCCACAACGAGAGATTCACAGTGATAAGTGCCTTGATTGGTTTCAATGATAAAACCTGAATCTGTTTGTGCTGTTATGCTTTGTACTTCGCAATGGGTCTGAATCTGAACCCGTTTCGCTTTATTGCACTCTGCAAGTAAAAGTTCGAGGATTTCTTTTGCGCCTTTGATTGTAAATAGCTGACCGTGTTTACGTTCTTCATATTCAATACCATATTCGCAGACCAAACCAATAAAATCCCAGTTGGTGTAACGAGTGAGTGCTGAAATAACAAAGTGTGGATTTTCAGAAATATAATTTGAAGGTTCAACATCTAGGTTAGTGAAGTTACACTTGCCACCACCAGACATTAGAATCTTTTTACCTACTTTATTGGCTTTTTCTAATACGACAACGGAACGTCCACGTTTACCAGCCTCTGCAGCCAACATCAAGCCTGATGCACCTGCACCTAAAACAACAACATCAACTTGATGGACCATGAGGATTACTCGGTAGATGAAAAGCGAGCGATTATAAAAGATTTAAGCGAAGTTTAGTACGCACAATTCATAATGCCCAAATTATTTGTAATCGATATGAAGATCTCTGTGGTTTACATTATTGGATACAAAAAATGTACAGTTTTTTAAAAATAATCTTTAGCGTAATAAAAAATGAGCATCTGCTGATGTAAAATAAAATTAAGATTTCAGTCTCTATTTGATATTAAATTTTGATATTTTTCAGATAATTTTGTTGTTTCTTGAGGCGGTCTGATGTTGTGGGGATGAATATGTAGAGGCATTCTTTTTGTTTTTTTAATAGCACTCTATAGCCAGTCAAAGCTACAAATTTATTTTTGGGGTGCGTTATGGTGGGTATGAAGGTTTTACAAATATTTGATTTGTTGAAATTACAGTGTACTTATTCTACAAAAATCAAGATCGCAATTTTATTGTGCATATTCAATATTTCTGTTGCAAATGCTGCTTATCAGCGTGGATACCTGAATTTAGGTTTTGAAACGCCGACCATTGCGACAGGAAGTAATGTTTGCCGTGTCTATATTAGTAGCACACGTGTACCTGGTTGGTTAACCACACACCCCTATGGAAATGAGGGCTTCAGTGGCACATGTTCAATCTCAACCAATGGTTCAGGGCAACTGATGGAAATGTGGGCTGGCTCAAGAAATATTGATGGTACCAATACAACCCCTACCAACACCATCAAAGCACGGGAAGGCAATCAATTTGTCGAGTTAAATGCAGATGCTGTTTCTACTATTTCTCAAAATATCTGTTTAGTGAATGGTGAGTCTGTATCTTGGAAATTTAGTCATAATGGGCGTAATACTGCTAACGATACGATGTTGTTGCGTGCTGGAGCTCAAACGATCACAACGGTATCGACAAATAAAACTGGGGATGGGCTAGTCACGAGTTGCATGTCAGGCACGTGTTCTGTATCCAGTGGTTCTGGATCAGGTGTAGGAGCGACAACGGGTTCTACAATTACACGTTGGGCAGACTATAGTGGAACATTTACCTATACAGGCGCAACAGGGCAAGTGCCAATGGGATTCCATTCGACTTCAGGAACAAGCACCAGCGGAAATTTTTTAGATGCGATACAAATTATTGTAAAACCCATTATTGAGTTTAGCTCAGCCAATTATGTTGTACCTGAAAATGGCGGTATAGTGCAGCCGCTTAAGGTTATTGTGGTCGGTGATGTACCGAGTGAGGGTATTTCATTAGTCTTTAATGTGAATGATGGCACAGCCCAATTAGGTGTCGATTATAAAATTAATGGTGGAGTTGCAAACACTTTTACCAAGACGATACCACAAGGCAATTACGGTGCGGGGACCCCTTATGTTCTTGAGGTTCCAGTCGAAATTATTAATGATTTGGTGAATGAAGTTGACGATACATTTAATGTAACCATCAATCAAAGTAACGATTTTCATATTATGTCATCAAATGATTGCGGAGCATCTGGTAACGGTGTCGCAAACTATGAAATTAAAGATGATGATCTGCCGACAGATATGGATTTGAAAGTGGAGAAGAAACAAAGAATAGGTACTTCTGGAAGCTTTGTAGCTGATTCATTGACGATGAATGTAGGAGATACCATTCAGTATCAATTGGTCATTAGTAATAAAGGTGAAAATGCAGTCAGTGACACGAGTCGTGCAAACTTCAGTGATGCAATACCAAGTAATTTCAATACACTTTCTATACTCAGCACAACGAAAGCAAATGGTGCGATCACTTGTAGTGCAAGCTTTACAGGCAATAATTTAAGTGGGCAGTTTAGTGGTCCCAAAGGTGCAACTTGTACGCTTATTATTCAAGCTAGAGCAAATAGCGCAGGGATCATCACCAATACTGCGACAGTGAGTGTACCATCTGCCAACACTGAAATTTTCCCATCTGATAATAGTAGTAGTGTGCAAGTTGCTATTGCAAAAGCTTTAATTACACTCACAAAATCAACAATAGGTGGCTTAGGTACTTTCGGTTTTACACTAACTGGTACAAGCCAAACTTCAGGTTCGATCACAACATTGACTCAGGGTGAAGAATATCAGGTTGATGGTGATACGACGCTGATTGGGGTGCAACCTTTTGTCGTCACAGGAACAGGTAGCATAACGATTAATGAAAGTAGTCTACCTACTGGCGGGGGATGGAGTTTAACAGGTGCCAGTTGTCGTAACACAGCGGGCAACTCTGTCGGTAGCCGATCAGGATCGGTTTATACTCTAACAGCAGCCGATATTAGCAATAATCCAAATTTAAACTGTAACTTTGTGAATACCAAACTTCCAACGGTAAAGATTCAGAAAATTTCTCAGGGAGGAACGGGAACATTCGATTTTGCGAATACTAATTTATCCAGTAATTCCAGTAATGTTGCGACAAGTTTACAAGGATCACCTAATATTGGAACGGGGACATCGCCTGTTTTAACGGTATTGAATAATGCAACAGATGTTGTTATTAGAGAGTCATCAATTGCGACGGGTTATGCACTAAAATCTGCGAGTTGTGTTGATTCAAATAGTTTGATTACAGGGAATATTGGTACATTTGGTAATTTCAGTACCGATAGAATCACGATTCCTTACACCTATTTAATTACTGGTGGTGCTGACATTACGTGTACTTTTATTAATAGTAAGCCTAGTTTAATTATTAAAAAAATTAGCCGTGGTGGATTGGGTAAGTTTGATTTTACTGGCAATAATGGTATCGCAAATCATTCAATTACGACCACAGCTCAAGATACTGAAACTGTGGGGGAAACACAGTATTTTACTACCCCAAATCCATCAACAGATGCTATTATTACTGAAACAAATATTCCAACAGGTTTCCGTCTAACCAATGCAGTTTGCACAGGATTGCCAGCCAGTTCAGTTACTGCGAATTATACCAATGCAACAGTTACATTAAATAAAAGTGGTATCGTTTCTGGCGCTGAAATCGTATGTACCTTAACCAATACGCTCACGACTTTAACATTGATAAAAAAATGGGATAACGCAGTCGCTGGTGATAGTGTAATCGTGAATAGTATTGGCTTGGATACCAATGCAACCACCGCAGTTTCGGTTGCTGATCAGACAGGGGCAAATAGCACTACTGGAACGCCTGTTGTGCTTATGCCGAATATGATTGGTAAAACTGCAACGATTCTTGAGTCATTTAGTAAAGGTGATGCTGCAGATTATAATAGTAGTTTACTTTGCACAGGCAACAACATCGCACTGAATGGCTTTAAGCTAACGATTCACAATGATGATGCTGCGATTATTTGTACTTTAACCAATAGTCGAAAAAAACTAGTCCTGATTACAGGGCGTATTTTTAACGATAATGGCGGAACGACCAATAATATCTTGAGTAATGCTTATAATGCCGTACAAGATGCAAATGAAATCGGCATTGCAGGGAGTCGTCTCAAACTTGCCAATTGTGCTGGTCTTGAGCTTAATTTTGTGACGATCAGTAATAGTAATGGAGAATATAGTTTTAAAGTTGAGGACAGCGTTCTAACCAATCCATTTTGTATCGTACAAACAAATTTGTCCGAATATAGTTCTGTCAGCGGAGCGAGTCCAACCGGAAGCTATAACCGAAGTACGGATACGATTTCACTCCCTAAAACAACAGCAACCAGTTATCCAAATAATAATTTTGGTGATGCAAATCTGAATATCGTACTGACTGAAGATGGGCAACACACCATAGCTTCTGGAGAGGTCACAGATTATCCACATCGTCTCAATTCACAAGCTCCAGTACAAATCACTCAGTTCAATCAGTTGTCTACCCAACAACCCAACAGTGCTAATGACCAAGTTTGGCAAGCTTTGGTTTATAAAGATACGAACTGTAATGGGAATGTAGATACTGATGAAACCGTATTTAATCCAACCGTAGCGAATCCATATACATTACAACCCAATGTAGATCTTTGTTTGGTTCAACGTGTTCATTCACCTACAAATGTCATGGCAGGTGCACAGCATGTTTCGACCTTAGAGGCAAGTTATAGTGTGATCTTGGCAAATCCAACACAGACAATTACGGGTCAATCAACTCAACGACAAGATGTCACATTGATTGGTAAAGCGGGTCTTAGCTTAACTAAAAAGGTACGCGCAGTTGCCAGTTGTCCTTCAACGTCGGCTGATCAAAACCAATTTGCTGTAACGAATCAAGCAAATAATGTCGACCATTTAGAATATGAAATCACTTATAAAAATAATAGTACCAAGCTGCTGAATAATGTGAAAATTAAGGATAGTTTACCTATAGCCACCAGTTTCGGAAGTATGAGTTGTAATTCAACACCGAATGGTAATAGTTGTAATATCAATCATGTTGGGGATTCATTGGAGTGGAACTTGATTGGGGTATTAAATCCCGCAGCGACAGGAACGGTGAGGTTTTGTGTAAATCAATAACATCCATCTAGGTTGAATGATAAAAATGATTTTGGTGATTTATGTTTTTAAACGGCCTTGTAGCCCACCTGTATGAATCGCCAAAATCCTTGTATTTGCTGGAAAGTGGTTATGTTGAATTAAATCGAACACCCCCATCATCATCTTAGCGGTATAAACCTGTTCTAAAGGAATTGCATATTGCTGTTCAAATTGCTGCATAAATTGTAGTAGTTCATCAGTAGTTTTCGCATAACCCCCACAACAATAGGCATCGGTTAATCTCCAATTGGTTTTAGTGGTCCACTGTTGAATATCGTGTTGTAAAAAATTCCCTTTTAATGCAGAAAAACCCACTATTTGTTGTTGATTTGAACTACTTTCAATCAGTCCTGCAATTGTTCCACCAGTTCCAACGGCACAGCAAATGACATCATAATTCTTTCGGTCATCTTCGCTCAGAATTTCCTGTGTTCCTTGCAGAGCAAGTGCATTCGTTCCACCTTCTGGAATAATAAAGGCTTGAGGATATTGCCGTTGTAATTGTTGTAAATACTCAACATCATGGCGTAGCCGATATTCGGCTCGGCTGACAAAATGCAGTTGCATGCCAAAATCTTGTGCTGTCTGTAGGGTAGGGTTTAAGTCTTTGGTCGCAAGTTCTTCACCACGAATTACACCAATGCTTTGAAAGCCAAAGCGTTGAGCTGCATAAGCCGTTGTTGCAATATGATTGGAGAATGCACCACCAAAAGTGAGGACTTGCGACAAACCTTGTTGTTGTGCAGCGAGTAAGTTGTATTTCAGCTTAAAAAATTTATTGCCTGAAATTTGAGGATGAATCAGATCCAAACGCTTAATGGTTAATTGAACCGAACTGCTAAGCGCTAATGTTTGATAGGGGATGGGAAAAGCAATGTGATCAAACATTTTCGAACAAGGGAAAGGAATTTGATCACATTGTAAATGGATTTGATTGAGAATGTCAGTCTTACATTAGGAGTCAGTATCTACAGAGCTAATCACAGACATACCTGGTCGTAATTTTTCAATGCCTTTTTGATTTGGATCAATCCAATCGCAATACGGACAGAAATCCGTTGTACCACTTTGGTGAAATTACCTGTCGCATTGTCAGGTTTGAGTACACTAAATTCTGAACCTGCGGCAGGGGAAATCTGCTCAACATGCCCCGTAAATTTTTGATGATTCATGGCATCAACAGTGAAGTAGGCTTTTTGACCAATTTTGGATAATAGTTGAAAAATCAATAATTACTCACACCCATTCTTAAGTTGATAAAAATAACGAATCATGCGAAAAGGTTTTTTAGTTAATAGATGTTCATACATGCCTCGAATTGTCTCTGTACCACTTAGTTTAGAACAGCGAGAACGACTCATTTTTCTGGCCAAACATGCAAAACATTGGCGTGAAAGACAACGTGCCCAAACTATTCTCTGGCTTTCCGAAGGTAAAAGTGTTGCGGAAGTTGCCACTCTACAAGAACGTATCCCAGAAACCATAAGGCTACAACGCCGACGTTGGAAATTGTATGAGTTTGAATCGATTAAAGAAGGTCATCGCTTGGTTTTATGCCTATTTAACTGGAATAGCTCAACAAGTAAAACAGACGTATAACCTTCCATTGGTTCTTACTGTTGATAATGCCTCGATTCATAGAAGTAAAAAGATGGCTGATTACAGAGAACTACTTAAAACTAACTTTTCGACGAATCTGTATTTTATTCCAGCTTATAGCCCTGAGTTAAATCGAATCGAGATGGTATGGAAGCAGATGAAATATGATTGGCGAGATTTTCAAGTCATGACAGCTGATAAAATAGAGCAATCGGTGCAGAAAGTATCAAACCAATTCGGAAAAGAATACATGTTTACTTTTTAATGACAGCTTATCTAAAATACTCATTCAACTTATTATAAAATCTAATAAATTTAATTTTTAAAATAATGTTATATTCGGGTAATTTTTTGTAACTGATTAAAATAATGTTTTCTTTTTTATCTATAGAATTTGCATTGTCGTTCATTCTATTTTTTGGTATTTATTGGCTATTTAGGAATAGGCCTCAAATTCAGAATCTGATTCTCGTTATTACAAGTTATTTGCTGGTATTTTTGATGGCTGGTGTGTTAGCTATCACCATTTTACTTATTTTTAGTTTGATAATTTATTTAATATCCATATTAATGGATCGCTATGTTTTACTTAAGAAAAAATTATTAATTTCCGGAATTGTAATAACATTAATTCAGCTAAGTATCTTTAAATATTACGATTTTTTTAAATCGATAGTTTCTGAATCTTTAGATAAACTTAATTTAGATAATTCAGGATTGGCAGCAAATTTAATTTTACCTTTAGGTATTTCCTATTACTCATTCCAAGCGATTAGTTATTTGGTTAGTCGTTATAGGAATGAAATAGATTGCCCTAGATTTAATTTAATTCAACTTTTAATGCATTTTTCATTCTTTGTAACTATAACAGCCGGCCCTATCGCTCGTGCTCAGAATGCAAAGGGGTTGACCGATATTAGTGGCCAGTCTTGTGGAATGAGTACACAGATAACGACGAACCAGCCCCGTAAAATTTTATTACCGAGCTTGGCTTTAATACTTCTGGTTTTAGCGTTAATAAAAAAATGGTGGATCGCAGGTTGGCTTGCGGATCAATGGGTAAATCCTGTATTCGCTAATCCAATGCAATATCATAGTTTGGAAATATTGGCTGCGATTTATGGTTATACCTTACAGCTATTTCTCGATTTCTCCGGCTACAGTGAAATGATGATCGCTTTTGGCCTGCTGTTGGGTTTTAGATTACCTGTAAACTTTAGAGCTCCGTTACTTGCCCACAACATCCGTGATTTTTGGGATAAATGGCATATCAGTTTGTCTACCTGGATCCGAGACCATATTTATATCCCGCTAGGGGGAAGCCGGGGTGGTTTCACACTAACCCAATTAAATCTAGTGATTGCAATGGTGTTATCAGGTATATGGCATGGTTCAGGATGGAATTTTTTTATCTGGGGATTGTTACACGGCTTAGCATTAGTACTGCTTAATATCTCAGATAAAATCTATCAAAAGGTCTTTAAAGTAGACATAAAACATGCACGTGATGCTTTTGCAAAATCAAGTTGGATAGGTAAAACCACGAGCGTATTTTTAACAATCACCTTTGTTAGTTTTTGCTTTGTTTTCTTTAGAGCCAAAACCTTTGAAGAGGCATTGCAAGTATTTAGAGCCTTATTGAGTAATTATATTAATGTCCAGTGGACTAGTAACCCATTATATTTACTTACTTTATTAACGATAGCCTGGGTGATTTACCCATTTGTTTATCGGGCATTAAGTAATTTAAGTTCATATCAACGAAAGATCCCAAGATATGCATTGCTAGTACCGCTCATCACTATTTTCATCACTATTATCATTTGTGCACCTTCTGGAATTCCTGGATTTATATATGCAAATTTCTAATGAATCAAAAATGCTAGAGCTTGAATATGAAATTAATGCTCAGGAATTTGGTCCAGCTGATGATCATGTTCAGAGTTATATTTTTATTCTGGTTACCCTGATTTTTTTTGCATTTTTATCAATTTGGATTATGCAAAATTCAGTCAATGCCTATTTTCAGCAGACTTATCATAGAGAAAGCCCTTTATCTAAGTTAGAAAAATTTGAAGTATGGACATTAGGTGGGCAGATTGGTGATCTTTTATATACGAAACATGACTTGAATAAAGCCATGATTGGTCAATTGAATACCGAGATCATAAGTCAATACAATCAGCATTATGCGTATACACCAGAATATCGCCAGTACTTAGTACAACTTGAAAAACAAGAAAAAATCAGATTGGCGAAAGAAGAACAAGCAAGGGCACATCAAGCCTTACTTGACCAATTTACCTTGACCAAAACTGACCAAGTTTTCTTTGCAGGTGACTCATTAATGCAGGGAGTTGCACCGCACGTGCAAAAGCATTTGCAAGAAAAATTTGATATTAAAACCATTAATTTAAGTAAACAGAGTACAGGCTTGTCGTACCCTAGCTTCTTCGATTGGCCTAAAACAATTCAAGATACTATTTCTGCAAATAAGCAAATTAAAGTTTTAGTCGTGTTTTTAGGAGCGAATGATCCTTGGGATATGCCAAACCCTAAAGGTGGAAGTTACCTTAAATTTCAATCGCCTGAATGGGAGACTGTCTATCGTTCTCGCATTTCTCAAATTATTCAAACAGCCAAAGAAAATCGAATTAGTGTGATGTGGTTGAGTCCACCAAACATGAAAAAAGATTCGTTGAATCAACAGATGGTATATTTAAATCGAGTCATTAGTGATGAAGTGAAAAAGCATCAGGCATTTTTTATTGATTCCAGACCATTACTCGGTGGAAAAAACGATATTTACAATGAATATGTTACTAAAAATGGAAATTCTATTAAAATGCGTAGTGCTGATGGAATCCATTTTTCAACAGATGGTCAGAAACTGATTGCACAAGTTATTTCAAGCCATCTAAAAATTATTCATTAAACTCAATAAAATACAGGTTAAGTCTATGTTGATTAAAAAGTCAGTTTATTTAGGTGTATTTTGCATTTTAACGATCGGATCACCAGTTTATGCTAGTAATTTGACCAATTTTAATGATCCTAATACCAACCAATTAATGACTGCTTTTAAAAATAAATCTGTTCATATTGTTCAATTCGGTGATTCCCATACAGCGGCTGATGTAATGACAGGTACGTTAAGGGCTCAATTACAAAACCGGTTAGGAAACGGTGGAATGGGGTGGGGAATGCCTATGTATTTTTCTGGGCAGCGTTTAGCCCGTTATGGGTACGATAACAATGGTTGGGAGCCAATCTCGAGCCGTCAGCAACGAGATCAAAATTATACTTTGGGGGGCTTAATCGCTACCCCTAAGTTTAATGGAGCAACTTTAACCATTAAATCAAAACAAAGTGAACTTTCGCAAAAAATCAAAGTAAATTTAAGGCAGGCTGCAACGGATGGTAAGTTTTTGGGCCGAGATGCACAAGGGCATCAATTTGAGATTGAAGCCCCAATCAAAAACAATACCTGGCAAACAGTCGAGTTTGTGGCACAGCTACCATTTACCATCACTGCTTCAAATGCAGAGCAATCAGCAATTGGGGGATGGTGGGCAAAAAATCAAAATGGTGGGGGTGCTGTTGTTTCAGCATTAGGAATTAATGGAGCAGAATTATCATATTGGAATCGCTGGAACGAGGGGTGGCAGCAAAATTTAAAGAGCATCTCGCCTGAATTGATTATTATTGCTTATGGAACAAACGAAGCATTTAACGACAATATTGATGTTGATAAGTATAAAAATTTATTAATTTCGAAAGTTGATCAGATTCGTGTAGCGAGTCCTGATACTGCCATTATGATTGTTTCAGCACCAGAAAGCTTAAAAAATATCGCGGGTCAATGTGGGATAAGACCAATTAAATTAACTGCGATTCAAAATGTGCAGTACCAAGTTGCACAGCAAAAGCATACTTTGTATTGGAATTGGCAACAAGCTATGGGGGGGGGATGTTCGATGAAATCTTGGATTAATCAAGGTTTAGGTCGAAAAGATGGGGTTCATTTTTCAGAAGCAGGTTATCAAAAATTAGGACAAGCATTGGCAGAGGACCTACTGTCTTTTGTAGGATTACAACAAAGTTATAACACTGCTACGAATACAGAAGTTAATGTGGCGAAATCTTCACAGCAGTATAAACCTTCAACAAATACAGGATATGCGAGTATTTGTTTGGAAGGAACTAAAGAGTGTAAAAGTATAAGCTTTTAACAATTGAATTATGATAGTTAGAAAAGAAAGGTTCGGATGAAAATATCAAAATCTATTTTATTGGTAAGTGTACTTACAATGACAACTGGGGTATTTGCGGAGGATTTCATTTTTGCAAATGGAATAAAAGTTACAGTAGGAGATTCTTTCAGTACTCTAAAAAAGTGATCCTAGACAGTATTGTGGGCAAGCAGCCCCTCTAAAGGCAGCATTGGTTGATGAAGTGTTGCCTATGATTTAACCCCGTCAATGGTTGAGCTTGTATCGATTCAAGCCAAACAACGTGATTTACAAAGCAAAGCATCAGAGCAGGTGCAACGATATTATCAAATCAAAGCCGATGGTTCTTTGAGCAGTGAAGTTGCTTATATCGTTTTATCAAAATAAGTTGAATAACCATAGGGCAGCAATTTACCCTATGGCTTTTTAAAATTTAATGAAAAACTGCTTCCAAAGCATTTAAGCCAACTTTAGGATCGAGTAAACCATTGTAAATCTCTGGAATTTCACGTTCGACACCTAAGAGCTGATAAATGGCAATCATGGCACAACGTACGGAATATTCCACCGTGAAAACCACATCATCTTCAAGCTCTACGAATTGACCTAAGAAAGCAAAGTTGACCGCATTTTCTGGAATGACCAATGGACGATCACCTGCTTTACGACATGCAAATAGGGCAGAGGCATAAGGCATCATTACTGTGGTAATGTCAGTATGTGCCAACACATGATCCAAAATGTCATCGAAACCAAGTTGATGAATCAACTCAATTAAAATCTCTTGACCCGTCGCTTCACTCATCGGTTTTTTAATGTAATCGCCGATATGGTCAATTTCAAAACCATAACCCCATAAGGTGAATTTACCTTCTGGTAAGTCAGCAAAATGCGGTTGAGCTGGAACGACCACAGATAGATGCCAACCAGATTCAAACCAAGTCATGAGTGCACCAGTACCCGGTTCATTTCCTGTGTAATCAATAATCCGTTTTAGCAGCACATCATCATGCATGGTGAGCGTAAAGGATTTCCATTTATGCTCATCAATGTTGCCATAGAAGGTCATTGGACGACCAAAATCAGGGGCTTTTTGAGCCAATGTTTCCCACAAACGCCAGCCATGATCTTGTCGATCACGAATCAGCTCAGGAACATCGAATTTATCGCCATAACGTGAATCAGCCGTAATCGAACCTAAAGTAAAGAGCGCAAGATCATGCTCACCCAGTTGAATTTGTTCAGTGCCTTCTGGAATGTTGACATAAAGTTGGGTTGCCTTACGTTCCTTCGTTTGGGCATCTTCGACAAAGTCTGCATCTGTGACATAACTACCGAAACGAACATCAACGCCTTGTTCCACCAACCAGCGTTGTAGAGGATGAATCATTGAATCATATTGATTGTATTTAGTTCGTTTCACACCTGCTAAGGTATGGATGCGTGGTAATTCTTGAATGAAACGTAGAAAATAACGGCGTAATTCCGCTGCGCTATGCCATTTTTGAAAGGCAAACGTGGTTCGCCACATCCGCCAAAAATTACTTTGGAAAAATGCATCATCAAAAAACTCATCAATACGGCGACTACCGATACGATCTTCTTTTAATGCCAGTAGACGTAACATTTGAGCACGGTTGAGCGTTGATAATCCCAATTTTTGAGCTTCTGCAATAATATGATTTGAGTCGATCAAACGTGCTTGAGCATTGGTTTTAACTTGTTCGTTAAATTCACGACATTCTTCACGAACAGAAATGTCTGGATTTTCTAAAGATGGGATGCTTGAAAATAAATCCCAAGTACACAAATAAGTTTCATCAGTTAGCATACGTCCACCACGTGTGACCCATGCTTGGTTCGGATTAAGCGGATTATGTCCACCATCCATCGAACCACCAGAAACATTTAATTCTTCTAAAATATGGATATGTTCGGCTGGCACTTTAGCATCACGAATCGCAAAAGCAGCAGCAGCCATACCAGCTATGCCTCCACCTACAATCCAAAGATGTGATTTAGAGCGGTCTAATGTTTTCAGTCTTTTATTTTGCATCTGATGTGCCTCGGTTGTAGTTCTAAAGAAAATTAAAGCATAATTTTATTATGGGATTATGTGTTTTAAAAATATATGAAAGTTCTGCTAAAAATCGATGATAAATTATTATCAGAAAAAAACTTTAATAGAAAAAATGGATGCACAATAAAATTTTACTATTCATATGCTATGTTTTAACTGTTTGATATTGAAATTAAATTGAGTTTTTACTCTATTTTTGGTTTTTTACTAAATATCAAATTGCTTGAAAAATCCTTAAATTTATAAACAGAAATCAAAAAAATATATCTTCTATTATGGTTTTTTAAGTAAAATAAATAGTTGAAAATTATTCTAATCTTGAGGTCTATCTTGGAATCATTATTGATTTTAGGCTCTATTGCTTTGGCATTAATGTTGGGGGCAATTAGTCCCGGTCCTACATTTATTTATGTTGCCAAAAACTCAATTGCGATTTCACGTAAACATGGCTTATTTACTGCGCTTGGTACAGGCACGGGGGCAGCATTATTTGGTTTGCTTGCAGTGATGGGGCTACAAGCAATTTTGTTGGCTGTGCCTTCTGCCTATATCGCTTTGAAAGTTTTTGGTGGTCTGTACTTACTTTGGCTGGCGTATAAAATTATTAAACATGCCAAAGAACCCATGGAAGCTGTAAATGGTGCAGTCAAGACCATGAGTTATACGCAAGCATTTCGTTTAGGACTGATTACCCAACTCAGTAACCCTAAAATTGCGATTATCCTTGCCAGTATTTTTACCGCGTTATTGCCGAAAGAAATCCCAACGTATTTTTATGTGGTATTGCCGATGCTATGCTTTTTTATTGATGCAGGTTGGTATTCGCTAGTGGCTGTTGCATTGTCAGCAGAAGGTCCTCGCAAAGTGTATTTAAAATCTAAGGCTGTTTTTGATCGTATTGCAGGTGGGGTGATGACCTTGCTGGGATTGAAGTTAATCTTTGGAATGAAGTGATACCGTAAAAAAGCGACTATGGAAGTCGCTTTTTTATTGCCTAAAATCAGCTCATTTGTCTTAATCTTTAAAATGTACAGGAATCCATTGATAGCTCTTTCCATCTGCTGAATAAATATGTCCAATGCCGGGGAACGGTAAATGTGGAGCGGCAATGGTTTGTCCATTTTTAGCAAAATTTGCGAATTGCTTTAAACGTGTTTCAACTGCTTTTTTCGGGTCTATATCGTATTCAATTGCCGTTTCAGGTTTATCAAATTGCAGGGTATGTGAATGGACAATATCACCAATAAAGACGACAGATTCATCTTTGGTTTTTAGTGCATAACTAAAATGTCCCGGTGTATGTCCCGCCGTATTAATGACTTTAAAACCATGAATGTCATCACCGAGTTTATAGGTTTTAAAGCGTTGTTTGGCTTGGTAAGGCGCAATCGCTTGTTTAATTTTCTCAACCGTACCTGAGTAATTGGCTTGTTTTTCTTTCGGTAGTTTTGCTGCTTGTTTCGGATCTAACCAATATTTTGCTTCATCATCAGATACATAGACTGTCGCATTAGAGAAATTGGCAACGCCATCTTTACTGATTCCACAGACATGATCGGGATGTAGATGTGTGAGTAGAATGGTATCGACTTGTTCAGGTTGATAGCCTGATGCTTTTAGGTTCGTTAAAACTGAACCTAAATGAGCACCAAAACAACTAGCTGCACCGCTATCCACTAATACTAGAGATTTTCCTGTATTAACGAGGAAGGCATTGACTGAGGTTTGTACGCCTTTCTCTTGATCTGCATAGTATTTCTTTAAAATCTCGTGAACTTGTTGTGGTGATATATCTTTAAACAAGCTTGGTGACATGAAGTTTGTACCATCGAGCAGGGCAGTGATCTGTACGTCACCAGCTTGATATTGGTAGTAACCAGCGACTTGTTTTTGTAGGGAGATGGTGGATTCAGCAGCTTGGGTGAAGATGGCTGGTGTGCTTAGGGAGAGTATTAGAAAAATTGATTTGAGGGTTTTCATGGGGTTCTTATATGTTTTAAATGGATAGATTGTTTTTAGCATATCTTTAAAGAATAGACTTCCGTCATAAATCAAAAAACGTACAATTTATTTGATCTTAAATTAATCAGCAAAATTATTTAATTCAAGAG